>NZ_CP012184.1:2100975-2412387 GCF_001420995.1 Pseudonocardia sp. EC080619-01 | reverse complement strand
AGCTGAACCCGCTCCGCAGCGTCATCCGCGGGAAGCGGCTGGTCGTCGTCGACGACTCGATCGTCCGCGGCAACACCCAGCGCGCGCTCGTCCGGATGCTGCGCGAGGCGGGTGCGGTCGAGGTCCACGTGCGGATCGCCTCGCCGCCGGTGCGGTGGCCCTGCTTCTACGGCATCGACTTCGCCAGCCGCGCCGAACTGATCGCGAACGGTGCCGACACCGAGGGCGTCCGGCGCTCGATCGGGTCCGACAGCCTCGGCTACGTCTCGGTCGAGGAGATGGTCGCCGCGTCCGAGCAGCCGCGCTCCCGGCTGTGCTGCGCCTGCTTCGACGGCGACTACCCGATCGCGCTGCCGGAGGAGGCACAGCTCGGCAAGCACCTCCTGGAGGACATCCCGGCCACGACGGCCTCCGGATCGGCCTCGGGGGATCCCGGCCCGCTGGCCGTCGGATACGGTGCGGGTGAGGCGCTGACCCGGCCCTGACCGCGCAGCACCGTCCACGAGTTACCGCACCGCACCTGGAGAACCGACCCATGCCCTCGACCGAGCCCGGCGCCGCCAGCTACGCATCGGCGGGGGTGGACATCGACGCGGGGGAACGGGCCGTCGAGCAGTTCCGCCCGTTCGCGGAGAAGGCCACCCGGCCCGAGGTGATGGGCGGCATCGGCGGCTTCGCCGGGCTGTTCGCGGCGAAGTTCGGCAAGTACCAGGAGCCGGTGCTGGCGGCCTCGACCGACGGCGTCGGCACCAAGGTCGCGATCGCCCAGGCGATGGACAAGCACGACACCATCGGCCAGGACCTGGTCGCGATGGTCGTCGACGATCTCGTCGTCTGCGGTGCGGAGCCGCTGTTCCTGCAGGACTACATCGCCGTCGGGAAGCTGGTCCCCGAGCAGGTCGCCACGCTGGTGCGGGGCATCGCCGAGGGCTGCCAGCAGGCGGGCTGTGCGCTGCTGGGCGGCGAGACCGCCGAGCACCCGGGCCTGATGGAGGAGGGCGGGTACGACCTGTCCGCCACCGGCGTCGGCATCGTCGACGCCGAGAAGATGCTCCGCCCCGAGCGCGTGCGCCCCGGTGACGTGCTGGTCGCGATGGCCTCCTCGGGGCTGCACTCGAACGGGTACTCACTGGCCCGCCACGTGCTGCTCGACATCGCGCGGCTGCCGCTGGAGGGCGAGCTCGAGGAGTTCGACCACTCGCTCGGCGAGGAGCTGCTGGTCCCGACCCGGATCTACGCCAAGGACTGCCTGGCGATCACCGCCGAGACCGGTGTGCGCACGTTCTCGCACGTCACCGGTGGCGGGCTGGCCCGGAACCTCGAGCGGGTCCTGCCCGACGGGCTCGCCGCGACCGTCGACCGCGGCTCCTGGACCCCGGCCCCGGTGTTCAAGCTGATCCAGAGCCGCGGCCGGGTGGACCGCGACGAGATGGAGAAGACGTTCAACATGGGCGTCGGCATGGTCGCGGTGCTCCCCCCCGAGGACGTCGACCGTGCCCTCGCCGTGCTCACCGCACGGCACGTCCCGGCCTGGGTCCTCGGCGAGGTCGGCCGGACCGGCGACGTCGAGGGCGCCGGCTCCGGGGAGCTCGGTGCCCGGGTCCAGCTCCGCGGGGAGCACCCCCGCTTCTGAGCCCCCGCGCGGTCCGAGGGGCGTCACCCGGGCTCGCGCCGAGGGTCGCGCTCTCCTGCCCGCGTCCTCCAGGGCCGCGCTACCGGGGACCGGTCACCGGCTCGGCGCCGGGCCGGTCGCGCTCATCGAGGGCCCCGGTGTTCTGGAATCGCTGCCTGGGGAAGCGGGTTTCCCTGATGGCCTCATCGGTCGTGGGGCCCGGCCCCGTCGTGCCCGGGCCGCAGACGGAGCCCGCCGGACCGCCCTCACCTGATCGGGCCAGCGCCGGTCGCGACAGGCGATGCTTCGGCCGCCCTGTGTGGCTCACGCAGCATCGGCGGGTGCAGGGCGGTCGCCGGACCCCGGCGGAACAACCGCGGCGGTCGTCCGCGTCCGCCGGTCACGAGCGTCGACGTCGGGAGCAGGAAGCCCTCGGTCGAGGTGACCTTGCGCTGGAAGTTCCGCGGGTCCAGCGACGTGTCCCAGACGGCCTCGTACACCCGGCGCAGGTCGGTCACGGTGAACTGCGGCGGGCAGAACGACGCGGCCAGCGTCGTGTACTCCAGCTTCGCCTTCGCCCGTTCGACGCCGTCGGCCGTGATCCGGTCGTGGTCGAACGCCAGCGCGGGTACCCGGTCGACCGGGACCCAGGCCGAGGCGACGGCGCCGCCACCCGGGGTCGGGTCCGGCATGTCGGGCACGAATGCGACGTAGCCCACGGCCAGCACCCGGCCACGCGGGTCCCGGTCCGGGGCCGCGTAGCTGGCCAGCTGCTCCAGATGACCGACGACGGCGTCGCCGGTGTCGGCTCCGGTCTCCTCGCCGAGCCGACGGCTCGCCGTGTGGACCAGATCCTCGTCGGGGCGCACGAAACCGCCGGGCAGCGCCCACTGCCCGGCGAACGGCTGCTCGCCCCGCTCGATGAGCAGGACGTGCAGGCTCTCCGAGCGCACGGTGAGCACGACGAGGTTGACGGCGACCGCGAAGAGGTTGCCGCGCATCTCGTGACCACCTCGGACAGAACGGAACCAGGAACGTCGCTCCGCGGGGGAGCGCGCTCATGATCTTGCCCTATCCGACCGGCCGGGGGAAACCGTCCGGTACGACCGGCGTACCGGACGCAGCGGCGAGCGGGCGCAGTCGGTGCTGCGCGCGACGCGGCGCCCGGGTGGCGGGGATCGGGATCCCCGGCCCGGGCGCCGGTACGGAATTCAGCGGCGAGGGTCGTCGTCCTCGTCGTTGTACTTGGCGGCGAGGTCGGCGTACTCGCCGTATCCGTCGTCGCCGTTGTCGGTAGTAACCGCCGTCCCGCTACCGATCTCGCGCTGCAGCGCGTCGAGATCCATAGCAGGGGAGTCGTACTTGAGCTCGCGGGCCACCTTCGTCTGCTTGGCCTTGGCTCGTCCGCGCCCCATGGCTGGTCCCCCTTACAACAGGGAAGGGGCGGCCCGGTCAGCTGACACGACCCGGCGGCCCCTCTCGTCTCATCAATGTCGTGCCTCTAACCGTACCCTGCTCACCCCGGTACGTGCGACGCGGCACCGCCGTCGTCACAGCCACAGGTGTCCACGTGTGGTCGCCCGTGGGCCGTCGTTCACCCGGCTGCCGCACCGGGCGGGGGACCGCCGGCCGGGCGTCAGCCGTCCGTGCGACGTGCGGCACCCGCGGTCCGCTCGCGGGCGGCGCGGCCCGGGGGCGGATTGTCCGGGTCCTGCTCGTAGCTGTCCGGGTCGATCGTGGCCGGGGAGACCCGGTCGTCGACGCCGGCGGTCAGCTCGGCGTCGACGGGAACCGAACGCTTCACGAGCGCGAGCGCGACCGGGCCCAGCTCGTGGTGCTGCACGACGGTGCCCACCCGGCCGACCGTGCGATCGTCGCGGCGGACCGGATCGCCGGTCCGGGGCAGCTCCTCGTCACCGGCGTCGAGGAGCAGCAGCACCTGCCTGCGCGGCGGCCTGCCGAGGTTCGCGACCCGGGCGACGGTCTCCTGGCCCCGGTAGCAGCCCTTGGTCAGGTGCACCGCGGGCCCGATCCAGCCCACCTCGTGCGGGATGGTGCGGTCGTCGGTGTCCCGGTGCAGCCGCGGCGCGCGCGACTCCACCCGCAGCGCCTCGAAGGCGATCGTCCCGGCGGCACGGGCACCCGCCGCGGTCAGCGCGGACCACCAGGTGCCGGTCGCGTCGCGGGGCACGACGACGTCGACGGCGTCCCTGCCCGGCCACGGGGTACGCCGGACGAAACCGCCGCCGGGCAGCGCGGCGACGCCGTGCGGGGCGGGAGGCAGCGGCAGGCCTGCCTTCTCCAGGACGTCCGGGACGTCCGGCCCGACGACGCCGAGGACGGCGAGCTCGCCGGTCACGTCACGCGGCTCGACCTTGGACCAGAAGACCATCTTCGTCAGGTAGTCGAGCAGCGGCGCGCCCTCGCCGGGCTCGGTGTCGAGGTAGACGGTGTCGCCCGTGGCCGCGACGGCCATGTGGTGCAGCACCCGTCCCTGCACGTCCAGCACCAGTGCCTCGGTGCCGGTGTCCGGCGGCAGCTCGCTGACGTGCTGGGTGAGCAGCAGGTGGAGCCAGGACAGCCGTTCCTCGCCGCTCACCGCGATGACCTCGCGGTGGCTCCGGTCGACGACGGCGGCCGCGCGCGCCATCGCACGCTGCTCGGCGGGCGGGTCGCCGTGGTGGGCCGGGACGGCGGCGTCGGGGTCCGCCGGCCCGCCGGTCGTGTCGGTGTCCTGCTCGGGTCCGGGTGTGGTCACCGGTCTCCCTCCACGGCCCCCGTGGGGCTCGTGTCGTCGGTGTGGTTCGTGTGGTCCGCGCAGTCGACGCAGGTCCCCGACAGCGCCACGTGCGTGGCGTCGAGGTGGAATCCGAGGTCCGCCAGCGTGCGTTCGGCCACATCGGACAGCAGCTCGGTCGGTGCCTCGTCGACCCGGCCGCAGTGGTGGCACACGAGGTGCACGTGCCGGTGCTGGTGCTCGGAGTAGGTCGGCGCACCGTGCCCGAGATGGGCGTGCCGGACGACGCCGAGCTCCTCGAGCAGGTCCAGCGTCCGGTAGACGGTCGTGATGTTGACCGCGGGTGCCGTCTCCTGCACACGGCTGCACACCTGCTCGGGGGTCGCGTGCCCCAGGTCGTGCACGGCGTCGAGCACCAGCTGGCGCTGGGGGGTCATCCGCAGTCCGCGCTTGTGCAACGTGCCCTTGAGCGAGGTGTCCACGACGCCGATGGTATTCGCTCCGGCGGGCGGGGGTCGCACGGCGACGACGGTAGCCGCGCATCATGGCACGGGATCCCCCGGCGCGGGGGTCGCCACGCCGCCGTACGGCGGCCGGGCGCTGCGGAGTTCGCCGCGACGGCGCAGGCGCAGCTACCCTGTCGACCGGGGGTCGACCGGGTTCGCCCGGTCGTGGGTATCCCGCGCAATGCCGGACGACCTGTGAGGAGAGACGATGACGACAGACGGGGCGGACCGCCCGGGCGGTTCCCCGCGGTTCGACGTCGTACTCCGCGGCTACGACCGTAGGCAGGTGGACGAGCACATCGTCCAGATGCAGCGGGTCATGGGCCGGATGCGTGCCGACATCGACGCACTGCGGAGCCGGCCGATGCCGCCGCCGATGCCGATGTCGCCGCCCGGCGGTTTCGCGGCCGCCGGAGCGCAGGGCGCACCGCCGCGTCCGGGGCCACGCCCCGCGCCGGTCGCCGGCCCGCAGGACGCCGAGCGGCACGGCGCCGTCGACAACTTCTCCGACCGGATGCAGGCGATCCTGCAGACGGCCGAGGAGGAGGCCGAGGAGATCCGGAACAAGGCCAAGGCGGACGCCGAGCGCGTCACCGCCGAGGCCCGCAAGCAGGTCGACCGGGCCCGCGCCGACGCCGACCGGGCCCGCGAGCACGGTGACAAGCTCCGCGCCGAGGTCGGTGAGCTGACCCGCCGGCGCGACGAGCTCCGTGCCGAGGGCGCCGCGAGCGGCGCCGGTGACAAGGCCCGCCACGAGATCCGGGGTGCGGCGTCCGCCGCCCCGGAGACGGCGGACGAGGCGTCCCGCAACGGTGCGCCGCAGCCCTCGCGTCCCGGGGGCGACGACCGGCCCCGCACCGACGACGGCGACGGCGCCCGGCGCAGTGACAGCGGCCAGCAGGCCCGTCCCCAGCCCGGTGCCCGTCCCCAGCCGTCGGCCGGGGTGAACGGTGCCCGTCCGGCCGCGGCGAACCAGGCCGGTGAGCAGGGAGCCGCGCCGCGACCGGGCCCCCGCCCGCAGCCCGGCCCCCAGCCGGCCCGTGCCGACTCCGGTCAGCAGGCCCGCCCGGAGGCTCCGGCGCCGGGCAGGCCCGCCGGTCAGGCCCGCCCGGGTCCGTCCGGTCAGCAGGCCCGGCCCGGTCAGCCGAGCGGCTCCGGTCAGCCGAGCGCTGCCGGCCAGCAGGGCGGCGCGGGTCAGCAGGGCACCGGTCAGCAGGGCACCGGTCAGCAGGGCGCCGGTCAGCAGGGCGCCGGTCAGCAGAGCGGCGGTCAGCAGAGCGGCGCCGGTCAGTCGGGTGGCGCCGGCCAGCAGGGCGGTCCGAGCAAGCAGGCAGCCCAGGGCGGACCGAAGCAGGCCGCTCAGGGTGGCCCGAACAAGCAGTCCGGCTCGGGCACGCCGTCCGGCTCGAACCAGAAGGGCCCGGCGTCCGCCGCGGCAGGCGCCCCCGGGAAGCCGGGGCCGGACGCGACTCCCGGTCAGGCGGCCGAGTCGAAGCCGTCCGCCCAGCCGAAGCCGGAGAAGGCCGAGCAGGGCAAGCAGGACGCGGCACCGCAGCCGAACACGTCCGGCCCGGGGCAGCCCGGGCACGGGCAGCAGCCGGGTCAGGGCAAGGGCGGTCCGGCCCAGCCGGGTCAGGGCGCCACGGGACAGCAGGGGCAACAGGGCCAGCAGGGCCAGCAGAGCCAGCAGAGCCGCCCGGGGCCGCGTCCCGGCCCGCGGCCGTCACCGTCCCCGGCACCGCGTCCCGGCCCCCAGCCCGCCCAGGGGAACCAGGGCGCATCGGACGCGGAGCGGACCACGGCCGTCCGGGCCACCGACGAGCCGGAGCCCGCGGACCTGTTCCGCCCGGCGTCGGAGCCGCGGCGGTCCGAACCCGCGACGACCGCGGTGCCGCACCAGGACAAGTCCGACGGGGCCGCGGAGCGGACCGTCGCGGTCGGCGCGGTCCGTCGTTCCGGTGACACCCCATCGGATGGTTCCTCGACGCCGTCGACGGGCGACGCGGCGGGTTCGTCGTCGCTGTCGCAGCCCGAGGCCGACCCGCCGACGACCGCCAACCCCACGGCCGGGCGCGCCCCGGCCACCGGCACCCAGGACGGCTCCCGCACCGGATCCGGCCAGGGTGGCAACGGTCAGAACGGGCGTAGCGGTGGTTCCGACGCCGCCGACGGCGCCGGCGGCCGCTCCGGGAACGGGCGTCCGAACGGCTCGGGAGGCAACGGCGGCAACGCTTCCGGCAACGGCCGGTCCGGCGCGGCGCAGCCGTCGTCGGGGACGCGCAGCGGCTGAGGGTCCACGCGTACGGGCCCCGACCGGCCTAAGGTCCGGGCCCATGCAGCTCGGCTCGTTCACGGTCCCGCCCCTCGCTCTCGCGGCGGTGCTGGGCGCGGGCGTGCTCGTGATCCTGGTTCTCTGGGGCGTCTGGCGCGCCCGCCGGACGCCCGCGCCCGAACCGCTGCCCGTCGCCCCACCGGAGACGGTCGGCGCCCCGCCGCCGTGTGCCGAGGACTGGACCGGAGAGTCCGCGGGCGGCCCGGCCGACCCGCCACGTCCCGCGCGGCCCCGGACGGTGGCGGACGCCGTCGCCGAGCGCGGTGCCGACACCGGACCGATCCCGGGCCTGCCGATCCGCACGGCCCCGGCCGCCTCCGCGACCGGGACGGTGGGTGCGGCAAGTGCAGCGGGGCGTCATGCGGCGCCCGACGGGGCGGGACCGATCACCGTCCCGTCCGACGAACGTCCGGACGGGGCGACCCTCGCCCGCACCGGAGTCCCGGCGGCCACCCGGCGCCGGCCGCGACCGAGCCCGGCCCCGCGCGGCGGATCCGCCGCCCCCGCCGTAGGGGACGAGGAGGCGACCGGTCCGGCCGCCGACGGCACGGCCGACGGCGTCGCCGGATCGTCCACGGTGGAATCGACGCCCGGCCGGGGAGTGGCGGCGGTGACCGGCGCGGTCGCGGCAGGTGCGGTCGGTGCCGGGCTCGCCGCAGCAGCCCCGGATCCCGGCGGAGCGGCAACGGACTCCGGGACGACGACCCCGGATCCCGGTACGGCGGCCCCGGACCCCCGTACGGCGGCTACGGGCTCCGATGCGGCGGCCCCGGACCCCGATGACCCGGCACAGGACCCCGGCGACACCCCGGGCGCCGCCGCGGCCACCACCCGTCCGGCCGCCCGTCTCCGGATCGTCGACGCCGCAGACGCCGTCGACGCCGACACCGACACAGACGCCGCGGCCGAGGCCGACGACACCGCAGCCCCGACCGCCTGGGACAGGCCCCGCACCGAGGACCCCACCGTCGCCGACGACGTCTCCACCGGCCCGCTGCCCCCGTGGTCGGCCGAGCGGACCGTCCCGGCCGTCGAGGACCTGCCCTGCGGAGACCGGGGCTCCGCGGACGCCACCGCGGACCGGGCCGCCGCCGACGAGGCCCCGGACGGTGTCCCGGCCGCCGCAGCAGCGGGCGCCCCGGAGCCGATGTCCCGGGCCGTCCAGCAGGCCCTCGCCGCCCGCGCCGTGCAGCGCGCCCGGATCCTCCGTGCCGAGATCGACGACGTGGAGCCGGAGACCGGTGGCCAGCAGGAGCTGCCGCTGTCGGTGGTGCCGTCGACCCAGGCCGTTCCCGCGGCGGGCGTGGACGCCCGAGACCGGCTGCTCGGCGTGCTGCTCGCCGACCCCGCCCGTGCGCTCGACGCGACCCGGACCCTCGACGACTCCCGCGACCGGATCGAGCAGCTCGGCGACGTCCTGCGCCGGCGCCGCGAGGAGCTGGCCGGAGCCGTCCGGCACCTGCACGAGTGCGGTCTCGATCCCGTCCAGATCGGACGGTTGTCGGGTCTGGCCACCGCCGACGTCCGGACCATCCTGGACGGTGAGGACGCCGGTCGCGGCTGATCAGGCCGTCGCGGTGAACCGGACCGGGGTGCCCGGCGGCGCCTGGGCCAGCAGCGGCAGGTCCGCCGGTTCCACGACCGCGATCACCGGGTAGCCGCCGGTCGTCGGGTGGTCGGCGAGGAACACCACCGGCGGGCCGTCCGGCGGGACCTGCACCGAGCCCGTCACCATGCCCTCGCTGGGCAGCTCCCGGTCCCGCGCGTCAGGGAGCCGTTCCGGCGACGGTCCGTCGAGCCGGATCCCGATCCGGTTGCCGTCCGGTGTGACCGTCCACGTCGGATCGAGGAGTGCGCGGCGGGCGTCGGTGAACCAGTCGGCGCGGGGCCCGAACCGCACCCGCAGGCGGACCGGGGCGACCGGCAGCGACACGGGGACCGGGCCGGTCTCCGGCACCGTGCCGGACCCCGGGCCCACGGGCAGCTCGTCGCCGTCGGCGACCGGGGCGGGCCCGAGCCCGGACAGCAGGTCGGTGCTGCGGCTGCCGAGGGCCGGCTCGACGTCCACCCCACCGTCGACGGCGAGGTACACCCGCAGGCCCCCGACCGGCCTGCCGATCTCGAGCTCCGCACCGTCCGGCAGGTAGACGGCGGTGTGCGAGGCGGCGGCCCGCCCGGCGACCCGCACCGGGGCCGGAGCCCCGGTCACCGCGACGACGCGCGCGCCCCGCGCACGCACCCGCAGGCCGCCGCCGAGGAGCTCGAGCCCGGCCGCGCCGCCGGGGTTGCCGACCAGCCGGTTCCCGAGCTCGTAGGCCGGACCGTCGAGCGCGCCCGACGGCGGGACCCCGAGGTGGGCGTGGCCCGGCCGCCCGCGGTCGGTGACGAGCGCCTGCGGGCCGGCCCGCAGCACCTCCAGCGCGCTCACCGGGCCTCGAACCGCACCCGGTCGCCCGGGGTGAGCAGTGCGGGCCGCTCGGCCGACGGGTCGAACAGGACGGTGTCGGTGCGCCCGATCAGCCGCCAGCCGCCGGGGGAACGGCGCGGGTAGACGCAGCTGTAGACGTCGGCGATCCCGACCGAGCCGGCCGGGACCGCGGTCCGCGAACTCTCCAGCCGTGGCTGGCGCAGCGGTTCCGGCAGCCCGGAGAGGTACCCGAAACCGGGCGCGAACCCGCAGAAGTCCACCGTGTACTCGGCGCCGCTGTGCAGGGCGACGACCTCGTCGACGTCGATCCCGGCGGTCTCGGCGATCAGCCGGAGGTCGGCGCCGTCGTAGACGACCGGGATCGTGTGCACCGTGCCGGTGCCGGGAGGCGTGGTGGCCGGGTCCGCGTCGCGGACGACCTCGCGCACCCGCTCGGTCGACGCCCCGGGCGCGACCTCGACCAGCACCGTGCGCGCCGCCGGGACCAGCTCCGTCACCTCGGACAGGCCGGCCGCCCGGACGGCGGCGACGATCGCGGCCACCTCGGCCGCGTTGGGCACCTCGAACAGCAGCGCCCTGCTCCCGCAGGGACGGACCGCGGCGTCGGCCACCGGGCCGCTCAGCCGACGACGCGGCGCAGCACCGCCGACATGTACGGCGTCAGCTGCCCGCCGTCGACCGCGCGCTCGTCGACGTAGGCGAGGTCGCCCTGGTTGACGAGGCCGTAGAGGCGCTTCGAGGCGACCGTGGGCCGGGCCGAGGCCGTGCGGGCGACGGCGTCGGACTCGATCTCCCAGGAACGCATGTCGCCCTTGGGGCCGTAGAGGATCGCGACCAGGCCGCTGCTGTCGGCGAGCACGACCTCCAGCGAGCCGTCCTCCTGCGGGCGCCAGAAGCCGGTCTCCCGCTCGAGCAGGTCGCCGGTCTCGCCGTCCTGCCCCAGCAGCCAGGTCCGCGACTCGAAGGTCAGGAAGGCGCGCCCGTCGTGGGCGAAGGTGAGCTGCTGCCCGAACGGCCGCGGCTCGCCGGACGCCGGGTCGACCAGCTCGCCGTCGCCGCGCCAGACGCCGACCAGCGGCAGCACACCCAGGCACCACTCGTGCAGGTCCGGGCCCTGACGCAGGTTCGCGGTGTCGTCGGTGACGGGCAGGTCCTCCCACTGCGGCCTATTGCGCCGCGGCGAGTCCGGCGCGGCGTTCTCCGGGCCGGTGATCGTGGTCTGCAGCTGCTCGTCGGTGCCGGATTCGGGATCGGTCACGGGATCGGCTCCTCGCTGTGATGGTCGGCGGCGTCGTCGGGGGCGGGACGCTCGCCGTCCCCGGCCGCGGCGGGCTCGACGACGAACAGGCGCCGGAGCAGCCACCCGGCCCAGGCGGCGGTTCCCGCGGACAGGGCGATCAACAACCCGGTGGAGAACCAGTGCACGGCGCGCCAGCCTACTAGCGGCCGTCCCCGGAACGACGAACGCCGCCCCGGACACGGTCCGGGGCGGCGTTCGGGTGCCGGAACTCAGGCGACGGCGATCTCCGCCTGGTGCAGGCCCGGCCCGTCGGCGACGAGCGCGGACTGGCCGTTGCCGGAGCGCGAGAGCGCCCGGACGGTCCAGCTGCCGGGGGCGGCGAAGAACCGGAAGTCACCCGAGGCCGAGGACACGACCTCCGCGGTGAACTCGCCGGTGCCGTCCAGCAGGCGGACGAACGCCCCGCCGACCGGCTCGCCGCCGGCGACGACGCGCCCGGCCAGCACGGTCTCCTTCTCGAGGTCCGTGCCCGCGGGCAGGGTCAGGGACTGGTCAGGGGCTCCACACATGCTTACTTCGCTCCCAGCTCGATCGGCACGCCGATGAGCGAGCCGTACTCGGTCCAGCTGCCGTCGTAGTTCTTGACGTCGGTGTGCCCCAGCAGCTCGCGCAGCACCACCCAGGTGTGGCTCGAGCGCTCGCCGATGCGGCAGTAGGCGATGGTCGGGCGGCCCTCGTCGAACCCGGCCTCCTTGTAGAGGGAGGCCAGCTCCTCGTTCGACTTGAAGGTGCCGTCCTCGTTGGCCGCCTTCGACCACGGGATGTTGATCGCCGACGGGATGTGACCCGGACGCTGCGACTGCTCCTGCGGCAGGTGGGCCGGGGCCAGGATCTTGCCGGAGAACTCGTCGGGCGACCGGACGTCGACCAGGTTCTTGGTGTCGATCGCGTCGACGACCTCGTCGCGGAAGGCGCGGATCGAGGTGTCGGCGTCCTGGGCGGTGTAGGAGGTCGCCGGGCGGTCCTTGACGTCGGTGGTCAGGGTCCGGCCGTCGAGCTCCCACTTCTTGCGCCCGCCGTCGAGCAGCACGACGTTCGTGTGGCCGTAGAGCTTGAACTCCCAGTAGGCGTAGGCGGCGAACCAGTTGTTGTTGCCGCCGTAGAGCACGACCTTGTCGTCCTGCCCGACGCCCTTGGCCGAGAGCAGCTGCTCGAACTGCTCCTTGGTGACGATGTCGCGGCGGACCGGGTCCTGCAGCTCGTCGGTCCAGTTGACCTTGACCGCACCGGGGATGTGCCCGCCGTCGTAGGCGGTGGTGTCCTCGTCGACCTCGAGGAACACCACCCCGTCGGTCTCCAGGTTCGCTTCCGCCCAGTCGGCGGTGACGAGGACGTCCTCGCGGCTCATGTTCGAATCTCTCCCGAAATCGTGTGCTGGGTGACGGGTCAGGAACGCGCCCCGGCCGGGCCGGGGCGCAGGCGGGCGAGGAGCCCGTACATCTCGCAGCCCAGGCAGTAGCCGAAGGCCGCGTTGAGGAGGGCCGCCGCGAGGGCCGCCGCCGTGGCGACGACACCGAGCGCGGTCAACCCGGTCAGGTAGCCCGCCGCGGCGACGGCGGTGAACACCAGGCCGACGGTCTGCGAGAAGCGGACCGGGGCGGCGTCCTCCCACTCGGACGTCGGCCCGAGCCGCCGGGCGAGCAGGGAGCGGTACATCACCCCGTAGGGCGCGAACCGCATGCCGGCGAACGCGCCGACGGCGAAGACGACGGCCTGCGCTGTGACGAGCAGGCCGCTGCCGGACAGCAGCACCAGCGCCAGTACGACGGTGGTGACCGCGGCGGAGAACCGGACACCGCGCGGGTCGAGCCGGGGCTCGGTGCGCACGGGTCCGGGGTCCGTGACGGACATGGGGGTGACTCCTGTGGACCGGGGCGACGGCCGGTCGTCGGTACGACGTGTCGGCCTTCAGGGCACGCGGATCAGGAGTCGAGACAGAGGCAGCCGGCGAGACGGCACAGATCGACCGTGCGGCGTCGGGTCAGCGGCCAGTTCACAGTGGCGAGGGTAGCCGAACCGGCGGGATCCGTGCACCCGTCCGGTGCGGCCGATCGGTCACATGGCGGGTGCGGCAGGGCCCGGACCGTCCGGCGCCGGGAGCGCGGCGACGAGCTCGCCGGTCCGCGGCACCCCCGCGACGCGCAGCAGCTCGGCGCCGCGCCCGTCGAAGACGACGGTGGTCGGGGTGCGCATGACGCCCAGTGCGCGCGCGACGTCGACCCGGTCGGCCACGTCGATCTCCACGTGTGCCAGCCCGGGGTCGTCGGCGGCGAGCCCGGCGAGCAGCACGGAGGTCTGCCGGCAGGGCGTGCACACCGGCGACGACAGCTGCAGCAGCAGCGCCCGCCGTCCCGCGGGGTCGACGCCCGCGAGCTCCCAGCCGGGACCGGTGGGACCGGCCGGGGCGGACCGGCGGACGGCACCGGAGCGGGCGCGCAGGACGAGACCGGCCGCCGTCGTCACCACGAGGACGACGAGCAGCACGACGAGACCGGTACCGCTCACCGGTGCCTCAGTCCGACGTCCGGTCGGAGCCGACGCCCAGGTCCCGGACGGCCCCGGAGATCTCCAGGACGTTGAACTCCGGCACCGAGACCGACGTCGGCGTGACACCGAGCGGCAGCCGGCCCGGGTCGACCTCGACGGCCATCGCCGACATGAGGGAGTCCCGCACCGCGGCCGGGACGGGCTCGTGCGTCTCGTACTCGCGGACGTCGCGGGGCACGATCCGCAGCTTCCCGTCCGAGACGACGAGCGCGCTCAGCACCGCGACCTTCGCGTCCTCGCCGTCGACCGGCATCTCGGCCACGAACCGAGCCGCGTTCCGCGGGTCGAGCCCGCGCAGGGTGGGGTCCGCACCCTCGCGGATCACCGTGTCGATGTCGTTCGCCTCGACCTCCTCGGCGGTCAGGCGCTCCACACCGGCGGCGGGACCCCCGGCGGCGACGACCAGCCGGCGCACGTCCATCGGGCCGATCCGGACGATCCCCTCGGCGGCCGCCGCACGGAACCGGGACGGCCCCGAGCCGATCAGGTCGGACAGGGGCGCCCGCACGCCGTGCATCTGCACCTCCACCTCGGGGGTCTGCAGCGGGCCGATCGGCACCCGCTGCATGGAGACGTCGATCCGGTCGTAGCGGCCGGTCACGGCCTGCGCGAGGAACGAGATCCCCTGCACCTGCACCGCCGGGTCCTCGGGGAGGCCGAGCCGGTCGCGCATCTGGCGGGAGATCCCGGACTCGGCCGCGGCGGCGGTGCCGAGATCGGCCAGCACGAGCACGGCGACGACGGCCAGGACGGCGGCGACCACGCGGTGCACGGTGGTGCGCCGGTCGGTGCCCCGGTCCGGCCCCGGGCCGGTACCGCGGTCGGCGCCCCGGCCGGGCGCCGGGAGGGTGGGCGACTGCACGGATGGTCCTCCCGGAGATCCCGGTGCTGCGGACGTAACTCCCTGACGGTAGTGAGCCCGCCGGGATCCCGGTCCGGCGGCCCCGGACCTGCTCCGACGGACGGGTTCCGGCCCGATCGTTCGCGTGACCGATCCAGATCGGGAGCGTGAGGCGGATCGCGATCGTGCTGACCACCGGATGACGGGGCGGTATCGTCCGCGTATCGCGAGAGGAGGAGTCCATGGAACTGCTCCTGCTGACCACGGCTCCGGATGCGGCCGCCGTGCTGCCTGCCCTGTCCCTGTTGCCGCACAACGTGCGGACCGCGGCGCCCGAGGTGGCCGCACTGCTCGACGCGGGCCCGCACGACGCGGTCCTCGTCGACGCGCGCAGCGACCTGGTGGCGGCCCGGAGCCTGTGCCGGCTGCTCGGCAGTACGGGTACCGACGTCCCGGTCATCGCCGTGCTCAACGAGGGCGGCCTGGTGGCCGTCTCCGGTGAGTGGGTGGTGGACGAGATCCTGTTGCCGGACACCGGCCCGGCGGAGGTGGACGCGCGGCTCCGGTTGCTCCGTGCCCGGCCCGGCGCCGAGTCGGCGTCGGGGGGCGGGGCGCTGGTGCTCGGTGAACTGGTGATCGACGAGGCGACGTACTCGGCCCGGCTCAAGGGCCGGTTGCTGGAGCTCACCTACAAGGAGTTCGAGCTGCTCAAGTACCTCGCGCAGCACGCGGGCCGGGTGTTCACCCGGGCCCAGCTGCTGCAGGAGGTCTGGGGCTACGACTTCTTCGGTGGCACCCGCACCGTCGACGTCCACGTGCGGCGGCTGCGCGCCAAGCTCGGCGGCGAGCACGAGCAGATGATCGGCACGGTGCGCAACGTCGGCTACAAGTTCGTCCGGCCGTCACGGGGCGGGCTGACCGCCCCGCCGGACAGCGATGCCGACTCCGATGCCGACTCCGAGCCGTCCGACCGTCGCCTGCCGGGCGCCGGCCGTCCCACCGGACCGGGACGGACCACCCCGGGCGCGCTCTCCCCACGCTGACGACACAGTGCACGGACACGACCCGCGGACCCGCCCGGTCCGCGGGTCGTGTTCTAGGGTCCGGCGGGTGGACCCGCAGGTGCTGACCCGACTCGACGCCGACACCGCCACGGCGGTGCACGACCTGCTGGCGACGGCCGCCGCGCACGACGGCGCCGACCCGTTCTCCGAGCAGTTCCTCCTCACCCTCCGGGCAGGGGAGGGACGCGCCGGGGTGCACCACGTCGTGGTGCCCGGCGCGGACCGCGCCGTCGCGGGGTACGCCCAGCTCGACGGGGAGTACGCCGAGCTCGCCGTGCATCCGGCTGAGCGTCGCCGTGGCGTCGGGTCCGCTCTGGTCACGGCCCTGGAGGGGCTCGCCGCGGATCCGCACGTCTGGGCGCACGGCGATCTCGACGCCGCGAAGGGCCTCGCCGAGCGGCACGGCTACCGGCGCGACCGGGTGCTGTGGCAGATGCGCCGCACCGCCGGCGAGCCGTTGCCCGAGGTGAGCCTCCCTGACGGGGTCACGCTGCGGTCGTTCGTCCCCGGCCGCGACGACGACGAGTTCCTCCGGGTCAACAACGCCGCCTTCGACTGGCACCCCGAGCAGGGCGGGTGGACGGGTGCCGAGCTCGCCGCCCGCCAGGCCGAGGACTGGTTCGACGCCGACGGGTTCCTGCTGGCCACGGCCCCCGACGGCACCCTGCTGGGCTACCACTGGACGAAGGTCCACCCCGCCACCGGCGACGAGCCCGCGATGGGCGAGGTCTACGTCCTCGGTGTCGACCCGGCGGCGCACGGGCGCGGGCTGGGCCGGGTCCTGACCCTGGCCGGGCTGCACCACCTGCACGACCGCGGGCTGGACACGGTGCTGCTCTACGTGGAGGCGGACAACGGCCCGGCCGTGCGGGTCTACCAGCGACTCGGGTTCGTCGTGCACGCCGCGGACGTCAACTACGCCCGCTGACGCCGATTGCGGTGGCCGGGCCGGCGGGTCGGCTCTCGGTCACGGACACTGCGGTGGCGCTGACGCCGCACCCTCGGGGGTCAGGAGCTGGGTGAAGTAAGACCCATCCCGACGCTGCACGCCGAACTCGATCGAGCAACGTTCGATGTTCTCCACCCGGGTCGCCCCCGGCTCACCGGAGTTCGTCACGTAGTACGGCGTAGCGACGACGCGACCGTCCCGCACACCGGTGAGGCGGGTCCGGGTGACACAAGACGGATCGATGACCGAGTCGATGAGGAGCGAGTAGTTGTTCGGGGTCCCGGGGTTGCCCTCGACAGTGAAACGAAAGTTCGCTGCACGGCATGCGTCCGTCGCGAGCTCGAGGGCATTGGTCCCGCGGGCGCGCACCTGATCGCCAGGCGCGGCGTGCGCCTCTGCCGAGATGGTCAGGGTGAAGGCCGCCACCGCGAGCACGGCAGCGACTGTTACGCCGGAACCGCGTAGAAATGAGACTGGCATTTATCCCCCGATGGTGGGATCTGACCTGATGTGATTCGACCTCACTTTCGCAACCTGGCGTCTAGCTCCACAACGCTGAACCGAGTGAATCGTCGAGAAGCGAGTGTCCTCGCCCACCGCTTGAGCGGCCTCATGAAGTGACGTGCGGGCTGATCCGGGTGCGTCTGATGCCGGATGCCGCTTGGAGGGGCGATCGTGGCACTGCTGCGGCAGCCAGTTACTCATCGTGATCAATCTGGTGGTCGCAGATACGACGTCGCCTGGAAGGTGCGGAGTCGATCCCGCCGATCGTGTGATGTTCGTCGGTGTCGCTGCCGGCCTTGTTCATTCCACGTTCATCTTCCGTGGGTCCCCCGTCCAACGTCGGCTTCTAGCGTTCCGCCCGGCGGTCACTCCGGCCGCCGTCCCGAACGGCACGAGCCGATCACGGAGGAACCTGCAGTGAAGACCAAGCGGCGTGCGCCCCGGGCGCGCCTGGCGGCCGTCGGTGTCGCGACGACCTGTGCGCTGTTCGTCGCCGGTTGCGGCGCCGCCAACGAGGGCGGTGGCGGCGGTGCGGAGGGCTCCGGCGTCTCCGGCACGATCGCCGGCGCGGGCGCGAGCTCGCAGCAGGCCGCCATGCAGTCGTGGATCGCCGGCTTCGGTGACGCCAACCCCGAGGCCACGATCAACTACGACCCGGTCGGATCCGGCGGCGGCCGTACCCAGTTCGTCCAGGGTGGCGTCCAGTTCGCAGGTTCTGACGCCTACCTGAAGGACGACCAGCTGAACCAGGCGCGCCAGCGCTGCGGCGGTTCGGTCATCGAGATCCCGAACTACGTCTCGCCGATCGCGGTCGTCTACAAGCTCGACGGTGTCCAGGACCTGAACCTCGCCCCGGCGACCATCGCCGGCATCTTCAAGGGCGAGATCACGACCTGGAACGACCCGAAGATCGCCGCCGACAACCCGGGTGCCCAGCTGCCCGCCACGAACATCACGCCGGTGCACCGCTCCGACGAGTCGGGCACCACCGAGAACTTCACCGACTTCCTCAACAAGGCGGCCCCGCAGGCGTGGACCGACGAGGGCGACGGCAACTGGCCGGTCCAGGGCGGCGAGGCCGCCCAGGGCACCTCGGGCGTCGTCGGCGCGGTGAATGCCGGTAACGGAACCATCGGCTACGCCGACGCCTCGCAGGCCGGTGAGCTGGGCAAGGCCAACGTGAAGCTGGGTGACCAGAACGTCGCGCCGACCGCCGAGGCCGCCGCGAAGATCCTCGAGGAGTCGCAGCGGGTCGAGGGCCAGGGCGACACCTCCTTCGCCTACGAGCTCAACCGCACCGCCACCGGTGGCGCCTACCCGGTCGTGCTGGTCTCGTACCTGCTCGCCTGCCCGACCTACGCCGACCAGGCTCAGGCCGACGTGACCAAGTCGTTCCTGAACTACGTGGTCAGCGACGCCGGTCAGCAGGCCGCGGCCCAGGCGGCCGGGTCCGCTCCGCTGTCCGAGGCGCTGCGTGGCCAGATCACCCCGGTGATCGACCGCATCGCGGCCGGCGGCTGATCGAGTCACACATCATCTAGCCAGGAGCCCCGGGTGGTGTTCATGATGGAATCGCCACCCGGGGTTCCCGGCGTCCACCCCCTGTCCAGCGCACGCACGCACCTCCAGGGATCACAGTGACCACCACGGAAACCACGCCTGATCGCCAGGCGACGAAACCGGTGACGCAGATCGGTGACCGCATCTTCGCGGGTTCCGCGAAGGGCGCCGGGATCCTCATCCTCGTCGTCCTGGCCGGCGTCGCAGCATTCCTCCTGATCGAGGCCTTCCCTGCGCTCGTCGCGTCCGGGGACGAGCTGCCCGGCGGGATCCTCGTCTACGTCGCGCCGCTGGTCTTCGGCACGCTGCTCAGCGCGGTCATCGCGCTCGTGGTGGCGACACCGCTCGCGGTCGCCGTCGCGCTGTTCATCAGCCACTACGCCCCGCGCCGACTCGCGGCGGGGCTGAGCTACGTCGTCGACCTGCTGGCGGCAGTGCCGTCCATCGTCTACGGGCTGTGGGGCTTCTACACCCTTGCGCCGCTGTCGGTCGGTCTGTCCACCTGGCTGTCGGACTACCTCGGCTGGCTGCCGTTCTTCGCCGGTCCGGTCTCGACCACCGGCCGGACGATGCTCGTCGTCGGCCTCGTGCTCGCCGTGATGATCCTCCCGATCATCACCGCCGTGGCGCGGGAGGTCTTCCTGCAGGCGCCGAAGCTGCACGAGGAGGCGGCGCTGGCGCTGGGCGCCACGCGCTGGGAGATGATCCGCCTGGCGGTCCTGCCGTTCGGTCGGTCCGGTGTGATCTCCGGGGCCATGCTGGGGCTCGGCCGGGCGCTCGGCGAGACGATGGCGGTCGCCATCATCCTGTCCGCGACCGGCGCGGTGACCTTCAACCTGATCAGCTCCGAGAACCCCTCCACCATCGCGGCGAACATCGCGCTGCAGTTCCAGGAGGCGTCCGGCATCGGGGTGAACGTCCTGATCGCGTCCGGCCTCGTTCTGTTCGTGATCACCCTGCTGGTCAACATGCTCGCTCGCTACATCGTCGAGCGCCGCCGCGACTTCTCCGGAGCGAACTGAGATGTCCACCGGGACCGAACGCAACCGTACCGAGGCACCCGTGACCAGAACCGGCCTCGAAGCACCCGCGAGCACACCCACGGAGCTCCGTCGCACCGCGACCCTCCCGCGTTGGGCGACTGCGGCGGTGCTCGCCGGGGCCGCCGTCGTGGCCGGCGGGATCGTCGGCCTGGCCGGGTCCGGCGTCGGCCTGTGGGTGTTCCTCACCGTGGTGATCTTCGCCGTCGCGACCTATGGCGTCTCCCGTGCTGTGGAGGGTGCCCGCAAGGCCGCAGACCGCCTGGTGACGGTCGTCGTCACCAGCGCCTTCCTGCTCGCCATGGCCCCGCTGGTCTCGGTGCTGTTCACCGTGATCAGCCAGGGCTGGGAGCGGTTCGACGTCACGTTCTTCTCGAACTCGATGCGAGGCGTGGTCGGTGAGGGCGGCGGCGCACTGCACGCGATCCAGGGCACGCTGATCATCACCGGACTGGCCGCGTTGATGTCGATCCCCGTCGGTGTCCTCACCGCGGTCTACCTGGTGGAGTACGGGAACGGTTCCAAGCTGGCCAGGGCGATCACGTTCTTCGTCGACGTCATGACCGGTATCCCGTCGATCGTCGCCGGGCTGTTCGCCTACGCGCTCTTCGCTCTGATCGTCGGCCCGGGTGTGCGGCTGGGGATCGTCGGCGCGATCGCGCTGACCGTGCTCATGATCCCCATCGTGGTGCGGTCGACCGAGGAGATGCTCAAGATCGTCCCGAACGAGCTGCGGGAGGCGTCCTACGCGCTGGGCGTGCCGAAGTGGCGGACGATCCTCAAGGTCGTCATCCCCACCACCGCGGGCGGCATCGCCACCGGTGTCACCTTGGCGATCGCCCGGGTCATCGGTGAGACGGCTCCGCTGCTGGTCACGGTCGGGTTCGCGACCGGCGTCAACCTGAACCCGTTCGACGGCCGTATGGCCACCCTGCCGGTGTTCTCCTACAACTCCTACGCGCAGCCCGGCATCCCGCCCGAGTTCAGCCTGGACCGGGCCTGGACCGCGGCCCTGGTGCTGATGCTGATCGTGATGATCCTGAACATCGTGGCCCGCCTCATCTCCCGCATTTTCGCCCCGAAGACCCGATAAGGAATCCCGGACATGGGCAAGAGTGTCGAAGCCAAGGACCTGAACATCTACTACGGGTCGTTCCTCGCCGTCGAGGGCGTCAACATGGTGATCAAGCCGAAGACGGTCACGGCGCTGATCGGCCCGTCCGGCTGCGGCAAGTCGACCTTCCTGAGGTCGATCAACCGGATGCACGAGAACATCCCCGGCGCCCGCGTCGAGGGGAAGCTCGAGCTCGACGGCCAGGACCTCTACGGGACCAACGTCGACCCGGTCGGCGTCAGGCGCCAGATCGGGATGGTGTTCCAGCGGCCGAACCCGTTCCCCACGATGTCGATCTACGACAACGTGATCGCGGGCATGAAGCTGAACAACAGGAAGGCGTCGAAGGGCGAGTTCGACGACACCGTCGAGCGCTCCCTCCGTGGCGCCAACCTGTGGAACGAGGTCAAGGACCGGCTGGACAAGCCGGGCTCGGGCCTCTCCGGTGGACAGCAGCAGCGGCTGTGCATCGCCCGCGCGATCGCGGTGCGTCCCGACGTGCTGCTGATGGACGAGCCCTGCTCCGCCTTGGACCCGATCTCCACGCTCGCGATCGAGGACCTGATCAACGAGCTGAAGAACGACTACACGATCGTCATCGTGACCCACAACATGCAGCAGGCGGCGCGGGTCAGCGACTTCACCGGCTTCTTCAACATCGAGGGCACCGGCAAGCCCGGCAAGCTGGTGGAGCTCGACGAGACCAAGACGATCTTCTCGCAGCCTACGCAGAAGGCGACCGAGGACTACGTGTCCGGCCGCTTCGGCTGAGCCGCCCCCCGGCACACGACGGCCCCGGCACCCGCGCGACGGGTACCGGGGCCGTCGTGCGTCGTACCCGCGGTGCGCCCGTTCGGTGGGGGCCGTCGGCCCCGCGGCCCCGCAACCGAGGGACGCCCCTCCGTTCACCCGTAGCGGGTGTGGCCGCGGCCGGACCGGCGGTCTTCCATCGGTCCGGACGACGTCCTGCCGGTCCGGGCCCGCCCGGCCGGCGTGACGCCGCGGGACTCCGCGGCGCGGCGCGAGCGGATCGGAGGCCCGGCCATGAGGACCGACGTTCCGGCCGGCCGGGAGGCCGCCACGGGTGACGACTGGTTCGCGCGGACACCGGCCGCGGTCGCGGAGGCCCTCGGCGTCGATCCCGGCCAGGGGCTCTCGACGGCCGTGGCCGAGGACCGGCTGCGGATCCACGGGCCGAACGCGCTGCCCGAGGAGAAGCCGAAACCCGGCTGGGTCCGGTTCCTCGACGAGTACCGCAGCTACATGCAGCTCATCCTGCTCGCCGCGGCCGTCGTCTCGCTGTTCGTGCAGGAGTGGGGCACCGCGGTGCTGCTCCTCGCCCTGACGGTGCTCAACGCCGTGATCGGGTTGCGGCAGAAGGGCAAGGCCGAGAGCGCGATGAACGCGCTCAAGTCGATGATGAAGGCGACCGCGCGGGTCCGTCGCGACGGCACCTCGACCGAGATCCCGGCCGAGCAGGTGGTCGCCGGCGACGTCGTGCTGATCTCCGCGGGTGACCAGGTCCCCGCCGACGGCCGCATCGTCGTCGCGAGCGCGCTGCAGATCGACGAGTCGGCACTGACCGGCGAGAGCACGCCGGCGTCGAAGGACGTCGCCACCCTCGACGCCGGCGGTGCCCCGGGGCCGGGCGACCGGACGAACATGGCCTTCACGAACACCCCGGTCACGCACGGGAGCGGGACGGTGATCGTCACCGGCACCGGAGCACGGACGGAGCTCGGGCGGATCTCCTCGATGCTCGCCGGGACGGAGCGGGAGAAGTCACCGCTCACCCGGGAGCTCGACCGGCTGACGCTGTGGATCGCCGCCGCGGCGGGGCTGACGATGCTGGTGATGTTCGTGCTCGGCCGCGGCCGGGGCGAGGCCTGGGACGTGCTGTTCGTCAGCGCGGTCGCGCTGGCGATCGCGGCCGTCCCGGAGGCGCTGCCGACGGTCACGCAGTGGATCCTCTCCGTCGGTGGTGTCGATCTCGCCGCGCGCAACGCGATCGTGAAGGAGCTGCCGTCGGTCGAGACGCTCGCCTTCACCTCCGCGATCAACTCCGACAAGACCGGCACGTTGACGAGGAACGAGATGACGGCGGTCGAGGTCGTCGACGTCGGTGACCGCTGGACCGTCTCGGGCAGCGGCTACGAGCTCGCGGGGGCGGTCCACCACGCGGCCGGCCGCGCGGCGTCGATCGAGCCCGCGATCCTGCCGTACGTGCTCGCGAGCGATGCGCAGCTCGTCGACGGCCAGGTCGTCGGGGACCCGACCGAGGGGGCGCTGCTGGTGCTGGCGCACAAGGCGGGACTGGACGTGGAGGCGACCCGCGCGCGGCTGCCGCGCCTGGCCACGCTGCCCTTCGACCCCGGCTACAAGCTGATGGCCACCTTCCACACCGCGGCCGACGCGGCGGGGCGGCCGGTGGTGCGCTGCTTCGTGAAGGGCGCGGCGCCCGCGGTGATGGACCGGGCGTCGTCGGCGCTCTCGGGGGACGGCCCGGCACGGTGGGACGCCGGGCTCGCGGAGCGGGCGACCGGGCACATGGTGCGTATGGAGCAGGCCGGGATGCGGGTGATGGCCGCCGCGGTGCGCGATGTCGATCCCGGTGCGTTCGACGCCGACGGCGACCTGCTCGCCCTCGTCACGGACCTCGAGCTGACGAGCCTCGTCGGGATGGTGGACCCGCCCCGCGCGGAGTCCCAGCAGGCCGTGGCCGAGGCCCAGGCGGCGAACATCCGGGTCCGCATGGTGACGGGCGACGACGTGACCACCGGTGCCGCCATCGCCGAGCAGCTCGGCATCCGGGGCACCGCGGTGCTCGGCGCGGACTTCGCCGCCCTCCCCGAGGACGTGCGGCTGGCCCGGATCGACGAGATCGGCGTGATCGGCCGGGTCGCCCCGGAGCACAAGGTGCTCCTGGTGGACACGCTGAAGAAGAAGGGCGACGTCGTCGCGATGACCGGTGACGGCGTGAACGACGCCCCGGCCATCAAGGCCGCCGACATCGGGATCGCCATGGGGTCCGGCACCGACGTCGCCCGGAACGCCGGTCGGATGATCCTCTCCGACGACAACTTCTCGACGATCGTCTTCGCCGTCGAGCAGGGCCGGAAGATCTACGACAACCTGACCAAGTACATCCGCTTCGTCCTGTTGCTGCTGGTCGTCTTCGTCCTCACCTTCCTCGGGGCGACCCTGTTCGACATCGCCGCGGGCGAACCGTTCACACCCGCCCAGGTGCTGTGGATCCACTTCGTCGTCAACGCGGCCTTCGGGTTCGCCCTCGGGTTCGACCGCGAGACGCCCGGCCTCATGCGGCTCCGCCCGCGCCCCCGCGACGAGTCCGTGATGACGCCCGGGCTGATGGTCACCGTCGGCCTCGCCGGGCTCGCGGTCAGCGCCGCGCTGCTGATCCTGATCGCACTGGCCCAGCGGACGTTCGCGGATCCCGCCGTCGGGCAGACGATCGCCTTCACGGCCTTCGCCCTGTGCCTCGTCGTCGCGGCCTTCGAGTGCCGGAGCGCGACCGCGACCGTGTTCACGCTCGACACCTTCGACAGCAAGCAGATGAACCGGGCCGCGGTCGTCGAGATCGCCCTCGCCGTCCTCGTCGGGCAGTCGGACGTCTTCCACCGGCTGCTGGGCACCGTGGACATCAGCGCCGTGCAGTTCCTCTGGGCGATCGTGCCCGCCGTGGGCCTGCTCCTGCTCTGGGAGGGCGGCAAGGCCGTCGGACGGCGGCAGGCCGATCGGGTCCCGTCCAGGTCCGGGTAGTCCACGCCGTGGGGAGCCGCGATGTCCAAGCACCACAAACACCACAAACACCACAAGCACCACGAGCACACAGCGGTCCACGACGGCCACGTCCGTGCGGCCTCGGCCACGGGGGCCGCCGAGCGGCCGCGGATGAAGCGCAAGGAGTACCTGCGGGAGCTGCGCCGGCTGCACGGGGAGCTGGTCGCGCTCCAGGAGTGGG
This sequence comes from Pseudonocardia sp. EC080619-01, assembly GCF_001420995.1. Lineage (NCBI taxonomy): Bacteria > Bacillati > Actinomycetota > Actinomycetes > Pseudonocardiales > Pseudonocardiaceae > Pseudonocardia > Pseudonocardia sp. EC080619-01. Next base: position 2,387,871 of record NZ_CP012184.1, on the reverse strand, counting down.
TCAAGGCGACGGGGGCCAAGATCTGCATCGTGTTCGAGGGCCGCGACACGGCGGGCAAGGGCGGCACCATCAAGGCCATCACCGAGCGGGTCAGCCCGCGGGTGTTCCGCGTCGTGGCGCTCCCGGCGCCGACGGAGCGCGAGAAGTCCGAGATGTACCTGCAGCGCTACGTCTCCCACTTCCCGGCCGCCGGTGAAGTCGTGATCTTCGACCGGAGCTGGTACAACCGCGCCGGCGTCGAGCGGGTCCTGGGCTTCTGCACCGAGGAACAGTCCACCCGCTTCCTCGCGATGACGCCCGGGGTCGAACGCGCGATGATCGACTCGGGGATCGTCCTGGTCAAGTACTGGCTCGAGGTGAGCGCGGACGAGCAGACGCGGCGGCTGGAGAGCCGGATCGACGATCCCCGCAAGGTCTGGAAGCTGTCCGGGATCGACCTGGAGTCCTACACGCGGTGGGCGGACTACTCGCGCGCCCGCGACGCCATGTTCGCCGCGACCGACACCGCCTGGGCGCCCTGGTACGTGGCGCACTCCGACGACAAGCGCCGGGCCCGGCTGAACATCATCACGCACCTGCTCGACCGGGTGCCGTACGAGCACGTCCCCCGGAAGAAGGTCCACCTGCCCGAACGGGACGCACCGCCGGACACGGCCACCCCCGTCGTCCCGCTGCGCTGGATCCCGGCACCGTTCTGACCCGAGCGGCCGCCCGGGGTCAGAGCGAGACCTGGTCCGGGGTGGTGCCGGTGACGGCGTAGACGACGTGCTCGGCCAGGTGGACGCAGTGGTCGGCGTAGCGCTCGTGGAAACGGGCCAGCAGGGCGACGTCGACGGCGGCGGGCACCCCGGCGTCCCAGTCGGAGCCGAACATCATCTCGAAGACGGAACGGTGCGCGGCGTCGACGGCGTCGTCGTCGGACTCCAGCTCGCAGGCCAGGACGACGTTGCGGGTGCGGAGCACCTCGACGGCCTTGTCACCCATCGCCGCGACGCGGGCGCCGTACTCGCTGAACAGCGGGCGGGCCTGCTCGGGCAGGGCCGGCCGGTCGCCGGAGCGGGCGACCACCTCGGCGACGTGCCGGGCGAGGTCCCCCATGCGCTCCAGCTGCTGGGAGCAGCGCAGCGCGGTGACGACGGCCCTGAGCGGCGTGGCCATCGGCTGGTGCAGCGCCATGGTCTCCACGGCGAGCAGCTCGATCGCGGCCCGGTGCCCGTCGATGATGGAGTCACGGGCGACGACCTGCTCGGCGAGGCGCATGCGGTCGTGGAGCAGCGCGTCGGAGGCGCGGTGGAAGGCGGCGGCGACCAGCGGGCTCATCTCGTCGAGCATCAGCTGGAGCTGCTCGAGATTGTCGTCGAGCGTCTCCCTGCGCATGGGACGACCTTAGTTCGGGTCCACGGACCGGCTCGGCCCGGTGCCGGTGAACGGTTGGTGAACGGCCGCGGCGGTCGCGACGGCGTGGTGGGTCATGCGGCCCGGCGTACGCCGAGCCTCAGGTCCACCTGGAAGCGCTCGGCGGATCCGAGCACGGTCGAGCGGACGCCCGTGACCTCGAACCACTCGAGGGACTGCCCGACCCGGCCCATGCCGTTCCGGATCGCCTCCTCGACGCTCTCGTCGGAGGTGCCCACCACCTCGGTGACGACGCAACCCGCATGCTCCATGGACGCGGGGTGCCCCCACGGCCCACGGACCAAACCCGATCCGGCGACCGGTCGGCGACGGGCCGGTCGACCGGGTGTGCGGTGGGTGACCGGCGGCCGGTCAGACGGCGAGCGGACCCGGCATCTGGCCGGTGACGACGTAGACGATCCGGCGTGCGACGGCGACGGCGTGGTCGGCGTAGCGCTCGTAGAACCGGGCCAGCAGGGCGACGTCGACGGCCGCGGACACCCCGTGCGTCCAGTTGCGGTCCATCAGCACGGTGAACATGTGCTCGTGCAGGTCGTCCATCGCGTCGTCGTCGGCCTCGAGCTCGGTGGCGGCCTCGAGGTCACGGCTGCGGATCACCTGGCCGGCCTTCTCCGCGAGCTGGACGCCCACCCGGCCCATCTCGGCGAAGTAGGGCTTGATCTCGTCCGGGACGACCGACTGGGGGTGCCTGCGCCGTGCGGCCTGGGCGACGTGCAGGGCCAGGTCGCCCATCCGCTCGAGGTCACCGGCGCCGTGGATGGCGGCGACGACGACCCGCAGGTCCGTCGCGACCGGGGCCTGCAGCGCGAGCAGCCCGAAGGCGCGGTGCTCGGCGTCGGCGCGGACGTCGTCGATCCGGACGTCCTCGGAGATGATCTGCTCGGCCAGCTGGAGATCCGACTCCAGCAGCGCGCGGGTGGCGTTCTCCATCGCGCGAGCGACGTCGTCGCACATCCCCGCAAGGCCGGAGGCCAGCTCGTCCAGCTGCACCTGGTACTCGTCGCGCATGCCACGAGCCTAGAGCGACCTCTTCCGTAGGGCAGCCTCAGTGAGTGAACCCACCGTGAACGGTGGGCGACGTTCGCCCGTTCGGGCAGGTGGGACGTCGGCTCAGGAACAGTCGGCGTCGGTGGCGGGGACGGCCTGGGCGGGTTCCCGGTCACCGGCGCCGACCACGAGCCGCAGCACCCCGCTGCCCGTCGGGTCCGGGGCGGGCCGGGTACCGGGCAGCGTCCCGACGAGCGCACCGGCCGCGTCGGTGTTGTCGGGGGAGTAGCGGACCTCGGCGCGGTCGGTGGCCGGGCCGGTGGTGACCGCCCCGATCTCGTAGCCGCGGGCCCGCAGGTCCTCGGCGACCTGGTCCACGGCGCCCGGGCGCCCGGTCGCGTCCACCAGGTCGACGGTGGTGCCGGCCGCGGGCGCGTCGGCGGCCCGGGCCGCCGGCGCGGTCGCCGACTCGGGCAGCGGCTCGTGCTCGCGCAGCGCGGCGAAGAGCTCACGGGCGTCGCTGCGCCGCAGCTCCAGGTGGCCGCGGGTGTTGGGGGCCTCGGAGACCGGCAGGGGCAGGAAGACCGGGGTACTGCCGTCGCCCGCGGTACCGGCGCGACCGAGCCCCTGCGCGAGGGAGAGGATCTCGCCGGCGTCGACGCCGTCCGCGGTGAGCGCGCCGACCACGCCCTCGGCGGAGCGCCCCGGCGCACCGGGGGTGAGCAGCGACGACGTCGACAGCGCATCTCCCAGAGCCGCGGCGAGCACGCGCTGCTGGCGCTGGACCCGGTTGGCGGGGGAGCTGTCGCCCGCACCGGAGGCCGTGGCGAAGCGGACGGCTGCCTCGCCGTCCAGCGGGACCCGACCGGCGCCCTCGACGACCGGGCCGAGCACCGGGTCGACGACCGGCCGTTCGGTGCACACCTCGATGCCGCCGACCGCACCGACCAGGTCGGGGGCGCCGGCGAGGTCGAACGCGACGAACCCGCTCACCGGGATCCCGGTGAGCTGCTGGACGACGCCGACCGTGCAGGCCGGGCCGCCGATGTCGTAGGCGGTGGCGAACGCCGTGCGGGACTCGGCGGGCACGGTCTCGCCGTAGGAGCCGGTCGCGGCGTCCCAGCGCCGGCACGGGGGCCGGGGGACCTCGAGCGTCGCGGGGACCGACAGGGTCACGGCCGGGGCGCCACCGGCCGGCCGGTGGACGAGGACGGCGGTGTCCGTGCGGGCGGCCTCGGGCGCTCCGGCCCGGTCCGCCTGCACGCCCAGCACCAGCACGTTCCGGTCGCCGGCCTGCAGCTCGGCGTCGAGGACCGCGTCGGAGTCCGGGGCGAGTGCGGCGACGGAGCGGACGCCGTCGTAGACCTCGCCGCGGCCGGCGAACCCGAACGCCGTCGCCGCCAGGACGACGACGGCGGCCGCCGCCGCGGCGATCCGCAGCGGGCCGCGCCGACGGGCCGGTCCTGCGGGCGCCGGGGTCGCGCTGCCGGGCTCGTCCTCGGTGGTGTCGCGGTCGTCGACGGCAGTGGCGCGGGCCTCGTGGTCGGCGTCGGCCCCGTCGTCGTGGCCCTTCCGGCCGTCGGCCGCAGCGTCGGCCGCAGCGTCGTCGGCGTAGCGGCGGCGGAGCCGGCGCGGGACCAGGGCGTCGAACGCCTCGGTGCGGCGGGAGTCCGTGGCGCCGCGGCCCCGGCCGATGACGCGGGCCGGTTCCGCCGTGGCGCCCGGTGCGGGCGGCGGGGTGCCGTGCGCCGGTTGCAGGCGGGACCGGGTGGGGTCCGGGCCGTTCGCGGGCGCCCGGTCCGGCTGCGGAGGCGTGCTCCCCGGGCCGGACGCGTGGGGTCGCCGGTCGGGCCGGTCGGGCGGCGGCACACCCGGTCCGGACGGCGGGACGCGGTTCGGCTGCGACGTCCCGGGGCCGCCCGGGCCGCCCTGGCCCGTGACGGGGCCGCGCTGCGGTGCCTCGGACGCGGGACGCGCGTCGGGCGGGACCGGACCCGGCGGGACGGGCCCCGAGGGGACGGTGCCGGAGTGGCCGGCGGGTCCGCGGCCCGGGGGCACCGGACCGCGCGGCGTCGGGCCCGACGGATGGGAACCGGACGGATGGGAACCGGAGGGTGCGGGACCGGACGGTGCGGGACCGGTTCGTGGGGGACCGGGCGGGACGGTGCCGGGCCCGGACGGCGGGTCGGCCGGTGCCGGGCCGCCGGGGCTGCGGGGCACCCGTCCGCCGCGCACGCGCATGACCCCGCTCGGGGAGGCGGTGCCGGGAACCCCGGGGGTGCCGGGCCGGGGCGTCGGACCGGAGCCGGACCGCCCCGCCGGTGGGCGGGCACCGGCGGGGCGGTCGGGGTCGACGGGCGCGGGACGGTCGGGGTCCACGGGCGCGGGACGGTCGGCGGGCCCGCGCTCCTGCGCGGCGCGGCGTGCGTCCTCGCCCTCGGCCCGGCGACGGGTACGCCGGGACCGGCGCGCGTCGTCGTCGTCCTGCACCGGGCCTCCTCGTCGCGTGTCCGCTCCGGGACGCGCGGTGGCCGTGCGCCGTTCGGGGGGCGCGGGCCACGGACGCCGGCCGGGCGTCCGGCGCCGATTCTATTCGGGAGGGGGCGGTGTCGCGGGTCCGGGGCGGCTCCGACCGGCGTCCGGTTGGGGGATCGACCTACGTCCGGACGCGGCTCCGGCGAGCGTCACCCGGCCGTCGCCGGACCGGTGGGCGACTGCGTTCCGGCCGGCCTGCTTGGCCGTGTACAGCAGCAGGTCGGCCTCGTCGACCAGCGCCTCGGTCCCGGAGGTGCCGGGGACGGCGTGCGCGACACCGATGCTGATCGTCATCCGGAGCTCCGGGTGGAGCGCTGACCAGTCGTGGGCGGCCACCCGCTCCCGGGCCGCCTCGCAGGCGGCGATCCCCTCGTCGGCGGAGACGTCGGGCAGGACGAGTGCGAACTCCTCGCCCCCGTAGCGCGCGCAGAAGGCGCCGCGCGGCAGCTCCCGGCCCAGCTCGTGCACCATCCGCTGCAGGACGCGGTCCCCGAACGGATGCCCGTGGGTGTCGTTGACCTGCTTGAAGTGGTCGATGTCGGCGAGTGCCAGGCAGACCCGGCCGGTCCCGTCGCCGAGCAGGTCGACGAGACGTTCGTCGAGGTAGCGACGGTTGTACGTCGCCGTCAGGCTGTCCCGCCGGCTCTGCTCGCGCGCCTCGGCGTGCTCGCGGCGGAGCCGGTCCAGCTCGTCCTCCACCGTGGCGCCGGTGGGGCCGTTCAGCAGCCGGACGGCCTCGCGCAGGTGCAGGTAGGCCTGCTCGTAGCGGTCGTGACCGGCCAGCCGCTCGGCGGCTGCGGTGTGCAGCGCGGCGCGCGCGGCGGGATCGGACGGTGCGACGCCGTCGAGCGCGGTGTCGTCGAGCGCGACGCCGTCGGCGGGCGGCGCGGTGCGACGTGCCGAACGCACGAGATTGCGCACCGACCAGGCCGTGTCGGTCACCCTCCACCTCCCGTCTCACCTGTCGTCACGAGGGTCATCGGTACGACACCGGTCCCGCTTGAGGCGTGAGCCGGCGTGGCACCCGTTCGGCGTGCCCGGTTCCCCCGGCTCGGGGAACCATGATCGCCCCGTGGTGGCGGGATCAGCCGCCGGAGTGCTCGACGTCCGCTCCGAAGGGGACGGACACGTCGTCCGGGTCGTCGAGCCAGTGCTCGGGGAGGACGACGCGGCCCGGCGAACCCTGCCGCCCGCGCGGGCCGTCCGCCTCGGCCGGGAACGGCTCGTGCGGGTCCAGCCCGGTGAGCAGCTCGTCGAGGTGGTCGATGGACTCGACCATCCCGAGGCTGCGCCGCAGCTCGGGCCCGACCGGGAAGCCCTTCAGGTACCAGGCGATGTGCTTGCGCACGTCCCGGATCCCCTTGTGGTCACCCATGTGCTCGCACAGCAGGACGGCGTGCCGGCGCAGCGTCGCCGCCACCTGACCCAGGTCCGGCGGGGCGGGCAGCTCGCGGCCCGCGAACGCCGCCTCGAGGTCGCCGAACAGCCACGGCCTGCCCAGGCAGCCCCGGCCGACGACGACGCCGTCGCACCCGGTCCGGGCGACCATGTCCAGCGCGTCCTGTGCGGAGAAGATGTCGCCGTTGCCCAGCACCGGGACGTGGGCGGGCACGTGCTCACGGAGCCGGGAGATCGCGTCCCAGTCGGCCTGGCCGGAGTAGCGCTGGGAGGCGGTGCGGGCGTGCAGCGCGACGGCGACGGCACCCGAGTCGACGGCGATCCGGGCCGCGTCCAGGTACGTGTGGTGGTCGTCGTCGATGCCGATCCGCATCTTGACGGTCACCGGCCGGTCCCCGGCGCCCTCGACGGCGGCGCTCACGATCCGCTCGAACAGCTTCCGCTTGAACGGCAGCGCCGCCCCGCCACCCCGGCGGGTGACCTTGGGGACCGGGCAGCCGAAGTTCATGTCGATGTGGTCGGCGAGATCCCGCTCGACGATCATCTGCGCGGCCCGCCGCATCGAGTCGGGATCGACGCCGTAGAGCTGCATCGAGCGGGGGTGCTCGTCGGCGTCGAACGCGATCATGCGGAACGTCAGCGGGTTCTTCTCCACCAGCCCGCGGGCGGTGATCATCTCGCAGACGTAGTAGCCCGCGCCCTGCTCGCGGCACAGACGCCGGAAACCGGGGTTGGTGATACCCGCCATGGGTGCCAGCACCACGGGCGTCTCGACCTCGAACGGGCCGATGCGCAGCGGCGGCAGCACCCGCTCGCGGTGGGCGGGGGTGTCCGTCCGCCCGTCGCGGGGGCGGTCCTGCACGATCGTCACGGGACCATTGTCCCAGGCACCGGTCGCGCGGGCGCCCCCGCCCGGACGGCTCAGAACTCGACGGTCACACAGGCCGGACGGCCACCCGCGGTACCGGCGTGCCCGGCGTGCGTCGCGGTGGGCTCCTCGTGGACGACGACGGACGCCGCCCGCCGGTCGTCCGGGAACGTCCACGGGACGGTGCTGGTCGCCTCGGCGTTGCCCTCGGCGTCGGTCGTGAAGTCCAGCCAGATCTCGTTCTGCGGGTTCGCGTAGGCCGGGTCGACGCTCGGGGTCACCGGGTCCTGGGAGAGCTGGTAGTGCGGCCCGGCGGCGTCGCCGGCGTCGGGTCCGCACGGCATCGTGTGCGCGTGCGAGCCGTAGGCACGGTTCGGGACGAGCCCGCTCACCCGCAGCGTCGTCGTGGTGGAACCGCCGTCGTTGCCGCTGCTGACCTCGAGGGTCGCGCCGGCCGGGACGAGCGCGGTGTCGTAGGTGTAGGCCGGGCCGTCGCCGCCCTCGGCCGTGGTCGCGGACACCTGGACGTTCTGCTCGACGGCGGCGGCGTCGCCCTGGCCGGTCTGCCCACCCCCGCCACAGGCGACGACGAGGAGCGCGGTCGCGCCGAGCAGCGCGACCCTGGCGGAGGTACGGACGTTCATACTCGGCAGTGTGGGTGAAAGGGATGTTTCGGTCGGGTACCGGCACGCCGTGGTGGTGGCGATCCACCGCTTCGGGTGTCCGCTACCGTGGCCGGGTGACAGCCGATGTGGCCGAGGCGTCGCCGGACGCCCTCGCGCAGCCGGTCCCGTGCGTCCGGTGTTCGAACGGCGCGCTGCTGACGATCGTCGGACGGTGCGCGGACTGCATCTCCGACATGGGCCGGAACTTCCCGGACGAGCGCGAGGCCTGGAAACGGGAGCTCACCGAGACGATCGAGGGTCGCTCCGACTGACGGCCCTGGTGTCGCAGTGACGAGATCGGTGGGGGTCCGCTGTAGGGTGGGACCTGGCTCGTCGTGACCGTCCGGGGGGATCCGGTGGCGGGCCGGGCCCGGTGCAGCCGGGGTCGGTCAGGGGCCTCTAGCTCAATCGGCAGAGCAGCGGACTTTTAATCCGCGGGTTCGGGGTTCGATCCCCCGGGGGCCCACATTCTCCCAGGTCAAGCACCTGATGCCGCATCCTCGTCAAGATCCACCCCCGATTGACCCCCGGGATTGCTGAAAAGCTCCAGCACGCCCGCGGCGCCGGTCCGGGCGACCTTCCGGCCGAAGTAGTTGTCCTGCGTCATCGACACCTTCGCGTGGCCGAGCTGATCGGCCGCCTGGCGCGAGCTCAGACCCGCCGCGTCCATGAGGGTGGCCACGGTCTTGGGAGGCACGGGACCAGCTCGGTGGCAGCTATCGGCCTGACCAAGGGCGCATCACCCAGATCCGCAGCAGCGCCCCGCCGGCACATTGCGCGTTCTTCGGTGGCGGCCCGCTCGACATCGCTCTTCCCGGCCGGCGGCTGTTCAACCGCGACGACCTCGTGATCGCCAGCGAGACCGTTGACGTAGCGGTGCTCGGCGACAGCAGCATCGTGCTCGGCACACGCGACGGTCAGCAGATCCGACTCTGCGACGACCGGCTTGAGTCCGTCGCGCCCGACCAGAGGCAGAGCTACCGCGACCGGCTTCAGCAGGGCAGCGGCTACGACGACGCCCACCGGCAGCTCCTCGCCGACCTCCAGCGCGGCGAGCTGCGCGCCCGCAACCGCGATGACGGCTATCGGGTCGCGGAGGCCACCGGCGAGGCCGGCCGCCGTGCCACCGTCGGCCGGTTCGACATCGCAGACCTTAGATGGGCAGTGCTCGCCACCGACCGGGGAGCAACGCACCATCGATCACTTGGGCATGCCCTGGAGCGACGTGGTTGCCCAGGACCACCCCGGGCCACACGTACCTCTGCAGCAGCTAGACCGCTGAGAAGTCGAGCAAGCCCAACGGTTGCCAGCTGCCGCCAGCCAAGCGCCACGACGACAAGACCATCACGACCTGGACGCCGGATACTTGCTGAACCACTCGCACCTTCTCGAGCCGTCGTCCGGGGTTCCGCTCTGTGGGGACGTAATGCAGGTATGCGCGTTCGAGCGGTATCGGCTCTTGTTCCCGAAGGAGCAGGCAGCGGCCCGCCGCGGTGCTGGAGCTGCTCGACGGCGCCCCCGGAGCAACTGCGAGGTCTTTCTGATCACGCGTCGGAAGAGAGACCGCGGGCCTGTGGTGGCTGTCAGTGCCAAGTCTATGAACGACAGCCGCGCTGACCGTGCCCTGAAATGGCAACGGACCGGTCCACCCGGGAGTGTGGACCGGCCCGTCGGCGTCGCGAGAAACGCGACGTGTAGATCAGCCCTCGAAGTCGCTGATCTGGCTCAGAAGGCTCTTCTGGGCCTGGTCGGTGGAGGAGCTGTTGCCCTGCTCGTTGGTCGAGTCGATCGAGTTGTCCTGGACGATCGACTGCCCCTCGCCGCCCTCGGAGTCCTCGTTGGCGAAGTCGCTGATGCCCAGAACGTCGGAGACGTTGAGCGCCGGGTTGAGCTGGGTGACGGGGGCGAAGCTCCCGTTGTCCTGGTCGGTGCTGGCGCCCTGCTCGCCGGACACGGCACCCTCGGTGGTCTGGCCCTGCTCCTGCGTGAAGTCGCCCTCGTCGGCGAAGGCCATCCCGGCGACACCGAGGGACATCGGCACAGCCATCGCGGACACGAGCAGAGTACGCACGGACTTGCGCATGATTCATCCTCTCCTGGGGTGTGATGCACATCCGGAGATCACCGGTGCGCTGACAGCGACGCTATCCGGCAGCGATTTCCAGACAGGAGTCGGGGAGAGTGTGCAGCGTCTCGTCATTTCGGTGAACCGCTGATTGTCTGTATGCGTAGCACCCTCTTCGAGGTGCCTCTGACCAGCATTTTCTCAGGCCAGATGACAGCGTATCGAATCAACGCTAGACGTTGCATCGATAAATAGTCGACTTTCACTGGATCGAGTGAAAACCTATGCTCTCGTCGAGTTCGAACAATCGCGACTTCGAACTTCGGTCGGTTCAGGATGTGCCCCAATAGAGGCATAGCGCCTGGTTCGCCACCGTGGGGTCAGGCTGCTTGTCCGGTGGTCTAGACGGCGGTGCAGGCCACAGCCGACGTCGTGTCCCCCGACCGGGAGTCGATCGGGACCTGATGGCGGAGCACGAACGGCTGCGCGCTTCGCGACTCGCTCCGAGCGTTCGCGGTGTGGGCACGCGGCCAACTCGTCCACGCGGTCGCCGGTGATCCAGGTGTGGTGGTCTGGCGCGAGACGCCGAACTGGGCTGCGACCTGATAGCGCGGTTCGCCTTGCTCGACGGCCAGCACGGCGCGGTAGCGCTGCTCGACCACGGTCATCGACCTGGCCCTCGCCCCGTGGGGAGATCCTGCGTGATCTCCTGGCCGCGGCTGCCGACGAGCCGGCCCTGCTGGAGCTGCTGCGCGAGAGGGCCGGAGGGGCCGCGTCGGACGCAGCCTGGGCCGCGATCGTGGACCAGGCGGTGGCACGCGGCGAAGCTCCGAGGCCGTGCATCCGCGGGTGGCGGCGCTCTCCCTGACGGTGTTGCGTGGCGGGTACGCCCTGTGCGGTGTTCCGGCCGTGCCGGACGAGGTCCTGGTCGAGATCGTCCTGCCGCTCGTCCGTGGGCGGGGTTCAGCTGCCCCGAGGGTCTGCCCGCCGGTTGATGCTGTTGCAGCGGGTCGCCGTACTCGGATGCTCTCCGAGCGACCGGGCCCGCCGAGCGCACTGGACCCGCAATCCCGGCCGGCTCGCGCCTCGGACCAAGAAGGTTGCCGAGTGGGACACCATCTGAGAAACTTGCCGGGTCGGAAAGTGATCGATCGGGGGGCGAGGACAATGGACGGTGACGAGGCCCGCGCGGCCTTGACCGAGGTGAGCCGGCGGCGGGGACAGGGGACCCGGATCGCGCTGTGGTCGGGGACGCCACGCTGGTTCTTCGTGCTTGCAGCCGTGGTTCTGTTCGGTCAGATGCTGGTGACCGACCTGCGCGCCCTGGATCCGGCGCCGGCTGGTTGGTTCCTGCGATGGGGGGTGCCGCTGTCGGTGCTCGTGGTGCTGGCTGTGGCGGGATGGGTTGCCCACCGGCGTGCGCGCGCGACCGCACACCGGAGCACGCTCGGCGAGCAGCTGTCCATCGTCGCCGTCTGCTTCGTGGTGTTCTACGGGCTCCTGATGGGGATCGGCATACCGATGCGCTTCTTCGACGTCCCGTTCGACCAGACCGTGTCCGGGACCGGAGCGATGCTGCTGATGGTGCTCGGCGGGTTCTTGTGGTCGCGCCGACGCGACCGTCGGGGCTGAGCGCGGTGCCACCCGTCCAGCCACCCGGGTTCAGCGAGTTGGTGCACGCCCCGACCCGGCTGTCGCTGCTGTCGCTGCTCTCGGCCACCGACCGGATCGAGTTCGGGCTGCTTCGCGACGGCCTGGCGCTGTCGGACTCGGCCTTGTCCAAGCAGCTGGGCATCCTGGAGGAGGCCGGGCTGGTGGCGTTGGAGCGCGACGGTGTGGGGCGCGGGAAGCGGGTGCGTGTGCGCATGACCGACCGTGGTCGGCGGACCTTCGACGACCACGTCGCCGCGCTGCAGGTCATCGTGCGCCGCGGCGCCCCCGGCACTCCCTCACAGTCCACGTCCGCGAGCTGACCGCACCGATGGATCGGGACAGCCGCTGTCCGGCCCCGCGCCGACCGGGCAGCTACTGATCACGAGTCCTTCGGCGAACATCACCGGTTTGTACCCATCCCCGGTGGCAGGTCGTCACGACCTGGAATCCGCACCGCCGGAGGAACGCGACGAGTTCGGACTCGTCAGGCTCCGCGTACGCAAGCAGTCGATCGACACGAGCGAGCCGGAGCCAGTGCGCAGCAGCCGCGACGAGCGTGGTCCCGACGCCCTGCCAGCGGCTGTCCTCGGCGACACGGAGGTTCCCGACATCGGCCCATCCGACGGGTGCTGCCACCCGGCCCGGGCCGGCGAGCGTCGTGTCGACCTCGACGTATCTCAGCTCCTGCTCTGCGGTGAGAGCGGTGAATCGGGTACCGCACTCGCCGAGGGTCCGCCGGATCGTGAGGTCGTCCCGAGTGCTGTCGGGAGGTGTTGCGACGTCGGCGAGGAGCACCTGTTCGCTTCGACGGCTCTCGAACCCGAGCTCGTCGAGCAGCCGGACGACGTGGGGCCACTGTTCGGGCACGCCGGTCAGCCCGGGAGCCGGGAGTGCGAAGTCGGCGAGCACCGAGCGGACGTTCCAGGAACGGAGGACAGCTACTGCTGCATCGGCCACGGCGCGGCCGGCCAGGTGGGCGTCGGGCCAGTAGGACGCGTCGGGCCATTGGAGCAGCCAGCGCAGCTCACCGGAATCGCGTAGGTCCGCGGCGACGTCGGTGGTGCCGCCGTAGCGGACCACGTGGGCCGCGGCAGTGATCCGGCCACGCTGCTCGCCGACCACGGTGGCACGTTCACGGACCCAGGTGTCCACGATGAACTCGTCCGGCTCGTGCTCGAGCTGGCTCAGTACGGCGTTGACGGTGACGGGCGTCCCGGGTATCGCGGCGTGGGCGTGGCTGTGGATCAGGTCCGTGAGCTGGTCGCGGTCGCTTCGCCGGAACGGTCGCACGGTGATTGCAGACATGGGTCTCCCGGGTCGACATGGTGTCGGAGATCCGCTGCCCGTGCGGTACGCGTCGACAGTAGCCGGTCGGCCGGGAGGTCGCCCGCCCCTCCACCACCTGCGCTCGACTCGGTCGGACTGAGCGGCCGAGGTGCGCGCAGCTCGACAGAACATAACTGTGAGCTGATATAAACGGTCCCTGGTGTGGCCCGCTCGCTACGAGAACCCTGGAGCACTCCGCGATGAAGTACACCGTCTCGATCGAGATCGCCCTGCCGCGGGAGAAGGTCGCCCAGCTGCTCGCCGACCCGGCCCACATACCGAAGTGGCTGCGCGGGGTGGTGCTGCACGAGCCGCTGAACGGGATGCACGGGCAGGTCGGCACCGAGTCGCGCGTCGTCATGCAGATGGGGCAGCAGACGATGGAGTGCACCGAGACCATCACGCGCCGGGAACCGACGAACCTGGACGCGATCCCCCGGGATGGCGTCGTCCGCTTCGACCGCGAGATCGTCGCCGACGGCATGTGGAACGCCGCGCGTGAACGCCTGAGCGAGGCCGGTCCGGGCACGACGCTCTGGGAGAGCGAGAACGAGTACCGGTTCAGCAGCGTGCTGATGCGACTGGCGGGGCCGTTCATGGGCGGTGTCTTCCGCAAGCAGTCCCGGCAGCACATGCTCGACTTCAAGGCGTTCGCCGAGCAGGGGACGGACGTCCGCGAAGCGGAGGCCTGACGGACGAGGAGCCGCTGAGGGGCAGAGCCCGGGACGGCCTTCTAGGTCTGAGGCAGCCGGCAGCGCAGCTGTTCGAGCAGCGCCGGATCCTGGGCCATGGCCTGCACGACGTCCCCGAACGCCTGGCTGGACCGGGCGACCGCGGCGGTGTCCTCGGGGCTCCTCCGCCGCACCAGGAGCACGGCGACCCCTACCGTGCCGTCGTCGCGACGGACCTCGGTCCCGCGAGCGAGAACGCCCGGCGTGCTCCCGCCCTTCACCCCGACGCCGATCAGGCCGGGACCGGGGTCCGGGTCCTGCTCGGTCAGCCGCCGGGCGATGTCGGCGCCCTCGAACGTCCCGTGGCCGACGGCGCTCCAGAGCGCAGCGAGCTGCCCGGCGGTCCCACCCGGTCCTCCGTCGACGAACGCGGGTTCGTCGACGCCGGCGGGTACCGGCCGGGAGTCCACATCGGCGCGGAACGCGGGTTCGGAGGCGTAGCGACGGGCGAGCTGCCATTCGACGGCGCGTCGCGCGGCCCGGTCGGTCGAGGAGGGCATCAGCTCCGGGGCGAAGAACAACACGGTGAGGCCGGTCGTGCTCGGGAGCTCGCCGTCGCGCCAGCCGACCGCCTCCGCGGCGTCGGTCAGGGCCCGGTCACCGAGCCGGTCCCGCAGGAAGTCGGGGGCGGCGTTGTCGCTCCAGATCATCATCTGCTCGACAACCTGATCGAGGGTGACGGTCTGGTCCGGATCGCGTGCCCAGAACCCCTGCCTGGGGATTCCCACGTGGTCGAGAGCCATCGCGTGGGCGTCCTCCCCGCTCCCCCGGACTGCCCAGCGTTCCCAGTCCCCGACGCGGACGGGCTCGTCCGGGGACACGACACCCCGGGCGACGGCACGGGCGTAGGCCACCGTGTTCAGTGCCTTGCTCGCCGAGGCCATGGGGTGCACCGCCTCGGACCGGTGCACCAGGCTCGTGCCGCGGCCGTCGTCGGCGACCAGCGCGACGTCCTCGGGATGGGCGGCGACGTACCCCAGCCAGCCGTCCACCGTCCCGACATCCGACTCGACCGGCGGACACGGTCCGTCGGAGGACCGGGCCGGGGCGGCGCTGCATCCTGCGGCGAGCAGCGCGCACACGACCGGGAGCAGGACGGACATCGATCCGGCCCGGGCCCCGCGCGTCGATTCCACGACGGAATCGTGACAGGACCTCAACGCGGTGATGAGCGTCCGCGGCTACTCCGGCCCGTACTCGCGGACGACCTGCGCGACTCGCACGCGGTAGTCGGAGTACCAGACGTCGCGGCCACGCCGCTGTGCGACGAGATGGGCGGCGACCTGCTTCCACGCCCGGGCAGCCGCCTCGTCCTGCCAGTAGGAGACCGTGATGCCGACGTCCTCGCGGGCGTCCTCGGCTCCGAGGAAGCCCGGCTGCTCCGACGCGAGGGTCAGCATGGACCGGGCCATGGCCTCGTAGCCGTTGTCCCCCTCCGTCCGGACGGACGAGAAGATGACGGCGACGTACGGCGGCTCGGGTGTCGACGCCAGCAGGCGGTGCGGGGCACTCACCCCGGCACCGTCGCAGGCAGCGGTCCGCCCCGCCACTGCCATTCCGACCCCTGTGTGGCGGCCTTGCCCGTGCCCGCCCCGATCGCCGTGCAGGCCCACCGGTGCCCCGCGCGGGTCAGGAGCGCAGCGTCTGACCGGGTGAGCGCCCGTAGACCCGCCGGTACTCGACGGCGAACCGCCCGGCGTGGGCGAAGCCCCAGCGGGCCGCGATCGCGGCGACCGTGTCGCCGTCGCCGGGGACGGCGAGGACCAGGTCGCCGTGCGCCCCCTCCAGACGGACCCGGCGCAGGTACTCCAGCGGGGTCTGGTCCCGGTGGCGGCGGAAGAGGTGCTGGAGCCCGCGCGGACCGATGCGCGCCGCCCGCGCGACCTCGGCGAGTCCGATGTCGCGGTGGGCGTTGGCATCGATGAACTCCACGGCCCTGCGCAGGACGGCCGGTGTCGCGGTGAACGTTCCCGGGGCCGCCCGCTCGCCGAGCGCGCCGAGCGCGTTGTTCGGGAAGGTCGTGATCAGCGCGCTCGCCAGGAGCCGGAACGCCTCGGCACGGATCAGCGGCTGGCGGGCGAGCTCGTCGTGGGCCAGGACGTTCCGGGTGACGTGGGCGACGGCGCGTTTCCAGTAGCGGACCTGGGCCGGGCCGAGCGGACGGGACATGGCGAAGCGGACGCGGGTGGCCTCGACGCCGGTGAGGTCCTCGGCGACGGCACAGGTGTCGGCCCGGTCGAGCCGGACCGGGAGGACGTCCATGTTGTCCAGGACGTAGCTGATCGGACGGTGCGGCGCCATCAGGAGCAGGTCCCCGGTGCCCACCTGTTCGGTGGCGCCGCCCGAGCTCACCGTCATCCGTCCGTGCCTCATGATGACGGCCAACAGCAGGTGGTAGGGCTCCAGGTCCGCGTGCACCAGCAGGGAGTGGTCCATCCGGTCGATCCCGAAGCTGTCGAGATCGTTGGCGAGGTAACGGAACCGGTAGTCCTCGACGTTGCCGGACAGCCGCGGGGTGTGGTCGGAGTAGAGCTGTCGAAGGAGGTCGTGGCCCGTCTCGACGTCGCGGGTCTCCAGCCGGAGCCGACGTACGGCCGGACCGCTCTCCGCCATGACTCGCCCCTCGCCGTCCGCACGAGCGGGCGCGCTCCGGCCCGATGCGGCGGACTGCTCACTCGTCACCGCCCGCGGCGGTGCTGTCCGGGGGTGACTCGGCGCACATGCTAGCCGCCCGGCGTCTCCCTGTCCCGAACAGCGGTGGGTATCCGGCTGGACGACCGATGAGTCCGTTCCGTCGCTCGACCGGCCCTGCCGTGACCGGTGGGGGTGCACCGATGGCGACGACCGAGGACGTCCGGCCGGCGCCTCGTCAATCGAGCCGATGAGGTCCCGGCGCCGGTCGGACACACTGCTCCACCCAGCGGTCCGGCGTACGGAGCACGGAGGCTTCCGCGATGACCACCTTCGTCCTGGTGCACGGCGGATTCGTCGGTGGATGGTTCTGGGACGACGTCGCCCTGCGGCTGGAGAAGTCGGGACACCGCGTCGAGGTGGTCGAGCAGCTCCCCAGCGCCGGGCCCGATCCGGCCGCCCTCGGTGACCTGGCCGACGACGTGGAGGTCGTCACCGAGCTGGTCGAGCGCACCGGCGACGATGTCGTCCTCGTCGGGCACTCCTACGGCGGGATGGTCGTCACCGAGCTGGCCGACCATCCGCGCGTCGTCCACTCCGTCTACGTCTGCGCCGCGTGGCCCGCACGCGACCAGTCGATGATGGACCTGCTCACCCGTGGGGGCCCGCCGCCGGGCTGGGTCGCCCCGTACGAGGACGGGACCCTCCGTGCGACGGACGACCTCGAGCTCCTCCGTCAGGTGCTGTGCGCCGACGTCGAGAAGGTCCAGGCCGAGGCGGGCCTGCGCCGGATGATGCCGCAGTCGATCTCCAGTGCCGTGTCGGTCAGCTCCGCGCCGGAGCGCACGCACCCGACCACGTACGTCGTCACCGAGCAGGACGAGGCATTGCCGCCGGAGCAGCAGGAGGAGATGGCGTCCGCGGCCGACCACGTCGAACGGCTGCCGTCCTCCCACCACCCGACGGCCTCGATGCCCGACCAGCTGGCGGTGATCCTCGGCCGGGTGCACTGAGAAAGGTGCCCGTTCCGGGCGAAAATAGCTGAGAAATAGCCGCCCCATAGGGTTTCTTTAATGGAATCCCACAGTGTGGGCGCGCTGTTTGAAATCGTTGCACGGCGATGATCAGGATGTCGGCATGAACGGTTTCGACCTCCCGGAACGCGCCCCTCGACTTCTCGGTGTCGTCACGATCCTGCTGGCAGCGACGGCAGGATCACTGGACGCCGTCACGTTCTTCGCCTTCGACGGCGTGTTCGCCGGTGCGATGACGGGGAACTTCGTCCATCTCGGCCTCGTCCTGGGGCACGGGAACTGGGCGGCCGTGTCGTCGCCGATGTGTGCGCTCGGCGGTTACGTCATCGGGCTCGGCCTGGGGACCGTCGTCGTGGGCCTCGCTCTGCGCAGGCTGCCGTGGCGTCACGCGGTGTGCGTCGCCCTGGCGGGAGAGCTCCTGGCCCTGGTCCTGGTCGGACTCGGATGGTGGACGCTGTCGTCCCTCGGACACCAGCCCCTCCACGTCGCCGTGCTCGTGTCCGGGGGCGCGCTCGCGATGGGCCTGCAGGCCGCGGCGTTCCGCCACGTCGGTCCGATCGGGACCCCCACCAACTACATGACCGGGGTGGTGACGAACTGGGTGTCCTCGATGGTGGACGTCGACCGGCCTCGCTGGGACGGCAACGCCGGGCTGCGCATCCTCACCGTCGTGGCCGGGGCCGCGGTCGGTGCGCTCGTCCACGGTGTCGCTCCGGCGCTGGCCTACCTCCTCCCCGTCGTGATGGTGGCGGCGGCGGTCCTGGCCATGGCCGGCGTGGCCCACACCGACCACCGGAGCCGTACCGGCGACGGATCGGACGCCCGGCACCCGGCGTGCCGGGCGGCAGCCGGGGGCGCCCCGCTCCCTGTGTGAGGGGCGGGGTAACGGTCGGTCGCGTCCTCATCAATTGTCCGGTGAGCGAACCGGATATCCGAAGTGACGCATGGGGTGGCCCGGCCGATTTCTGCCCTGAGGAGTGTCATCGACATCCTGGCCGCAGACAGGTGTAACACTCTCGAACATGCGCGTGCTGCTGGTGGAGGACGACGACGGAGTTGCTTCCGCCGTGGGCGCTGCTTTCGACGCGCACGCGATCCTCTACGACCGTGTGTCACGGGGTTCCGATGCATTCGCATTCGTCGCATTCTGTGACGTGGTGGTGCTCGACCTGGGACTGCCCGATGTGGACGGGATCGAACTCTGCCGGCAGTTGCGTCAGTGCCGGCTGGTCCCGGTCGTCATCACGACGGCCAGGGGAGACGTGGAGGACCGGATCCTGGGTCTGGACTCCGGGGCCGTCGACTACATCGTGAAGCCGTTCCACGTGGACGAGCTGCTCGCGCGGCTGCGCGCGACGCTCCGTCCCCGGCCGGCCCTGCGGTCCCGGTCGTCGGTCGTCGTCGCTGGCGACGTCGAGATCGACCTGGCGTCGTACCGGGTGTTCGTCGGCGGTGACGAGGTCCTCCTGGGCACCAAGGAGCTGCAGCTGCTCGTCGCGATCGCCGAGGCGGACGGGTCGGTGTGCACCCGTCGCCGCCTCATCGCCCAGATCTGGGGCCGCTGGTGGTCCGGCGCCGACAGGACGCTGGACACCAACATCGCGACGTTGCGCCGCAAGCTGGGACGGACCTGCGTGATCGAGACGATCCGCGGGGTCGGGTACCGCCTCGCGGTGACGACCGATCGATCGCGGCGACCGGAGTAGCCGGAATGCGGGTACGCATGGTGACGGTGCTCATGGCCGCCGTCGTGATCGCCATCGTCGCGCTGGGAGGGCCGCTCGCGCTTTTGTCGAACTTCTGGGCGGAACAGCAGCTGCGGAACGACCGGCTGTCGGACACGAGCTGGTTCGCCGCCCTCGCGGAACGCCCTCTCGTGGAGACGGCGTACACCGATCTCCGGGCTCACGCGGCGCAGTACCACCACCTGTACGGGATCACCGTGCTCCTCGTCGACACGTCACAGGAGATCCTGATGGCGCCGGACCGGCTGAGCGACGCGGATCGTTCGGAGCTCCTGAGGAACGAGTCGATCACCTCTGCCGCGCTCGCCGGGCGGCCCGCGCAGTCGAAGGACATCACGTGGCCGTGGACGTCACGCCCGCTCATCGTCGCGGTTCCCGTCATCGCCGAGGGGCGCATCCTCGGCGCGGCCGTCACGATCTCGCCCACCCGCCCCATGCGCGTGCTCGTCGCCACCCGGTGGGCACTGTTCGGTCTGGGGGCCGTCGTCCTGGCCGGCCTCGCGTTGCTGACGGCCGTCCGGCTCGGGACGTGGATCCTGCAGCCCGTCAGGCGTCTCGAAGCGCGCATGGCCGACGCGACGAGGGACATCGAGATCGGGCGCACGGCGGTACCGCTCGGTTCTCCGGAGGGTCCGCCGGAACTCGTCGGGCTGGAGAGATCCTTCGACCACCTCCAGAAGCGGCTGGCGTGCCTCCTGGAGCGTCAGAGCGCCTTCGCCACGGATGCGAGCCACCAGCTGCGGAACCCGCTCACCGCGCTGCGGATCCGGCTCCTGGCGGTGACCGTGAAGGTGGATCGGGGGCTCCAGGAGGAGCTCGGTTCTGCGCTGCGGGAGGTGCACCGCCTCTCCGAGCTCGTCGACGGCATGCTCGCGCTGGCGAAGGCGGAGAACCGGCCGGCGCGGACCCGGCACTGCCGTCTCCGCGCGGTGATCGACAGCCGGACCGAGGCGTGGAGCCCGCTCGCCGAGCTGGAGTCCGTCCGCCTGGTCGTCCACGACACGGTCGACGGCCATGCCCTGGCCAGTCCCGACGACGTCGAGACCGTGCTGGACGTCGTCATCGACAACGCGCTCCGCTTCGCGCCCCCGACGACGGACATCGAGCTGTCGGTCGTCGCCGCCGACCCCGACACCCTCGAGGTGCGCGTCCGCGACCACGGGCCTGGGCTCCCGGCCGACGACCACGGCAAGGCGGTCCAACGATTCTGGCGCGGACCCGGCCAGGATCCGCTCTCCGGAACCGGCCTCGGCCTTCCCATTGCCGCCAGCCTCGCCCATCGGAACAATGGGCGACTGACCCTTCGGTCCCCGCGCGAGGGAAACGGCGTGGAAGCCGTGCTGACTCTTCTGCGCACATCACATTCCTCCCGAGGATGACCATGGCGAGTGGCCGGCCCCTGACGCGGCGCAGCGTCCTTTTCCTGCTCGCATCCGGACTGGTGAGTTCCTGTCATGCGGCAGAGACGACCGGAAGGATCCGTTTCGCCACGATCGCGGGAGAAGCACCGCAGTATCGGCTCGGCGATGCACTGGCCCGCGAATGGAGGATCGGCAGTGGCGTCGAGGTCGACGTGGTCCGTGGACCGGGTTCGGCGA
The DNA here is from genome assembly GCF_001420995.1 of Pseudonocardia sp. EC080619-01. Lineage (NCBI taxonomy): Bacteria > Bacillati > Actinomycetota > Actinomycetes > Pseudonocardiales > Pseudonocardiaceae > Pseudonocardia > Pseudonocardia sp. EC080619-01. Next base: position 2,367,219 of record NZ_CP012184.1, on the reverse strand, counting down.
GCACGATGAACCACCTGCGCAGTGGCACCGCCGACGTCGCGATCGCGACGGTGGACAGCGCCATGGCCGAGCTGGAGCGATCGCCCGGATTCGCGTTGCGGGCGCTGGCGCGTCTTCACGACGACGTCGTCCACGCCGTCGTGCCGGCGGAGTCGGCCCTGCGGGAGATCGCGGACCTGGGCGGCCGCCGCATCTCCGTCGAGGACACGTCGTCCGGGATACGGGCGCTCGCACCGCGCATCCTGGAGTTCGCCGGCATCGATCCCGCGGAGGAGCCGGCGCGCGAGGAGGGACTCCAGCGATCGATCGTCTCGCTGGAGCGCCGGGAGATCGACGCGTTCCTGTGGGCGGGAGCGGTCCCGACCTTCCCCATCGTCGAGGCATCCCGCCGGTACCCGGTCAGGCTGCTCGATCTGGAGCGTCTGGTGCCGATCTTCCGGCAGCACTTCCCGCTGTACTCGGCGACCGTGGTCCCGCGCGGGATCTATGCCGGAACCACCGGCCCCATCGACACGGTGGCGGTGCGGAACCTGCTGCTCGTGCGGGAGGACTTTCCTGAGGAGCTGGCGTACGCGCTGACCTTGACGACCATGAACCGGCGGGCCGATCTGGTACGGGCAGCACCCGTCGCCCGTGCGATCGACCCCATGATCGCGATCATGACGCTGCCCGTTCCCCTGCACCGGGGCGCGGAGCGCGCGTATCGAGCGCTCAAGAACATGTCGTAGGACTCCGGTCAGCCGGGCAGCGACAGCGGGTCCGACACCGGCTGGTCCGCCCGCGGCTGGTCGGCCGCCACGTCGAGCGCAGCGATGACCCAGGCGTCGAACGACATGTCGGCCTGCTCGGCCGCCGAGCGCCACTGCGTCAGCCGGCCTTCGTCGATCCGGAACCGTGGGAGCACGACACCGGACGGATTCCGGCCGGACGGATCGTTCTCGATCGCGTTGCGGAGCGCGGCACGGAGTTGCTTCGTGGACCAGCCGTTCCTCGCCGCCTCGCGCAGCCAGTGGTCCTGCTCGGGGTCGCGGAGCGAGGCCACCTCGGCGTGGTGCTGGAAGGTGAGCGCCGCATGACGTCGCTCCACGGTATAGCGCTGCGCCACCCATGCGTAGTTGCGCAGCGTCTGGTATTTCAGCCCGACGGCATCGATCGCGTGGCGGTAGCGGCCCGGGAAATGTTCCCGGCCGAAGATCAGCCAGTCGCCGAGGCACCATGTCGACGAATCGATGATGCGCTGGATCTGCATCCCGGCCCGTTCCCACTCGGCCAGGTCCAGATCATCGGGGAGCGTCAGGCCCACTCGGGTGAGCAACACCTTGTTGGGCTGGGAACTACAGCGGGCGAGGGCGTCCAGAGCCGCCCCCGGGGTATCGTTCTTCGTCATCAAACCTTCGTCCTCGGTGACCGCCAGCAGACGTACTCCGAGATTAACGCCGTGTACGCGAAGAGTTCCGCACCGTCGCCCATTCCTCAGGCGTTCTTAACGTTGCCGGTCCCCGGCGAGGCGATGACGGCGGGCGGCGCGGCGTGGCGTGTCCGGTCGACGGGACGTGCCGTCGCGGCGGACGCGTGCCCGCCACGGCTCGTGCTCAGGGCGTCGCGGAGTGCGGTGCAATCATGGCTCTCCCCGCTCGTGCTCCCGGTAGGCGTCCGCGATGGCGTCGGGAATGCGGCCCCGGTCCGCCACGAAGTAGCCGTTGGCGCGCGCCCAGTCGCGGATGACCTGGTTCCGGCCCCGTGGTCGGCGTCTCCGGCGCGGATGCCGGACGGGTGCGGGTACGCGGCGCCCGGCCACGACGAACGGATGGAGCGCGGCGCGCAGGGCGCGTGCCTCCGCCGGCGTCAACTCGACCTCGTACTGCTGCCCGTCGAGCGCGAACGCGATGATCTCGGAGCTCGCGACCCAGCCGCTCACCGTCGGCTGTCCGGCAGCACCGGACGACCGTGGCCTCTGTCGTCGCGGACGGCGACGACCGCTCCCACCGACAGCAGTACCGCGCCGGCGGTCAGCAACAGCCACGCCACGACGTGTGCGGCCAGGGAGCCCCCCGCCACGACCAGGAGGCCGGCCATCACGATCCCCAGGACAGAGGCGAAGAGCACGCGCCGGACCATGAATACTCTGCAACGACACTTCGGGGTGTGCATCGTTCCCATTCTCGAATTTCTCGTCGTCGGGGTCCTCGGCGCCCGTGTGGCGTGGTCGCCGCTGATGCCGATATGTCGACCCCGTCGCGGGAGACTGTTCGGCCGGCGTTCTGAGGGGGTGATTCCTCGCCGTGGAGGAGATGTCCGGTCGGCAGGACGCCTCTGTGAAGGGCGCAGGACGAGAATCTTCGACTGTCCGTTCAGGAGGCGCCGTGACCAGGCGCGATCGTCACTGTCGCCGGTGGGCCGGGCCATGCGGTGACAATGCACGGTCTGTGGAATACATCCGCTGGGTCGGTGTCGCCGACGCCGGACGTCGGAGGGGGCACAACGTCGGCGACACCGATGGACATGATTACCGAAACTGCGACCCGATGCAACTTCGACTCGAAGAACAGAGTGAGCGGAGTGAATGGAGCGTGTCCGGTCACTACGGTTGCGGGCATCCGATCCTGGTGTCTGGCCGGTCGCCCCGCGAGAACTCCGAACAATTCCGCCGCGTCGCCCATCCGGTTCTCCGTGCGTGGAGAGCGGCAACGGCTCACCGCCCGCGGTCGGCTGCACCATCAGGGGCCGGGTTCCGGCGTGCGGAACGGCCACGCGTGCCGACCCGTGCACGCTTGACCTTCGACCCGGCTCGAAGGTCTACCGTCGCGCCGTGGTCCGCTACCGCATCTCGCAGCTCGCCGAACGGGTCGGCGTCCCGTCGACGACGCTGCGCTACTACGAGTCCCGGGGCCTGCTCCCCGCCCGGCGGACCCCCGGCAGCTACCGGAGCTACGACGAGCGCGACGTCGAGCGGGTCCGGTTCATCGTCACCGCCAAGGATCTCGGGCTCCCGCTCGACCGGATCCGCGACCTGCTCGGAGTCTGGCGGGACGGCATGTGCCGCGACGTCCGCAGCCGGCTCCTCCCGCTGGTCACGGGCCAGATCGACGCGGCCGACGACCGCGTCCGGGACCTCCGCGCGTTCCGCGGGCGGCTCGTCGCGGCCCGGGACCGGCTGCGCGCCCTGCCCGACCGCGACGCACCGTGCGACCCGGACTGCGCCTTCCTCACCGGTGGTGGCCCGGCCGCGGACGCGCCACCCCCGGTCGCCTGCGCGCTGGATCCCGCTGACCACGCCGCCCGGCTCGACCGCTGGCGGACGGTCCTGTCCGGGACGGCGCCCCGGCGTCTCGGCGACGGGAGCGTCCGGACGGAGATCGACCACGACCGCACCGCCGGGATCGCCGCGCTGATCGCCGACGAGGTGCGGTGCTGCCCGTTCCTCACCTTCACCCTCACCGTCACCCACGACGGCGCCCGGCTCGACGCGTCCGCTCCTCCCGACGCCCGGCACCTGCTCGACGACCTGTTCACGGCCCCGACCGGAGTCCTCCCGTGCTGATCCTCAAGTCCGTGCTGCTGTTCCTGCTCGCCGCCCTGTTCGAGATCGGCGGCGCGTGGCTGGTCTGGCAGGGGGTCCGCGAGCATCGTGGCTGGATCTGGATCGGGGCGGGCGTGGTCGCGCTGGGGATCTACGGGTTCGTCGCGGCCCTGCAGCCGGACGCGAACTTCGGACGGATCCTCGCGGCCTACGGCGGGGTGTTCGTGGCGGGGTCCCTGGCCTGGGGTGTCGTCGCCGACGGGTTCCGGCCGGACCGCTACGACGTCACCGGCGCGCTGATCTGCCTCGCCGGCGTCGCCGTGATCATGTATGCGCCGAGGTCCGGCGCGCTCTGAGGGTCAGGGCTCCCCGACGGCCGAGATCGAGTACCGGTGCACGTCGGCGGTGAGGATCCGCGCGGCGGTGCCGTCGTCCGTGCCGGAGCCGCGGAAGGCCAGCAGCTCGTCCTCGCCCGCCCAGCGCTCGTAGACGTTCACCCGCTGCGGGTCGAGCGGATCGGCGGTGATCGTGAAGTCGAGGCATCCGGCGGCACCGCGGGCGAGCGCGACGACCGTCGCGCAGTCGGCGACGTAGCGGTCGCGGTCCGCGGCGTCGACGAGCAGGTGTCCGGCGACGATGAGCATGTCCTGGTGACCGCGCCCGCCGGCCGTACTCATCGGTCGAGGGCGACCCCGCCCGCCACCGCGTGCAGGTCCCACCCCGCCAGCTGGACGCCCGGTGACCGCCACGCGTGCTGCACCGCGGCGGTGTGCGCGAACAGCGGTTCCGGCAGGTCGTCCGGATCGGCCCAGGTCCAGGCGTCGACGGCGTGCGGCTCGGTGACGGCGAGCTCGGCCCCGGCCGGGGCGGGCACGTGCACCGCGAACGTGACGCCGCTGCCGGCGGTCCGCACGCACACCGCGAACAGCGTGCCGGTCGTGGCCACCACCCCGGTCTCCTCGGCGAGCTCGCGCAGCGCGGTCCGCACCGGGGCCTCGGCGCCCTCGAGGTGCCCGCCGGGGAACGACCAGCTCGGCGTCTCGCCGGCGGTGACGCGGTGGCCGATGGCGACCCGGCCGTCGTCGCGCCGGAGGACGACACCGACACCGGAGACCGGACGCGCGAGGTGATCCACGGGTGCACCCTCGCACCCGCGGCCGCCGGGTGCGCGCGAGTTCCCCCGGAGGGCCCGCGTCGGTCATCCTTCGGGCATGGACCTCGCCGCCGAGCGCGCCCGTGTGGCCGGCCGGATCGCGTCGCTGCGGCGGGAGATCGAGGCGCTGGCCGAGGAGCAGGCCTTCACCAGCCACGACGACGAGCACGATCCCGAGGGCGTCACGATCGCCGTCCAGCGGGCGCAGCTGCAGGGGCTGCTCGACGTGGCCGAGCGGGAGCACGCCGATCTCGGCAGGGCCGCGGAGCGGGTCGCGGACGGCAGCTACGGCGTCTGCGTGCTCTGCGGACGGCCGATCGGGACGGAACGCCTCGAGGCGCTGCCCGCAACGACGACCTGCATCACCTGCGCGTCCCGGCCGCGCCGCGGCCGTCAGCCGGGCCCCGGGCCCCGCTGATCCGGCGCGCCGCCCCCACCGGGCAGCTCCACGACCACCCGGGCACCACCGCCGGGCCGGTCCTCGATCCACACGCTGCCGTCGTGCCGCCGGACGTGCACGGCGACCAGCGACAGACCCAGCCCGGTGCCGCCGCCGTCGCCACGGCTCCCGGCGAGGGTCCCGCGGGAGAACCGCTCGAAGACCTCGGTCCGGCGCCCGGCCGGGACGCCGGGACCGTCGTCGTCGACCTCGATGCGGGCGCGGCCGTCGCGGGCCGAGACGCCCACCCGCAGCGCGCCGCCGCCGTGCGCGTCGGCGTTGTCGAGCAGGTTGCCGAGCACCTGGTCGAGCCGCCGCCGGTCGGCGTGGACGGTCACCGCGGCGGGGGCGTCGATCTCCGGCGGCGTGCCGCAGCCCCGGGCCGCCACCAGGCCGCGGACGAGCTCCCCGAGCTCCCACGGCTCCCGCTCGAGATCGTCGCTGCGGGAGATCTCCAGCAGGTCCACCACCATCCGGCGGAACCGCTGGACGTCGCCGTCGAGCAGGTCCACGGCCTGCTGCGCCGTCGGCGGCAGCTCCGCACGCCGCCTGCGCAGCACCGCCACCGCGTTCACCAGCGTGGTCAGCGGCGACCGCAGCTCGTGGCTGACGTCGGCGGCGAACCGGGCGTCGCGCTGCACCCGGTGCTCCAGGTCGTCGGCGGTCCGGTTGAACGTGGCGACCAGCGGCGCGAGCTCGGCGTCGGCGCTGTCCGGGAGGCGGGCGGCCAGGTCGCCGCCGGCGACCCGTCCGGCGGCCCGGGTGAGCTCGGTGAGCGGCAGCAGCGCCCGCCGTCCGGCCCAGTGGCCGAGCGCGAGCCCGAGCACCGTGCTGACGGCGACCCCGGCGAACAGCACCAGCCCCAGGAACCGCAGGGTGCCGTCGGGCCGCTGGATCGGGAAGACCTCCACGAGGAGGTCCCCGCCGGGCATCGGATGGGCGACGACGAGTGCCGGCATCCCGCCGACCACCAGCTGCTCGCGGGCCGGGACACCCGGCCGTGCCGCGTCGAGCAGCGAGCGGGGGAGCAGTTCCGGGTCGACCGCACGACCGCTGGTCGTCCAGCGGCCGTCGCGGCGCAGCGCCACCGTGGTGTCCGGCGTCCCGGCGAGGCCGGTGAGCAGCTCGCCCAGACCGTCCCCGTCGGGCCGGGTGGTGACGGCCTGCTCGACGAGCCGCAGGTTGACGTCGGCCTGCCGGACCGCGCCCTCGATCCGCTGCTCCTCCAGGTGGTAGGAGGCGAGGTTCCAGGTGACGGTGGCGAACAGCCCGGTCACGACCAGCGAGACCAGCGCGAACGCGACGCCGACGCGGTGGCGCAGCGGGAGGTGGCGCAGCGGCAGGCGGTCGAGCACGGACGGCATCCTGCCGTGCCGGGTCACGCCGGCCGGCCGGGCACCGGTTCCTCGGCCTGCCCGACCTTGTACCCGGCGCCCCGGACCGTCAGGACGACCGACGGCCGGTCCGGGTCGGTCTCGACCTTGCGCCGCAGCCGTCGCACGTGGACGTCGAGGAGCCGGGTGTCGCCGTGGTACTCGTAGCCCCACACCCGCGACAGCAGCTCGTCCCGGGTGACGATCCGCCCGGCGGCCGCGGCCAGCTCGGCGAGGAGCCGGAACTCGGTGCGGGTGAGGTGCACCGGCGCGCCCGCCCGCAGCACGACGCCCTCGTCGGGCCGCAGCTCGACGTCGCCGAGCACCAGCCGGCGCGGCGCGGCGGGTGCCGGGCGGCGCCGCCGCAGCAACGCCCGGATCCGGGCCGCGAGCTCGCCGGCGACCAGCGGTTTCGTCACGTAGTCGTCGGCACCCGCCTCGAGCCCGGTGATGACGTCCGCCGAGTCCGACCGTGCGGTCACCATGATGATCGGCAGGTCGCCGGCGTCGCGGAGTCGCCGGCAGACGGTGAACCCGTCGATGCCGGGCAGCATCAGGTCGAGGAGGACGAGGTCGATGCCCGGGTCGCCCGCGCGCTCGAGGGCCTCCTCGCCGGTGTGGACGGCGTCGACGTCGAACCCCTCGTCGTCCAGCGCCAGCCCGAGCGCGCGCCCGATCCGGACGTCGTCGTCGACCAGCAGGACCCGGGTCCGTGTCACACCGCGTTCAGCCATGGTGGTCCCAGGGTGCCCTGCGGGCCGCGCCACCGCGGCGCGACCGTGGCGCCCGCCGGGCGATCGTCAGGAGATCGCAAGTACACGGGGTCGTCAGGGTGCGAGTGCGGCGCCGCAGCGCCAGCATGTCCGTGGCGGGGCGCCGTCGTCACCGGGGGAGGGCATCGCCCCGCAGTCCGGGCACAGCCGGTCCAGCCAGCACACCGGGTCACCGACGTCGTCGGTGTCGCCGGTGCCCGGGGTTCCGGCGGGCGGTGTGTCGGGCACGCCGCCATCGGACCACCGGGGGCGGTGCGCCGTCCAGGACGGCCCTCCCCGCGTCTCACCGCCCGCCGCGCGCCACCAGGACCGAGTTGACGACGTCGGTCCACGGATGGACCTCCAGCAGGACGTCCAGGTCCGGGAGGTCCGCGGCCGTCACCTCCGGGTAGAGCAGGGTGCGCAGCCCGGCCGCGGTGCGCACCAGCAGCGTCGCCCCGGGCGCGGCCTCCGCCAGCCGGGTGGTCAGCGCCCGCTTCTCCGGGGCGTCCGCCCCGACCAGCGCGCCGACGAGCACGACGTCGGCCTGCGCCAGCTCGGCGTCCAGACCGGGGTCCGGGACGGCCGCGGTCACGTCGGCGACCAGGGTGCGAGCGGGGATCCCCAGCGCCGTGGCGACGGCGTCACCCGCACGGGCCGCGTCGGCGTCGCGGTCGACGTGCACCACCTCGGCGCCGTGCCGGGCGGCCAGCACCAGCCCGGTGAGCGGCAGGGGGCCCGAGCCCAGCACGACGGCCCGGCGCGGGGCGGGGACCCCGACCGCGTCGAGGGAGGCGAGTTCCAGCCGGACGAGATCGTGGTAGTTGCCCAGGTAGGGGAAGAGATCGAGCTCGGCGACGGGGTCGGCGGCCGCGGCGATCCGCGCCGCCCAGTGCTGTTCCATCCGGCCCTCACCGGTGGAGGACAGCTCGCGCAGGCGGTCCGCGCACGGTGCGATCTGCTCGAGGACGCGGGAGGTGTCGCCGGTGGGCGGATGACAGCACAGCCCGACGAGCTCACCGAACGCCGCGTCGACCTCCGGGGCGGGGCGCAGGTCCGTCCGCTCCAGCTCGTCGCACAGCGCGACCAGTCGCGCGACCGTCAGCGTGACGTCGTCCCCGTCGTGGTGACGGCGGGGTCCGGGGAAGCCGGATGTGGTGATCGGACGGCTGCTCTGCGTGGTCACGATGATCCACCGTATCCAATGAAAACCGTTACGCATGTCGGTCGACCGGGTGGCGTAGAAAACAGAGCGTTTGCTCCACATTCTCGGTAGCGTGGCGGACGCCGGACGCGACCGAGGAGGAACGGCATGTGGGGATGGCTGGCGCTGGCGGTGCTCGCGGAGGTGACGGCCACCGTCTCGCTGCGCTTCTCGGAGGGCTTCAGCAGGCTGGTGCCGTCGCTGGTCACGGTGCTCGGCTACGGGACCGCGTTCTGGGCGCTGTCCCAGGCACTGACCCGGGGGATGCCGCTGGGGATCGCCTACGGCGTCTGGGCGGCCGTCGGCGTCGCACTCGTCGCCCTGATCGGCGCGGCGTTCCTGGGGGAGTCCCTGACCTGGGTGCAGGTCGGCGGGATCGCGATGGTCATCGGCGGCGTGCTCGCGCTCGAGATGGGTGGGTCGTCCTCGCATGCCTGAGACGTCCGACGGGCGGCTCCGCAAGGGGGAGCGGCGCCGTCGCGCCCTCCTGGACGCGACGATGCGGCTCGTCGGGCGGTCCGGCACCGCCGCCGTGACCCAGCGGGCGGTCGCGACGGAGGCCGGGGTGCCGCCGAGTGCCGTCCTCTACTACTTCGACTCGGTCGACGGCCTGCTGATCGCGGCCCTCACCGACGTGAACGACCGCTGGGTGGCCCGCCTGGAGGCTCTCGGCTCGGTCGGTGAGCTGGTCGCACTGGTCGACGACTGTGCCCGCCAGGACCGGTTGCTGACCGTCGCCGAGTACGAGCTCCTCCTGCACGCCGCCCGCCGCGACGACCTGCGGGGCGAGCTGCACCGCTGGGACACGGCGCTCGCCGGAGCGGCCGCCCGCCTGCTCCCCGGCGACGACGGACGCCGGGCGCTCCTGGTCGCCGCGGTGAACGGGCTCTGCCTGGGCGCCGCGCTCGGCTCCCCGTACGACACCGGGCCGCTGACCCGGCTCGTGGCCGGCTGAGCGTCCGGGGCCCGGTACCCCGGACGGGTGGGTTCCCGGACGGCCGCGCCCGACGGCCGGTCGGGGCCGGGACGCGCGCGGGATACCGTGGGCCGCATGAGCCCGGATCGCCACTCGGAGTCCGTGGAGAACTACCTGAAGACGATCTTCCTGCTGGCGGAGCGCTGGGAGGGGTCGGTGGGTGTCTCCGCGCTGGCCGAGCGGCTGGGGGTGTCGTCGCCGTCGGCGTCGGGGATGGTGCGCAAGCTCGTCGAGGCGGGTCTGGTCGATCACGCCCGGTACGCGGGCATCACACTCACCCCGTCCGGACGGGAGTCCGCGCTGGCCGTCGTGCGCCGGCACCGGCTGATCGAGATGTTCCTGGTCACCGAGCTCGACCTGGCCTGGGACGAGGTGCACGAGGAGGCCGAGGCGCTCGAGCACGCGGTGTCCGACCGGCTGCTGGACCGGATCGACGACCGGCTCGGCCACCCGCGGTACGACCCGCACGGGGACCCGATCCCGGGCCGGGACGGCCGGATGCCCGAGGTCCGGGCGCGGCGGCTGCCCGAGCTGAAGTTCGGCGAGGGCGGCGAGCTGGTCCGGGTCGACGACACCGATCCGGAGGTGCTGCGCTACCTCGACGCCCACGACGTCCGGCTGGGCGACCGCGTCGACCTGCTCACCCGCAAGCCGTTCGACGGCCCGTTCGTGGTGCGGCTGCGCCGCGGCGACGCGGAGGACCGGACCGCGGCCGACGCCGAGGAGGAGTGGGGGCCGTCGCTGGCCCGTGCGCTCTGGGTCGGGGCGGACGAACCCGCCTGACGACCGCGGCGGGGCCGGAAGAGCCCGGCCCCGCCGCGTCCGTGGTCAGGACGACCGGTCGGTCGGCGGGTCGCCGGCCTCCTCACCGGACTCCCCGCCGGGCGTCGTCGTGGTGGTGGAACGGACCGTCGCGAACTCCGCGACGGTCGTCTCCGACATCAGCGGATCAGTGGCGTCCGGCTCGGTCTGCGAGCCGGTGATCTGCGTCCCCGACGCCCCGGGTTCCGCCGCCGGATTGCGCCTGCTGCTCTCCCGCAGGCTCGTCAGCGGGGACGGTTCCACGGGCAGCGCGACGACGAACCGTTCCTCGCTCAGCGCCCGCGCCAGCCCGACCGCCATCAGGATCAGCACGATCCCCAGTGGCAGCCCGGCGACGATCGAGGCGGTCTGCAGTGCCGACAGGGCGTCCGTGCCGGTCGCGGCGCCCGCGGCGAGCAGGACCGCGGCGATCACGCCCTCCATGACCGCCCAGAACAGCCGCTGCTGCCAGCGGGGGTTCGGGTCGCCGCCGTTGGTGAGGATGTCGACCACCAGCGACCCGGAGTCCGAGGAGGTGGCGAAGAACAGCACGACCACGAACACGGTCAGGACCGAGGCCAGGGTGATCAGGATCCCGGGGACCGGCAGCTGTTCGAGCAGCTGGTAGATCGCGGTCTCCGCGGACGCCTCGGCGAGCGGGTTGTCCGGGTCGTTCCGGACCAGGTCGAGGCCGCTGTCACCGAAGACGGTCAGCCACACCATCGAGGCGCCGACCGGGGCGAACAGGCAGCCGCCGATGAAGTTGCGGATGGTGCGGCCGTAGGAGATCCGGGCCAGGAACATGCCGACGAACGGCGACCAGGAGATCCACCAGCCCCAGTAGAACAGCGTCCAGGCGCCCTGCCACTCCTCCGCGGTGCCGTTCCCGCCGTCCGGGAAGGTCTGGAACGACAGTCCGGGGACCTCCTGGACGTAGGTCCCGACGTTCGCGGCGAGGCTGTTGAGCAGGTCGCGGGTGGGGCCGAAGAAGAACACGAACAGCATCAGGGCGAACGCCAGCCACAGGTTCAGCAGCGCCAGCCGCCGGATGCCCTTGTCCAGGCCGAGCATCAGGGACACGATCGCGATCGCGGTGATCGCGAGGATCAGGACCACCTGGAGAGTGGTGGTGTTCTCCCAGCCGAACAGCGTCTCGAGACCCGCGGCGACCTGCTGCGCCCCGATGCCCAGCGAGGTGGCCAGGCCGAACAGCGTGCCGAAGACCGCGAGCACGTCGACCAGGTAGCCCGGCCAGCCGTTGATCCGGTCCTTGAGCAGCGGGTAGAGCGCCGCGGCGGGCCGCAGGGGCAGGCCCTTGCGGAACGCGAAGTATCCCAGCGACAGACCGAGCACGATGTAGATCGCCCACGGGTGCAGTCCCCAGTGGAAGAACGTGTAGAGCATCGCGTCGCGGGCGGCCTCGGGGGAGCCGCCCTCACCGGTCGGCGGCGCCGTGAAGTGCGAGATCGGCTCGGAGACGGCGTAGAACACCAGACCGATCCCCATGCCCGCGGTGAACAGCATCGCGAACCACGACACCGTCCCGTACTCCGGTGTGGAGTCCGACGGGCCGAGCCGGACCCGACCGTAACGGGACGCCATGAGTCCGATCACGAAGATCAGGAACCCGGTGGCGGAGAAGATGTAGAGCCACCCGAAGGTCGAGGTGATCCAGGTGTTCACGGACTCCGCGACGGACCCCAGCGACCCGGGCGAGAACACCCCCCACGACACGAACGCCACGGCCAGCAGGGCCGAGCTCACGAAGACGGGCGGGCTCGTGTGCTCCCGCAGATATCGGACGATCAACGACTTCCCCCTGGTCTCTCCGGACGGTGCCGACGACCCCTATCACGATTCAGACCATCAGGTCATATCGGACGGACGAGTCGGTACGGGAGATCACGTGCCGTACCGGTCGTCCGGGTGGCCGGGCTCACGGGGGCTGCCTACGCTCGGCAGCACGTGTCCACGTCCGGAGGACCGGTGAACGAGGAGCCCGCCGTGCTCGAGCCTCCCGCCCGCCCGCTGGACGAGCGCGAGCTGCGCGCGCTGGCCGAGATCACCTCGACGACCCAGCGCGACGACCCCGGTCTCGCCCACCGGCTCGCCGGCGTCGAGGGCAACGAACACCCGCCCGTGCATCGCACGGGGACCCCGCTGCGCTGGTGGGTCGTCGGCGCGGTGATGGCGGTCGCGGTCGTGTTCGGACTGGTGGTGCTGGCGCTGCCGGCGGCGGTGGCCCCGGGCGTCGTCCTGGGTGTGCTGCTCGTCGTCGTGCCGGTGGGGTGCCTCGTCTGGGCGCGGCGGCACGGGGAGCTGTAGACACACCTCGGGCCCGGCCCCTGGGCGGGACCGGGCCCGGTACGGGTGTCCGGCGGATCAGCGCGAGGCGTCGGCCGCGCCGGACTCCGTCGTGTTGCCCGCAGTGTTCAGCGAGCCGTCCGAGTTCTCCAGGTGCGCCCGGACGAACCACTGGTACTGCTCGAGCTGACCGGCCTGCGCGATCAGCATGTCCTGGGTGACCTGGTCGAGGGTCTCGAGCTTCTCGATCTGCGTGCGGTGGTCGGAGATCACTCCGCTGTAGACGAGGTCGAGTGCCCCGAGGTGGGCGATCGCGTCGTCCCGGCCGATCGAGTAGTCACCCCAGGTGCGCTCCCGCACCAGGGAACCCGGGGTGCCGTCCGGCGAGCCGCCCAGGGTGGCGATGCGCTCGGCGACGTCGTCGACGAAGCCGCGCACGGAGTCGACCTGCGGGTCGAGCATCTCGTGCACCGCGATGAAGTTCGGGCCGATGACGTTCCAGTGCACGTGCTTGAGCGTGAGCTGGAGGTCGTTGAGAGCGTGCAGGCGGTTCTGGAGCAGGCCGACGATCTGCTCGGCCTCGGCGCGCTCCAGTCCGGGAACCGTGTAACGGACGGTGGCCATGAAGGTGCTCCTCTCGGAAGGGTGTGTCGTCGTTCAGGACGCCGCGGGACGGTCGTCGTCCCGTTCGACCGGCTGCTCACCGAGGTGGACGCCGTCCCCGTCGGGGCTCTCGTCCACGGGTGTGTCGCTCTGCTCGGTGGGGACCGGCCGGCCCTCGGTGTGGGGCTCGTGCGGCGTCGTCATGACAGAGGCGTACCCGGCCCCGGACGGGTTCATGTCCGCACGGCCGCCCCGGATCGTGATAGTTGTGACGGCAACGTCCCGGAGGTGGACATGACGACCGACGACATCCCGCACGGCCTGCACCACGTGACCGCCATCGCCGGGGATCCGCAGCGGAACGCCGACTTCTACACCTCGGTGCTCGGCCTGCGCCTGGTCAAGCGCACCGTCAACTTCGACGCGCCGCAGGTCCACCACCTCTACTACGGCGACGGCGCCGGCCGCCCGTCCACGCTGCTCACCTTCTTCCCGTGGCCGGGCGTCCGGCCGGGGCGGCAGGGCGCGGGACTGACCACCTCGACCGCGTTCGGGATCCCACCCGAGTCGCTGGGCTGGTGGCGGACCCGGCTGGCGGGGCTGGGCGTCGACGCCGACGCCCCGGTCACCCGCGACGGCGAGGAGTCCCTGACCCTGCGCGACCCCGACGGTCTGGTCGTCGAGCTGGTCGCGGCGCCCGGCGACCACCGCTCGGGCTGGGACGGCTCCGGGAGCGTGCCCGCCGAGCACGCGGTCCGTGGCCTGCACGCCGTCACGCTCTCCGAGGAGCAGGCCGAGCCGACCCAGCGGATGCTGACCGAACTCGGCCTGAGCCACGCCGGCGACGACGGCGCCCGCTCCCGGTTCACCGCGCCCGGCCCGGCCGCGACGACCGTCGACGTCGTCGGCGGGGTGTCCGGTCAGGGACTGCAGGCCGGTGGCACGGTGCACCACATCGCGTTCCGGGTCGCCGACCGCGCCGCCCAGGAGCGGTGGCGGGCGGAGCTGGTCGAGCGCGGCCTCGACGTCACCGCCGTCCTCGACCGGCAGTACTTCACCTCGATCTACTTCCGGGAGCCGGGCGGGGTGCTCTTCGAGATCGCCACCGACGGGCCCGGTTTCGACGTCGACGAGCCGCTGCTCGAGCTCGGAAGGACGTTGAGGCTGCCGCCGTGGCTGGAGCCCGACCGCGCCACGATCGAGGCGAACCTTCCGCCGGTGACCGTCGGGGGCTGAGCCCGCCGGGCCGGATCAGGAGTCGAACTGCTCCTCGCGGACACCGGCCGTCCCGCCGGTGAGGTGATCGAGCGTCTTCGTGACCCGCAGCAGCCGCTCCAGCCCCGGGCCGCGGTTGTCGAGGTGCATCGGCACCCCGGCCGACGCCGTGCGGCGACGGACCATGAGCAGCGAGGACAGACCGTAGGAGTCGCAGTACGCCAGGTCCGAGCAGTCCACCCGGAGCTCGCGCAGGTCACCGATGCGTACCCGGTCGTCGACGCCGGAGGTCAGCGCGTCGGCGCTGTCGTAGTCGAGATCGCCGGCGACGTGCACGCGCGCGACCCCCGGCTGCGGGGTCGTCCAGGTCAGCGACAGCTCGCGCGGGGCGTTCACGCGGTCCCCCCGGTCCGGTGCAGGGGAGGTTCGCCGGGAACCGGTCCCGGCGCGACGCCGGGTCCCTCGGCGGCGGCACCGGCCGCGTCGATCGCGGCCCGCCCGGCGGACGCCGAGCGGAGCACCTCCGTGGCCCGGACGAAGTCGCGCAGCTCGTCGGCGAGCAGGTCCAGCACCGGGACGAGCACGCCTGCCGGGACGGAGCGGGCGGAGAGCACCGCGGCCGTCCAGTCGAGGAACTCGGTGAACACCCGCGATTCCCCGGTGTAGAGCGCGACGCCGAGGAAGTCGACGATGTGCCGGACGTCCTCGGCGGTGTGCATCCGCTGCGCCTCGTCGTAGCCGGACATCGACGGCACCCGCTCGGGCAGCCGGTCGACGACGGCCGCGACGAGCTGCGTGGTGTTCCTGCTGACCAGGGTGAACTCCTGGTCGGACAGGTGGGGGAGGTCGTCCATCGGCTGCGCGTGCGGGTGTGCCGGGGGCGGCAGGCCCGCCGTCAGCGTGTCGGCGGCGGCCCGCGCGTCAGGGGCCCAGGCGTCCGCGCCGAGCTGCCGGGCGTGCCGTCCGTCCCGCCCGAACGCGGGCCCGCCGACGATCACCGGTACCCCGGCGGCCTGGCAGGCCGAGATCGTCGCGTGCGCTGTCGGGAGCCGGGTCGCGATCGACGACGACAGGGCCACCGCGTCCGGACCGGTGCGGTGCAGGTGGGTGATCAGGTGCGGGGACGGGACCTGGGCCCCGAGATAGTCGACGGTGAACCCGCGCAGCCGGAGGACCTCGGCCAGCAGGCGGGCGGGGAGCGCGTGCCACTCACCGTCGACGCACGCGACGGTGATCCGCCCGCGCTCGCCGGAGCCACGCCCGCTCGTGAGCGCGAGGGTGCCGATGACGCGATCGTTGATGGCGGTCGCGGCGTGTTCCTGGGCGACCGAGATCCGGTTCGCCGCCCACTCCTCGCCGACCCGGCCCTGCACGGCCCCGATGATCTCGAGCAGCACCGACTCGGCGTCGACGCCGTCACGCAGCGCGTCGACCACGACGTCGACGGCGGCGTACTCGTCACCGCGGAGCACGGCGTCCCACAGGAGGTCGGCGTACCGGGCGACCTGTCCGGTGGTCTCGGGCCCGCCGGTCATGCGGTGTACCGGCCCCGGCCGTGCCCGCCGACGGCGGTCAGGTGGCTGCCGCGCGGGGCGGTGATGGCGAGGAGCGCCATGTCGTCGTGGGTGTTGCGGCCGACCCACTCGGACGCGAGCATCTGGACCCGTTCCACGACGGCCTCGGCCGGCAGCCCCGTGCACTCGGCGGCGACCCGCTGCAGCCGGTCCTCACCGAACTGGTCGCGGCCCAGCGGCCCGCCCTGCGCCTCGGTGATCCCGTCGGTGTAGAGCAGGCACGTCTCACCGGGGGCGAGGCGGGTCTCGTAGGTGGTGGCCTCGACCGTCGGGAGCGCGCCGACCAGGGTGCCGAGCGTGGCCGCCTCCTCGACCCGGCCGTCCGCCCGGATGATCAACGGCGGCGGGTGACCCGCACACGTCAGCCGCACGTCGACGTCCGAACCGCGGCGGGTCACCGACGCCAGGACGAGCGTCACGAAGCGGGCGTGGTCGTCGCTGAGCAGCGCGTCGTTGAGCAGGCGCAGCAGGCGGAGGTGGTCGCCCGACATGGGGCGCAGGGCGTGCACCGCGCTGCGGATCTTGCCGGTCAGCACGGCGGCCTCGAGCCCCTTGCCGCACACGTCGCCGAGCACGGCGAGGGTCTCGCCGGACTCCTCGGCCGCGGCGTGGACGTCGTAGAAGTCGCCGCCGACCCGCTCGTGGTCCTGCGAGGGCCGGTAGCCACCGGCGAAGTCGACGCCGGACACGTGCTGGAGCGTCGGCGGGAGCAGCTCCCGCATCAGCGTCTCGGTGATCGACGCCTGCTGCGCGAACATCCGGGCGGCCGACATCGCGAGGCCGGCGCGCGCGGCGAACTCGCGCGCGGTCACCTCCTCACCCTCGCTGAACGGCCCGGAACCGGCCCGGCGCAGCAGCACCAGCGCTCCGGCCGGGATCCCGTGCCCGGGCAGCGGTGTGACGACGATCGAGCCGACCTCGCCGAGACCGTCCGGGGCCACCCAGGCGGGCGCCGTGGCCGGGTCGATCCAGCGCGACGGCACCGGCGGGAAGCCCCGCAGCGCCTCGGCGAGCCCGGGCACCTCGTCGGGGTCGAACCGCAGCAGCGCGCTGCGCGGCGTGCCGGTGTCGCCCGAGGTCGCGGACACGACCTGGAACTGCCCGCGGGTCGCCGGGGTGATCACCAGCGCCCCGTCGGCCAGCCGTCCGGCCGCGAGCTCGGCCGTGACCTCCATGCACCGCGAGAGGTTCAGCGATCCCAGCAGGGCGGCGGAGGCCTCGGAGAGGAACGCGGCACGGGCCTGCTCGAGCTGCAGCTCGTCGCGGATGGAGCGGACGTCGGTGACGTCGATCAGCCACCAGGTGACGGAGCCGTCGTCGTGCCGGACCGGCTGCGCCTCCACGGCGCGGCCCCTCGATGACATCGGAGAACGCGGACGGCGTACCGGTCTGCTCGGACGTCGCGGCATGGGCCGTGGCGAGCCACGGCACCACGCGGTCGAGCGGCTCGCCCCTGCGGACCTGGGGAAGGACGCCGTACGCGGCGTCGTTCGCCTCCAGCACGATGCCGTCGGCGCCGACGGTCACGGCGGCGCAGGGGGCGTCCGCCCAGCGCGCGTCGACCGTGGTGGTCGGCTCGCCGACGGTCGGTCCCGTCTCGGTCACGTCGATTCCTGGCTCCCGTCCGGCCGGTCGTCGGCGCCCCGGGTCCCTCCCGGGACGGAATGGCCCACGGTACCGCGTACGCGGACGATCACCACTCAGCTCCCCGATCCGGTCCTCGCCTGCCAGGCGGCTCGGCGATCGGCCGGATCGCGGAGGGCGTCGACCTCGGCGAGGAGCCGGCGCTCCCGCTCCGTGCCGCCGCCGGCGGCGACGGTCCGCTCGGTCTCGGCGAGCGAACGGGCGGCCTCGATCCCGGCCTCGTCGCGGGGCAGCAGCTGGTCCCGGTCGGCACCGTCCTCCGCGTCGACGTGGTGACGCTGCTCGGCGGCGTACGGGTTGTCGTCGGGCAGCCGGCCGCTGAACCGGCCGTAGGCGCCGAGGGACAGCAACACCAGCCCGACGACGAGGCTGAACACGACGTTGGGCATCCGGAACGCCAGCGGGTTGAAGGACGTGCCGATCAGCACGACGTTCACGACGCCCGACAGCAGGAACAGGCCGCCGACGGTGACCGCCACGGTCGAGGCGAGCCGACCGCCACGGATCGCCGCCGCGATCAGGACGGTGCCGACGACCAGCGAGATCGTGGAGAGCAGCGTGTTGGTGCTCATCCCGAGCAGCGGGGGACCGTCGGTCGTGAGGACCCCCAGGGTGTCCGCGAAGCCGAGCGATCCGAAGACCCAGAGCACCGTGCCCACCAGGGCGGAGCCGATCCGGTGCAGCAGGTCGAGCAGGCGCGGGTCGGACCCGGGTGAAGTCATGTCGTCCCTCCGTTCCGTGGCGCGGGGCGACCAGGGGGATACCCGCCCGGCCGTCGGCGCACACCGGGACGGCCGCGGGGCCGGTCCGGGGCCGTGCCTCAGCCGCGTCTCAGGTTCGGTGGGCACCCTGGGGACGACGTCCCGGGAAGGGGGAGCCATGACCTGGCTGGACGTGCTGGTCGTGATCGTGGTGCTGGCCGCTGCGGTGGGCGGGCTCCGCAGGGTGGACGGCGTCGCCAGGGCCGGCGGGCTGCTCGGGCTCGTGGTGGGGGCCGGGATCGGCGCCGCCTGGGGTTCCAACCTGGCGGGCTACGGCGACACCCCGGACTCGGCATGGCTGTGGGGACTGCTGGGGATCGGCGCCGGGCTGCTCCTGGGCTCGGTCGTCGGCGGGTTCCTCGGCGGGCTGGTCAGCCGGGTGCTCGCCAGGGCGAAGCTGACGTTCCTGGACCGCCTGGTCGGCGCCGTGACGGGTGGGGTCACCGCCCTGCTCGTGATGTGGCTGGTGTCCTGGGTCGTCCCGGCGATGGTGGGGCCGGCGGCGCTCACCCCGGTGACCTCGGTGGTCGAGGCGCTCGGCGGGGAGAGCCACGTGCTCGCCTCGGTCGGCGGCCTGTTCCCCGCGACGACGTCCGCGGCGCACGACGTCGTCGACGCCGCTCGACCACCCGCCTGAGCATCCCCGCGTAGCCGGGGAAAGGGAGTGCTCCTCGTCCGATCGCGACGCGCATTCGCCCCCGACGCGCTGCAGGACCCGACGAGGAGCACTCGTCGGGTCAACGCGTCAGAAGCGGGACGGATACCCCCCTGATGCGGTGACAGGACACGGAACGGGACGACGCGGTGCGACGACAGGTGCACCGACCGCTCCCCACCGCGGCGGTGATCCCGCCCGACGTCGACGGAGGACGAGGACGTTCGTGCAGGTGGCGCGGGATGACAGCCGCGCGGCAGCACACTGCTCTCACGGATCACCCGTCCCGGGTGTCCGCGAGTGCAGGAGCCGGGTCACCGATCCACCCGGTCCCCGATCCGCCTGGCCCCTGATCCGCCCGGTCCCCGAGCCACCCGTCACCGCGACGGCGACACCGGGCACCGGCTCCACCCTCCCGTCCGGCTCGCCGCGGTCTCGGTGCCGCCCGCGGTCTCGGTGCCGCCCAAGGGATCTGCGCTGCCGACGGGGTCTGCGCCCGCCCACGAGTTCCGGGACCGTGGGACGTGGGACGTGGGACGTGGGACGTGGGACGTGGGACGTGGGACGTGGGACGTGGGACGGGGCCAGATCGTGCGGCCCCGGGCACCAGCGCGCGCAACCGGATCGCCGGGCCCTTCCCGGACCACGGGCTGGTCCAGGTCGCAGGCTCTCCGTGCCGTTTCCCGGGGCCCTCGCGATCGGCGGGACCGTCGTGGGCCGCTCACCGGGCGGGTCGGCCACCCAGGAATGACCCGACCGCTGCGCGGACCGGACGGCCGAAACCGCAGCTCAGCCGGTGTCGAACAGCGGATCCATGAGTGGCCCGACCACCGAGAACACCACGGTCGCACCGGGCTGCGAAGCAGGAGTGCCCGGCGTCACAGGAATCGCTCGAGGGGCCGGACCCCAAGAGAGATGGTGTCGTAAACCTGGCGGCCAACTCCGCTGCCACGTCTGACCTGCGAGGACGGCCCGTGTTTGCCGGAAGGACCCCCCGGTTTGACCTTGCCGGACACCGTGCCGTAACTTTCTTCCTGTCAGCGAGTGAGCCGGACAGAACGGGCCCTGGAGGCCCGGTCAGCAGGCCCCGCGGACAAGGTGACCCCCGGTGGCAGGCCGACATCGTCGGTGTGTTTACCTTGATGGGTCAAGGCGATCCGCCTTCTGGATCCGGTCGGGAGATCGGTGATGGCGGTGCGGGTGTCTTTTGAGAACTCAACAGTGTGTCGAGCTATTATATGGTTTGGCGTTTTTGTGCCAGATTGTTTGTTTGGCTGCCGGTGCGACCCCGTCGTGCTGGTGGGCCAGTTGTTTGTAAGTCAGGGTTTTTGTTGGAGAGTTTGATCCTGGCTCAGGACGAACGCTGGCGGCGTGCTTAACACATGCAAGTCGAGCGGTAAGGCCCTTTCGGGGGTACACGAGCGGCGAACGGGTGAGTAACACGTGGGTGACCTGCCCTCCACTCTGGGATAAGCCCGGGAAACTGGGTCTAATACCGGATAGGACCTCTCAACGCATGTTGAGTGGTGGAAAGTTTTTTCGGTGGGGGATGGGCCCGCGGCCTATCAGCTTGTTGGTGGGGTGATGGCCTACCAAGGCGGTGACGGGTAGCCGGCCTGAGAGGGCGACCGGCCACACTGGGACTGAGACACGGCCCAGACTCCTACGGGAGGCAGCAGTGGGGAATATTGCGCAATGGGCGGAAGCCTGACGCAGCGACGCCGCGTGGGGGATGACGGCCTTCGGGTTGTAAACCTCTTTCGCCAGGGACGAAGCTTTTGTGACGGTACCTGGAGAAGAAGCACCGGCCAACTACGTGCCAGCAGCCGCGGTAACACGTAGGGTGCGAGCGTTGTCCGGAATTATTGGGCGTAAAGAGCTCGTAGGCGGTGTGTCGCGTCGGCCGTGAAAACTTGGGGCTTAACTCTGAGCGTGCGGTCGATACGGGCATCACTTGAGTTCGGCAGGGGAGACTGGAATTCCTGGTGTAGCGGTGAAATGCGCAGATATCAGGAGGAACACCGGTGGCGAAGGCGGGTCTCTGGGCCGATACTGACGCTGAGGAGCGAAAGCGTGGGGAGCGAACAGGATTAGATACCCTGGTAGTCCACGCCGTAAACGTTGGGCGCTAGGTGTGGGGACCATTCCACGGTTTCTGCGCCGCAGCTAACGCATTAAGCGCCCCGCCTGGGGAGTACGGCCGCAAGGCTAAAACTCAAAGGAATTGACGGGGGCCCGCACAAGCGGCGGAGCATGTGGATTAATTCGATGCAACGCGAAGAACCTTACCTGGGTTTGACATGCACAGGATCGCGGCAGAGATGTCGTTTCCCTTGTGGCCTGTGTGCAGGTGGTGCATGGCTGTCGTCAGCTCGTGTCGTGAGATGTTGGGTTAAGTCCCGCAACGAGCGCAACCCTTATTCCATGTTGCCAGCACGTAGTGGTGGGGACTCATGGGAGACTGCCGGGGTCAACTCGGAGGAAGGTGGGGATGACGTCAAGTCATCATGCCCCTTATGTCCAGGGCTTCACACATGCTACAATGGCTCATACAGAGGGCTGCGAGACCGTGAGGTGGAGCGAATCCCTTAAAGTGAGTCTCAGTTCGGATCGGGGTCTGCAACTCGACCCCGTGAAGTTGGAGTCGCTAGTAATCGCAGATCAGCAACGCTGCGGTGAATACGTTCCCGGGCCTTGTACACACCGCCCGTCACGTCACGAAAGTTGGTAACACCCGAAGCCGGCGGCCCAACCCTTGTGGAGGGAGTCGTCGAAGGTGGGACTGGCGATTGGGACGAAGTCGTAACAAGGTAGCCGTACCGGAAGGTGCGGCTGGATCACCTCCTTTCTAAGGAGTCTCACCATGTGGTGGGGCACCGGCTCGTTTCTTTCGTTTCTTCTGAAATGTGGGAATGTGTTGGTTCCTTAACTGAGATCGCACTGTCGGCCCCGAGTGTGGGTCGGGTGTGACTGGGTGGAACGCAACGAACGTCAGGCTGTGGTTCGGCACACTGTTGGGTCCTGAGGGGACACCGGTTTGGTGGGTGTTGTCTTTGGCCGCGTGGGTTCTGGGTTGTCCTAACGCCTTCTGGTTGGGGGTGGTGGTTGCCTGGGGTCTTCTGTGGTTGTGGGTTGAGTGTTGCATAGTGGATGCGAGCATCTTGTTGTGGTCAAGTTGTTAAGAGCACATGGTGGATGCCTGGGCATCAGGAGCCGATGAAGGACGTGGGAGGCCGCGATAGTCCTCGGGGAGTTGTCAACCGAACTGTGATCCGAGGGTGTCCGAATGGGGAAACCCAGCACCCGTCATGGGGTGTTACCCGTACCTGAATTCATAGGGTGCGTGGAGGGAACGTGGGGAAGTGAAACATCTCAGTACCCACAGGAAGAGAAAACAACAGTGATTCCGTGAGTAGTGGCGAGCGAAAGCGGAAGAGGCTAAACCGTGTCCGTGTCAAGCTGGCAGGTGTTGCGGATGCGGGGTTGTGAGACGTGCTGTTCATCTTCTGCCGAGGATGGGACGGTCCAGTGTTTGTGTTAGCGGAACGACTCTGGGATGGTCGGCCGTAGTGGGTGAGAGCCCCGTACGCGAAAGCATGAGTCTGGTCGTGGGCATTGTTCTCGAGTAGCAGCGAGCTCGTGGAATTTGCTGTGAATCTGGCGGGACCACCCGTCAAGCCTAAATACTACCTGGTGACCGATAGCGGACTAGTACCGTGAGGGAAAGGTGAAAAGTACCCCGGGAGGGGAGTGAAATAGTACCTGAAACCGTGTGCTTACAAGCCGTCAGAGCCTGGAGCAGTCTTGTGCTGCAGGGTGATGGCGTGCCTTTTGAAGAATGAGCCTGCGAGTTATGCTTCGTGGCGAGGTTAACCCGTTGTGGGGTAGCCGTAGCGAAAGCGAGTCCGAATAGGGCGGTGGAGTCGCGGGGTGTAGACCCGAAGCGGAGTGATCTACCCATGGCCAGGGTGAAGCGTCGGTAAGACGTCGTGGAGGCCCGAACCCACCAGGGTTGAAAACCTGGGGGATGAGCTGTGGGTAGGGGTGAAAGGCCAATCAAACTTCGTGATAGCTGGTTCTCCCCGAAATGCATTTAGGTGCAGCGTCGTGTGTTTCTCATCGGAGGTAGAGCACTGGATGGCCTAGGGGGCCGACAAGCTTACCGAAGTCAGCCAAACTCCGAATGCCGGTGAGTGAGAGCGCGGCAGTGAGACTGCGGGGGATAAGCTTCGTGGTCGAGAGGGAAACAGCCCAGATCACCGGCTAAGGCCCCTAAGCGTGCGCTAAGTGGGAAAGGATGTGGGATCGCCCGGACAACCAGGAGGTTGGCTTAGAAGCAGCCACCCTTGAAAGAGTGCGTAATAGCTCACTGGTCAAGTGGTCCTGCGCCGACAATGTAGCGGGGCTCAAGCGCACCGCCGAAGCCGTGGCAATGACATCTTGTGGTGTTGTTGGGTAGGGGAGCGTCCTGCATCTGGTGAAGCCCGGGAGTGATTTACGGGTGGAGGGTGTGGGAGTGAGAATGCAGGCATGAGTAGCGAATGCAGAGTGAGAATCTCTGCCGCCGGATGACCAAGGGTTCCTGGGCCAGGTTGTTCCGCCCAGGGTGAGCCGGGACCTAAGGCGAGGCCGTCAGGCGTAGTCGATGGACAACGGGTTGATATTCCCGTGCTCGTGATAGTGCGTCCATGCCGGGGCCGGTGATGCTAACCATCCGAACCCACCTTCGCTCCTTCGGGAGTGTTGTTTGTGGGGGAGCGTGGGATCCGATCCGGTAGTAGGCAAGTGATGGGGTGACGCAGGAGGGTAGCTCCGCCACGCGGTGGTTGTCGTGGTGTAAGCCTGTAGCCCGAGTCCTAGGTAAATCCGGGGCTCATTGAGGGTGAGAGGTGATGCGTAGCCGATTGAGGCGAAGAGGGTGATCCCATGCTGTCGAGAAAAGCCTCTAGCGAGTGCTGTTGCGGCCCGTACCCCAAACCGACACAGGTGGTCAGGTAGAGAATACCGAGGCGATCGAGCGAACTGTGGTTAAGGAATTCGGCAAAATACCTCCGTAACTTCGGGAGAAGGAGGGCCATCTGCCTTGAAGCCCCTTTGCGGGCTAGGGGTGGGTGGTCGCAGAGACCAGGCCCAAGCGACTGTTTACTAAAAACACAGGTCCGTGCGAAGTCGCAAGACGATGTATACGGACTGACGCCTGCCCGGTGCTGGAACGTTAAGAGGACCTGTTAGCTCCTTTGGGGGCGAAGCGGAGAATTTAAGCGCCAGTAAACGGCGGTGGTAACTATAACCATCCTAAGGTAGCGAAATTCCTTGTCGGGTAAGTTCCGACCTGCACGAATGGCGTAACGACTTGGGCGCTGTCTCGACCACAGACTCGGCGAAATTGCATTACGAGTAAAGATGCTCGTTACGCGCGGCAGGACGGAAAGACCCCGGGATCTTTACTATAGCTTGGTATTGATGCTCGGTTCGGCTTGTGTAGGATAGGTGGGAGACTGTGAAGTCGTCACGCTAGTGGCGGTGGAGTCGTTGTTGAAATACCACTCTGGTCGAATTGGGTGTCTGAACCTCGGGCCATGATCTGGTTCAGGGACAGTGCCTGGTGGGTAGTTTAACTGGGGCGGTTGCCTCCTAAAGAGTAACGGAGGCGCCCAAAGGTTCCCTCAGCCTGGTTGGCAATCAGGTGTTGAGTGTAAGTGCACAAGGGAGCTTGACTGTGAGACTGACGGGTCGAGCAGGGACGAAAGTCGGGACTAGTGATCCGGCACCTCCTGGTGGAAGGGGTGTCGCTCAACGGATAAAAGGTACCCCGGGGATAACAGGCTGATCTTGCCCAAGAGTCCATATCGACGGCATGGTTTGGCACCTCGATGTCGGCTCGTCGCATCCTGGGGCTGGAGTAGGTCCCAAGGGTTGGGCTGTTCGCCCATTAAAGCGGTACGCGAGCTGGGTTTAGAACGTCGTGAGACAGTTCGGTCCCTATCCGCCGCGCGCGTTGGAGACTTGAGGAAGGCTGTCCCTAGTACGAGAGGACCGGGACGGACGAACCTCTGGTGTGCCAGTTGTCCCGCCAGGGGCACGGCTGGTTGGCTATGTTCGGGAGGGATAACCGCTGAAGGCATCTAAGCGGGAAGCCTGTTCCAAGATGAGGTCTCCCACCACCTTGAGTGGGTAAGGCTCCCAGTAGATGACTGGGTTGATAGGCCGGAGATGGAAGCCTTGTGAGGGGTGGAGTTGACCGGTACTAATAGGCCGAGGGCTTGCCACAACATGTTGTTCGCATCCACTGTGTGACCCTGAGTCCACAACCCTTGGTTGTGTGGTCTCTGTTTCCTGGGTCTTCTTGTGTCCCACCGTGGTGTGGGGTGTGAGGGGGTGTGGGGATGTAATTGGATAGTGTTGTCGGTGGTTATGGCGGTAGGGGAACGCCCGGTCCCATTCCGAACCCGGTAGCTAAGCCTTCCTGCGCCGATGGTACTGCACTCGACAGGGTGTGGGAGAGTAGGTCGCCGCCGACATTCAACATTTCAGGGGATCCCTCGGACCGTTTCGGTCCGGGGGATTTTCTGCGTTCTAGGCCCGGTTTCTGACGGCGGTCCGGCGGGCCGGCGGTCCGGTGGGTCCGGGGCGCGGGTCCTGGGGTGTCGTCGACGCCGGATGGGTGTGTCGTCTGCGGTCGTCGTGCGTTCCGCGGGACGCCGCCAGGTCCGCGGAACACACCGCCAGGTCCGCGCGACGCCGCCAGGACCGCGCAACGTTGCCAGGACCGCGTTCCGCGGAACGCGGTCGGGACGCGGACGGATTCTCGGAGCGCGACCTGCCCGACCGGTGGGCGCCGACCCGGCGCCGACCGGGCGCCGACCTTGGGCCGACCCGCTGGCGAGCGGCTCCCACAGCACTCCCGGGGCCCGCAGACCGTCGGGCGCGTTCCGCGGAACGCGCCCGCACGGGCGTCCCCCAGGTCGTTCACGCTGGCGGCGCCGGTGGCGCCGGCGGAGGCTGGTCGGGCCGGGCGGGTGTGAGGAGAGTGCACCGTCGTCGGCACCCGAGCGGAGAACGGGTGCCACCCCCCGGGGTACCCGGGACCGATCGGCATGTCCCTCTTCCCGCTGGAGCCGTGTGCGTTCCGCGGAACACGACGGAGCGGCGGACCACCTCGGCCGGGCAGCGGCCGTCGTCGGACCCGCTGTTTCAGCCCGTGAGCGGCAGCCGCGTTCCGCGGAACGCGGCCGGCGGGTCCTTACCGCATCCGGTGACGCGGCCGGCGGGGGAGACACGGTCGTCGATCGATGTGTGTTCCGGTGGCTCCCGGAGGCCGACGCCGTCGGTGTCCTCAGAGGTCGGCCCCCACCGCCTGCCCGACCTCGGTGAACCCGTCCGCGCGCAGCAGCTCGGCGAGCTCCCGGTGCAGCCGCGAGGGCCACAGCAGGCCGCCGTAGACGAAGCCGGTGTAGGACTGGACCAGCGCGGCGCCCGAACGGATCCTGAGGTACGCCTCCGCGGCGTCCTCGATGCCCCCGACCGAGATGACGATCTGGTCGTCGGCCAGGCGGGAGCGCAGGCGTCGCACCACGGCGCGGGCACGGTCGCGCAGGGGACGGCCGGACAGTCCGCCGGCACCCGCCGCGTCGATCTCGGAGGGAGCGGTGTGCAGCCCCTCGCGCGAGATCGTCGTGTTGGTGGCGACGACGCCGTCGAGCCGCAGTCGGACGGCGAGATCGGCGACGGCGTCGACGTCGTCGTCCGCGAGGTCGACCGTGATCTTGACCAGCAGCGGGATCCGGCGGCCCGGTGCGACCCGGTCGAGCTCGTCGCGGACCGCCGTCAGCAGCGGTTCGAGGACGCCGACCTGCTGCAGGTCCCGCAACCCCGGGGTGTTGGAGGAGCTGACGTTGACCACGACGTAGTCGGCGTGGGCACCGAGTGCGGCGGCGCTCGCGCGGTAGTCGTCGACGGCCTCGTCGGCCGGGACGACCTTGCTCTTGCCGATGTTGACCCCCAGGACCGGCATCCCCGGTGCGGAACGGGTACGGAGCGCTGCGAGCCGGGGTGCGACGGCGGCGGCGCCGGCGTTGTTGAAGCCCATCCGGTTGATCAGTGCCTGGTCCTCCACGAGCCGGAACAGTCGCGGCTTCGGGTTCCCGGGCTGCGGGCGGCCGGTGACCGTCCCGATCTCGACCGCGCCGAAGCCGAGGCGGCCCAGCGCGAGGACGCCCTCCGCGTCCTTGTCGAAACCGGCGGCCAGGCCGAGCGGGCCCGCGAAGTCGAGCCCGAGCACACGCGTGCGCAGCACCGGGTCGGACGCGGTCAGCCGGCTCGCGACCCGCTCACCGACGGCCGGGGTCCCACCGAGCGCTCGTACGACACCGAACCCCATGCGGTGCGCCGGCTCGGACGGGAGGTACCGCAGGACCCTGCGCATGAGGACGTCGTACATGCCCCCATCCTCACAGGCGGGCGACGTCAGGTGTCCCGGCGGGACAGCCCCAGCTGGTCGAGCATCCGCCGGTCCCGCTTCGTCGGGCGGCCGGCGCCGCGCTCCCGGCGGGCGAACACCGGCACCTCGGTGCGGGACGGCTCGGGTGGGGTGTGGTCGACGTAGCACTCCTGTGCGATCGGTGCGCCCACCCGCTTCTCGATGACGCGGGTGACCTCGACGATCCGGTTGCGGTCGTGGACCCGTGCGCGGACCTTGTCACCGACCCGCACCGGGGCCGCCGGCTTCGCGGGCCGGTCGTTGATCCGCACGTGCCCGCCGCGGCACGCCGTCGCGGCCTCAGCACGCGTCTTGGCCAGGCGTACCGACCAGAGCCAGCGGTCCACGCGGGTCGCGTCCATCCGGCCATCGTGCCATCGCCGCCGGGCTCCCGGCCGCGTCACGAGGCCACCCGGCACGCCCGGGACCGGGCAGCGGGGAGCTCAGTAGTGCGTGACCCCCGGCGTACCCCCGCCCGCGGCGACGGCGTCACCGTTGATCGCGACCGAGCGGGGGGAGCACAGGAACGTGATGACGTCGGCGACCTCGGCCGCGGTCGTGATGCGGCCGATCGTCGTCGTCGCGTCCAGCTCTGCGCGGGCGGCGGTCTCGTCGAGGCCGGTCGCGGCCGCGCGGTCGGCGAGCGCCTGCGCCGTCCGCTCGGTCTCGGTGACGCCGGGATGCACGACCGTCACGTTCACCCCCTGCGGGCCGAGCTCGTGGGCGAGCGCCGCCGTCATCGACGCGACCGCCACGTTGCGCACCGAGCCGACCAGCGAGGTGGACCGGCGGGCGTTGAGCCCGCTGACGTTCACGATCCGGCCCCAGCCCTGCGCCGTCATCAGCGGCGCCACGGCACGCGCGCAGCGCAGGTAGCCGAGGAGCTTCGTCTCCAGCTCCACGCGGACCGCGTCGTCGGTCGTGGCACCGAGGCCCGTCGGCGCCCCCGCACTCGCCGGGCGGGCCGCGGCGTTCACCAGGACGTCGACCCCACCGAACTGCTCCGCGACCGTCCGCACGGCGGCGCGGACGGCGTCGTCGTCGGTGGTGTCCGCCGCGACGGTGAGCACCTCCGGCGCGCCGGCGTCGCGGAGGCTCGCGGCGGCGGCCTCCAGCGCGTCCGGGTCGCGGGCCAGCAACGCCACCCGGGCCCCCTCCGCGGTGAGCGCACGCGCCGTCGCGAGGCCGATCCCGCGGCTGCCACCGGTCACGATCGCCCGCCTGCCGCCCAGTCCCAGATCCATGACAGCCACCGTGCCGCACCCGTCCGATGTGTGCCCGTTTACGCTGCGCACGTGGCCGAGCCCATCGACTCCGTCCTCGTCGTCTTCAACCCGGGGAGCACCGGCGACGCCGACGTGCTCGCCCGCGAGCTGCGCGACGACCTCGCGGCCGCCCGCCCCGGGCTGCCGGTCGAGCTGCGTCCCACCGAGTACGCCGGGCACGCCCGCGACATCGCACGTGAGGTCGCCTCCGGTCCCGGCCGGCCGCTGATCGTCTCGGCCAGCGGCGACGGCGGCTACAACGAGGTCGTCAACGGCATCCTGGAGGTGCCCGGCACCGGCGCGGCCGCCGCGGTGCTCGCCGCCGGCAACGCCAACGACCACCGCCGCGTCACCGCGCGCCGCCCGCTCGCCGAGGCGATCGTCGCCGACGAGACCGAGCGGATGGACGTCCTGGAGATGCGCTCCGGTGACCAGCCTCCCCGCTACGCGCACTCCTACATCGGGTTCGGACTCACCCCGGTCGTCGCGCTGCAGATCGAGAAGGGCGGCAAGGGGACGATCCGCGAGGTGATCAGCACCATGCGGTCGTTCTGGGCCTTCACCCCGTTCGAGATCGAGTTCTCCACGGGTGACCGGCGCCGGATCGACAACCTGGTGTTCGCGAACATCGGCGAGATGGCCAAGGTCGCCGAGCTGAGCGAGGACAGCCGCCCCGACGACGGCCGGTTCGAGGTCGTGCTGCTCGAGCACCGTCCGAAGTGGCGCCAGCTGCTGACCGCGGTGCGGGCCGCCCTGTCCGGCCTCGGCCGCCAGCCCGCGACGACCGAGTTCCGGTTCTCCACGTGCGGCCCGATGCCGGTGCAGATCGACGGCGAGATCGACGACGTCGCCGCAGGCACCGAGATCCGGGTGCGGTGCGCGCCGGGGGCACTGAGCATCATCCGCTGACCGCGGCGGCTCCGGCTCAGGCGGCCGCGAGGGTGAACTCGACGATGCCGAGCGCACCGCCGTCGCCGAACGACGCCCGCACCGTCGCGCCCGGGTGGACCGCGACCGGCACCGTCGTCGTCCCGGTCGTCACCAGCGCGCCGGCCTCGAGCCGCACCCCGTGCTCGGGCAGGGTGTCCGCCAGCCAGGCCAGTGCCGTCCACGGGTCGCCCAGCACGGACGCGCCGCTACCGGTGGCGGTCTCGTCGTCGACCCGCAGGGTGGTCGGGGTCGCGGCGAGGTCCAGCGCGGCACCGCCGGGGATCTCCGGGCCGAGCACGAACCGGCCCGCGCACGCCGCGTCGGCGAGCAGCGACGGCGCACCCGCCGCGACGAAGTCGTCGAACCGCGACTCGGGCAGCTCCACCGCGCAGTGGACCGCGCCGACCGCGGCGCGCAGCTCGTCACGCGAGGCGCCGGCGTCCACGGTGGACCGCAGCACGAACGCGAACTCCGCCTCGGCGACGGCCATGTGCAGGTCACCGGACGGGACGACGTCGCCGGGGGCGTGCCGGAACCGCTC
This sequence comes from Pseudonocardia sp. EC080619-01, assembly GCF_001420995.1. Taxonomy (NCBI): domain Bacteria; kingdom Bacillati; phylum Actinomycetota; class Actinomycetes; order Pseudonocardiales; family Pseudonocardiaceae; genus Pseudonocardia; species Pseudonocardia sp. EC080619-01. The sequence goes on along the minus strand of NZ_CP012184.1, from coordinate 2,337,030 downwards.
GAACAGCATCCCGGGCAGCGGGGCGTCGACGCCGATGTGGGCCTGCCCGGCGGCGGCCGTCGCGGCGAGCTTCCAGCCGTACGACGCCCCGGCCCGTTCGGAGAGCCGGCGCTGCGCCGCGAAGCCCTCGGTGAGGGTGCGCGGTCGCAGCAGCTCGGGCAGGGCGGCGAGCCGCTCGCCGGTCGTCCACGCCTGCCACAGCGCGCCGGCCGTGCCGTCCGCGCGCACCAGGTCGACGGCGGACGGGTCGACGGCGCCCTCGTCCGAGCCGTCGTCCGCGGTGCGGTCGGTGTCACCGTGTGCGGTCATCGGCCCGGATAATGCCAGGTCACCGATCGGGTCCGGCCCGCCGGTCCAGGACCTCGGCGACCCGGCGCACACGGTCGTCGCCCAGGGCCTCCTCCAGCGACACCGGCAGCGGGATCCGCCAGTTCGGGTACTCGTCGACGGTGCCCGGCAGGTTCGGCTGGCGGGTCTCGCCGAGCACGTCGTAGAGCGAGGCCAGCACCAGCCGCGACGGTGCCGAGGCGAGCAGCCCGTGCAGCGCGACGACGATCGTGTCCTCGTCGGTCTCGTCCGGCGAGTCGAGCAGGCCCTCCGCCGCGAGCAGCGCCAGCAACTCGTCGCGCTCGGCGCCGGCCTTCGCCTCCTCGGACGCCGGGTCGTCGAGCAGGCCGAGCTCGGCGCGGGCGCGGACGTGCTCGCCGCGCAGGAAACCCGGCGCGGTGGGCAGATCGTGCGTGGAGATCGTCGCCACCGACCGTTCCGGCCAGCGCCGCGGCGGGCGGAGCGGGCCGTCGTCGCCGCCGGTCACCGGGTCCGGGTCGCGGGAGAACCACAGCACCGTCGAACCCAGCAGGTTGCGCTCGGCCATGTCCTCGCGGATCCGCGGGATGACCGTCCCGAGGTCCTCGCCGACCACGAGCGCGTCCGCCCGGTGGGCCTCCAGCAGGAGGACGGCGAGCATCGCGTCGGCGTCGTAGTGCACGTAGGTACCGCGATCGGCACTCTCCCCCGACGGCACCCACCACAGCCGCCACAGGCCCATGACGTGGTCGATCCGCAGCCCGTCGGCGTGCGTGAGCAGCGCCCGGGTCATGTCCCCGAACGCGGCGTACCCGGTGTCCGCCAGCCGGTCCGGGCGCCACGGCGGCAGGCCCCAGGTCTGCCCGCGCTGGTTGAACGCGTCGGGCGGGGCGCCGACGGTGGCGTCCAGGGCGAGGACGTCCTGCAGCATCCACGCGTCGGCGCCCTCGGGGTCGCAGCCCACGGCGAGGTCGTGGATGACGCCGACCGGCATTCCCGCCTCCCGGGCCGCTGTGCGCACCCCTGCGAGCTGCGCCTCCGCCTGTCGCTGCACCCAGGCGTGGAACGCGATCCGCGGCGCCAGCTCCCGCTGCGCGGCCGCGACACCGGCGCCGTCGGGCCGGCGCAGCCCCTCCGGCCAGAGCGACCAGCGACCGCCGTACCGCTCGGCGAGCGCGCAGTAGGTGGCGAACGACGTCAGGTCGTCGTCCGGGGCGCCGTCGGGGTGACCGGCGGCGCGCCACAACGCCTCGAGCGCCGAGCGTTTCGCCGCCCAGACCCGGTCGTGCGGGATGCGGTCCCCGGCGGTCTCCGGACGCAGCGCGTCGACCTCGGCGCGGGTGGGCGCGTCGGCGTCGCGGTAGGCGGGCAGGTCGGTGATCCGCAGCGCCAGCGGGGTGGTGTAGCGGCGGGACGACGGCGTGTACGGCGAGGGCTGCACCGGCGGCACCGGGGTGATCGCGTGGAGCGGGTTCAGCAGCACGGCACCGGCGCCGTGCCCGCCGCGGATCAGCGTGGTCAGGTCGCCGAGGTCGCCGATGCCCCAGGATCCCTGCGAGTGCAGGGCGTAGAGCTGCAGCATCCATCCCCACGTCCGAGGCGGGTCGGGGAGCGCGGGCGGGGCGACGACGACGGCCGACCGGCCGCCGTCGGTCTCCAGCAGGTAGCGGCCGGGATCCAGACCGGACGGCAGCTCGCCGTCCACATCGGAACCGCGGCCGGCGGCGTCGCCGTCGGTGGCGGTCAGCCGCCCGCGGCCGGGCAGCGGGCGGGACCGGTCCGAGCGGAGCCCGATCGTCGGGGGGGAGCGCACCCGCCGACGCCTTCTCCCGCGCGCCGGCGAGTGCGACCCGCTCCGCGCCGGGGCCGGAGACGTCGACCTCCAGCAGGTCGAGCACGGTGCGCACCACCGAGGCGTCGATCCGCTGCTCGGTGCGGGTGCCGTCCAGGTACGAGGTCGCGACGCCGTGCGCGTCGGCGATCTCGGCGAGCTCGGGTGTCACCGGGTCGCGGGTCATGGTCCCGATCCTGGCCGATCCGCCCCGCGGCGGCCCGGCCGGTGCGGCGTGACACCCGGCCGCAGGGTGGTCCTCCGGCACCCGCCCGGTCGACACGCGGACGGCGTTCACGCACGACGGCCGGAGTGTCATCGGTGCTACGGTGCGTCGCCGGATGCGTCGACCGGGCCTCGGGTCCTGCGGGCCCGTGGATCCGCGCGGAGCGCCGGACCTCTCCGGGGCACCCCGGCCGGCGTCGCCGGGCCCGGTTCGTCCGTTCCGGCAGTGAGGATCTCCAGATGTCGACGTGGGCCCTGCTGGGGCTGTTGGTGGTGGTGCTGGTGGCCGTCGGGATCGCAGCTTTCCTGCGGTGGGGGCGGAACCGGGACGAGCACCCGACATCGGGCGACGGCTCTCCTCCGCGCACGGTCGCCGATCTCGTCGACCGTCGTGCCCGCGGGCTGGACGACGGCCGCGGCACCGGGACGGACGATCTCCCCTCCGGGGAGGAGGACGCACCGCACCGCACCGAGAACCCGTACGCCGCAGCACACCCGGACGCGCCGGACATGGTGGACACCGGTTCCGATGTGGCGCAGACGTACCCGGAGACGGCCGGTCCGGACGCCGACGACACCCGGGCCGGAACCGCGTCCGACGACACCGCCGCCGTGCCCGCGGTGCACGCCGTCCCCGCCCTGCCCGGCGGAGCGGCAGCCGACCGTCCGCTCCGGACGCGGGACGAGGACCTCGACCGTGATGTGCACGAGGGCCTGCACGAGGACCTGGACGAGGACGCGGGCGACGACCCGGACGACCCGGACGACCCGGCCGCGACGACCCCGATCGGCCCGACCCACTCCTCGGCACCCGACATCACGCGTGTCCCCGAGGGCGAGGACCGGACCGACCGCATCCCCGAGGTCCGCTCCGCCGAACCGCGGGTGACGCCGGACGTCAGCGCCGGTCCGGTCGGCCCGCCCTGGGCCCGCGGGTTCAAGGACGGGAAGCCCGTCGAGCCCGTCGAGCCGGCGCCGGTCCGCCGGTTCCCGCGCCCGTCGCCGACGGCGCGGCCCCGGCCGGCCGCCGCGCCGGAGGCCGGCGCCGCCAATCACGGGCCCGACAGCTCCGCGCCGGACATCAGCACGCCCGCCGGCGGGAACGAGACCGCCGGACCCGGTGCGGACGCCACCACCACCGGGTTCCGCCCGGTCACCGCCCTCGGCGCGGGCGCCGCGGCCGCGTCGATCCCCTTCCTCGCGAAGGGCGGCCGGGGGACCGGTGATGCCGGCAGTTCCCCGACCGGCACCGACGCGGACACGCCGGACACCGGTCCGCCGGCCGCCGAGGCGGGATCCACGGACGCGACCGACGCCGGTACCACCGCCGCGGACGCCGCGGGCGCGGACGTGACGGGTGTCGGGGACACGGACGTCACCGATGCGGACGCCACCGGGTCCGTCGACGGCGCCTCCGGCGCCGACACGGCCGAGGCCCCCGGCCCGGAGGTCGCCGACGCCGAGCCCGAGGTCGACGAGATCGCCGCGACCCACGACCCGGCTCCGGCGACCCCCGCCGAGCAGATCGACTTCGGCCGCGGCGCCGAGGCCACCGGCGCGGCGGCGACCGGTGCGGTCGTCGCCGGTGCGGCCGCGACCCGGTCCGACTCCCGTTCCCCGGTCGATCCGGACCTGGTCCGGCGGGTGACCACCGTCCCGGCCGACCGCTCCGTCGCCCGGTCCACCGCCTCGCCCGACACCGAGCGGGAGTTCCGCGAGGCCCGGGACCGGATCACCGGCCAGTACGGCTGGACCGGGCGCGTCCCCGAGCAGCAGGGGGGTCCCGGCCAGGACCGCACGTCCGGGCGGTCGGCGCCGATCGGGCTCGTCCCCGGCGGTTCCGGCGCCCAGGAGTCCGGTGAGCACGCCGAACCACCGCCACGACCGGCTCCGCGGCTGATGCGCTCGGTCCGGCCGGCGCCGCCGCCCGCCCCGGACACCGTCAGGACCGCCGCCGCGCAGGACCCCGAACCGGAGGCCTCCGTCCCCGTGAACCCCGCCGCGCCCACGACCGCCGAGCCGACGACCGCCGCAGGTGGCGAGCTGCCCGCCCGGACCTCCGCGCCGGAACCCCCCACCGTGCGGGCCGAGGAGGTCGCCCTCACCGTCCAGCGGTCGGGGCCGGAGCCGGCCGCCGTCGTCCCGGGCACCGCCCCGCAGGACGTGGAGGTCCGCGTCCTCGGACACGACGACGCCGCACTGGCCGGCGCCACCGTCGCCGTCCGCGACCGCGCGGGCGGTCCGGTCGGCACGGCCGTCACCGGTGACGACGGGGTCGCCCGGATCGCGGTCCCCGGGGCCGGCTCGTTCGTCGTCGTCGCCGCGGTGGACGGGTACCGCCCCGGCGTCGCCGCCTGTGCGGTCGGTGACACCGCGGCCGGGGCCACGCTCCGCCTCCGGCGGGCCGCCGTCGTCCACGGCACGGCCCGCACCACGGACGGCGCACCCGCGGCCGGCGTCGACGTCGTCCTCACCCAGGACGGTGAGCCGGTCGCCGAGGCCCGCACGGGCAGCGACGGAGCGTTCCGGCTCGCCGACCTCGACGCCGGCCGCTACCGCCTGGCCGCGGGCTCCGCGTCCGGAGTGGACGTCGAGGTCGAGGCGGGGGCCGACGTCGCGCAGGACGTGACCGGGTCGTGACGACCGCACCGGACGTGCAGGGGCGGTTGCCCGGCGTCGGTGGTGTCGAGCTGTTCTGGCAGGGCTGGCTGCCGCCGGGCGACGTGGCCGGTGTCCTGCTGCTCAGCCACGGCATCGGCGAGCACTCCGGTCGCTACGGCACCGTCGTCGACACACTGCGGCCCGACGGCTGGGCCGTCTACGGGCTCGACCACCGCGGCCACGGCCGCTCCGGCGGGACCCGCGTGCACGTCCGGCGCTACGACGATCTCCTGCAGGACTTCGAGACCTTCCGCCGGGAGATCGTCGCCCGGCACCCCGGCGTCCCGGTCTACCTGCTCGGGCACAGCCTCGGCGGGCAGATCGCCCTCGCCTACGCGCTGCGTCACCAGGACCGGCTCGACGGGCTGGCACTGTCCGCGCCGGCGCTGGCGTCCGACACCGTTCCCGCGCCGCTCGTCCCGGTGCTGTCGCTGGTCGCGCGGGTACTCCCGACGGTGCGCCCGGTCGGGATCGACACCTCGGCGATCAGCTCGGACCCGGCCGTCGTCGACGCCTACGAGGCCGATCCGCTCGTCCACCACGGCAAGCCGACGCTCGCGCTGGGCGCTGCCGTCTACGCGCAGATGGACGACCTGCCCCCGCGGGCCGCCGAGCTGCGGCTGCCGCTGCTGGTCCAGCACGGGACCGCCGACCGGCTCACCGACCCGGCCGGTACCCGCAAGCTGGACGAGGCCAGCGGCTCCGCCGACACCACGGTGCGCTGGTACGACGGTCTCTGGCACGAGATCTACCACGAGCCGGGCCGCGAGGGCCCGCTCACCGACCTGCGGCGGTGGCTTGCCGAGCACCGCGACGCGGCCCGGCACCGCACCGGCTGACCGCGGCCCGCCCGGCTCGACCTGCCGGACACCGGCTGCTGATGGGATCGTGGGGGCCGACGACGCGGGACGGGATGGCGCACAGGTGGAGACGACCGACGAGCAGGTGACGGACGGCGCCGTCGGCGTGCGTCACCTGCTCGAGACGACCGACTGGGCCGCGACCCCGCTCGGGTCCCGCTCCGGCTGGGACCGCGAGCTCGAGGACACCGTCCGGTTCATGCTGGAGAGCCGGCAGCCGCTGGTGGCCTGGTGGGGCGCCGAGTCGGTCCTGCTCTACAACGACGCCTTCGTCCGGCACGCCGGCCTGCGGCACCCGTTCGCGTTCGGCCGTCCGCTGCGCGAGGGCTGGCCGGAGTTCTCCGAGCACCTCGCCGGCGAGCTCCCGGAGCTGCTCGGCGGTGGCCGGGACGGCATCGCCCGGTCCGCGGACAAGATCGTGCTCGGGCGCTGGGGCCGCCCGGAGGCGACCTGGTGGGACTACTCGACGACCCCGGTCCGCGGGGCCGGCGGGCAGGTGCTCGGCCTGATCACGCTGCTCACCGAGGTCACCGGCAGCGTCGTCGGTGCCGCCCGGCTGACGGTTCTCGCCGCGCTCGGCGAGGCCGCGCGTGACGCTCCGACCCTGGACGTGGCCGTCGAGCGGCTGACCGAGGTGCTCGCCGACGCCCAGGAGCACCACGGCTGCGCGCTCATCGCGACCCTCGGTGCCGAGGCCCGCAGGCTGGCCGCGGTGAACGTCGACGACCCGCCGCCGGGCTGGCTGCCCGCGGACCGCAGCGCCGACGTCGGTTCCGACGTCGAGTTCGTGACGGTCGAGCCGTCGGCGGTGCACGGCGCCGAGCCGCCGGTCACCGACCTGGCCCGCGCCGTGCTGCACACGCCGGACGGCGCGACCGGGATCGCCGTCGTGATCGGTGTGCCGCCGCTGCTGCCGCTGGACGCCGCGCACCGCTCGTTCCTGCGGTTGGTCATCGGCAACATCGGCACGGTGCTCGCGACCGCGCTGGCCCGTGACCGGGAGCGTGACCGGCGCGCCGACATCACGACCGCCGAGCAGGCCCGCGTCGAGTACTACGCCGGGCTCGGGGACGAGTTCCGTGACCCGCTGACGCTGGTGCTCGGCCCGCTGGAGCGGCTGCGTGAGCACGAGGACGCGGCCGTCCGCTCCGAGGTGGCGCTCGCCCGGCGCAACGCCGAGCGGATGCTCAAGCTCGTCGACAGCCTGCTCGACGTCTCGGCGCTGCAGTCCGGCCGGCACGAGGGCCTGTTCGCCCCGACCGAGCTCGGCACCACCACCGCGGAGATCGTCGCCGCGTTCGCGCCCGTCCTGGAGCAGGCGAGACTGTCGCTGACGTCGTCCACGCCCCGCGGCGGCCGTCCCGTCTGGGTGGACCGCGACGCCTGGGAGAAGATCGTCCTCAACCTGCTCAGCAACGCCGTCAAGTACACGATGGACGGCGGGGTCTCGGTCGAGCTCACCCAGGACGGCGAGCAGGTCGTCCTGCGGGTGTCGGACACCGGCGTCGGGATCCCGGGCGACGAGATCGACACCGTCTTCGACCGCTTCCACCGGGCGGGATCGCGTCGCGGGCGGACCCTCGAGGGCAGCGGGCTCGGGCTGCCGCTGATCCGGCAGCTGGTCCGGCTGCACCGCGGCAGCATCGCCGTCGCCGCAGGCCCCGACGGGGGCAGCACGTTCACCGTGCGGCTCCCGCTCGGTTTCGCCCACCTGCCGCAGGACCGGCTGGTCCGGTCCCGTACCGGGGCACGCTCCGCGCCGCAGCTCGCCGCGCCGTATGTGGCCGAGGCGTTGCGCTGGCTCCCCGACCCGCCCGACGACGTCGACGTCGGACCGACCGCGGACGCGGACCGGACGCGTGGCCGCGCTGTCGACGGCTCCGTCGTCGACGGGCTCGACCTCACCTGGTCCGACCGCGTCCTGGTCGTCGACGACGACCGCGAGATGCGCGGCTACCTGCGCGACCTGCTCTCCGAGCAGTGGCGGGTGCAGGCGGTCGCCGACGGCGCGGCCGCACTCGACGCCGCCCGCACCGATCCGCCCGATCTCGTCGTGGCCGACGCGGCACTGCCGGCGAGCGGTGGCATCGAGCTGCTGCGGGCCCTGCGCTCCGACCCGCGGACGGTCGGGGTGCCGGTGGTGCTGCTCTCCTCGCAGACGAGCGAGGAGGCCGCGGTGGAGGGGTTCGCGGCCGGTGCCGACGACTACCTGGTCCGCCCGTTCTCCGCCCGTGAGCTGCTCGCCCGGGTCACCAACCACCTGCAGCTGGGCCGGGTCCGGCGGGCCGCGGAGCTGCAGTTCCGCGCCATGGCGGACTCCACACCGGCGCTGATCTGGGTCGACGACCCCGGCGGGCACCGGCTGTTCGTCAACCGGGGCTGGGTGGACTTCACCGGTGTCGACGACCCGTCGCACGAGCTCGGGCTGGACTGGCGGCGCCGGATCCATCCCGACGACCGCGAGCGCTACCGCTCGGTGACCTCGGCCGCGAACCGCGCGCACGCCCCGTTCGAGGTCGAGTACCGCCTGCTCGACCGGACCGGCCGCCACCGCTGGGTGCTCGACCGCGGTGCCCCCGTGCAGGACGGCGAGCGGTCCGCGGGCTACGTCGGCGGCTGCCTCGACATCGACGTCCAGCACCGCGAGCAGCGGCGGCACCGGATCTACTCCGAGGTCGCCGAGTCACTGGAACGGGAGATCACCCGGACCGGCCGGACCGACCAGCTGGTGCGCGCCGTCGTCGACGACCGCCTGGCCGACATCGCGCTCGTGCACGACGCCGGCCCGGACGGGGCGGCCGGAACCCTCGCGGTCGCGGCGGGCCGGACCGCGCTCGAGCCGTCGCTGTGGCGGCTCGGCCCGCTGCTCCCCGTCGACGCCGAGGGCACCGGCCGGCCGGAGATCATCGACCAGGGCCGGCTCGACGAGGCGCTCCGCCACCTCCCGGCGACACAGCGCCGGGCCTGGGGACGGCTGCGGGCCCGGTCCGTGACGGTCGTGCCGCTGCCCGCCCGAGGCCGCACCAGCGCGGTGCTCACCGTCGTCCGCGCCGAGTCCGCCGAGCCCTACACGGCCGACGATCTCGACCTGCTCTCCGAGATCGGCCGCCGGGCCGGGCTCGCCGTGGACAACGCCCGCCTGCTGGAGCAGGAGCGGTCCACGGCGCAGCGGCTCGTGCTGCTGCACCGGGCGACCGCGAAGATGTCCGCGGCCGCCACCGCGGGCGAGGTCGCGGCGATCGCCGCCGACCACATCGTCGACCTGCTCGACGCCGACTTCGCCGGGGTGTGGGAGGTCCGCGGGCCGTGGCTGCACGCGCTCACCGGGCACGGCTGGGACCACGACCTGTGGCAGCGGGCCGGCCGGATCGCCGTCGACGCCCCCATGGCGTTCGCCGAGGTGCTCACCGAGCGCCGGCCGATCTGGTTCGGGTCGGCGAAGGAGTGGGCGGAGCGCTTCCCGGCGCAGATCGGCGTCGCACCCGAGCACGCGCAGACGCTGGGCATCCTGCCGCTGGTCGCCGGCGGCCGGGCACTCGGCGTGCTCGCGGTGTCGATGCTGACCGAACGACGACTGTCCGACGCGGACCGCGAGGCCGCGATCGCCGTCGCCGAGCTGGCCGCGCAGGCGCTCGACCGGGCGTCCATGCTGGACGCCGAGACCGAGGCCCGCCGGCTCGCGGAGCGGCTCGGCGCCGTCGCCACCGGCCTGGCGCAGGCGACCGACCTGGAGGCCGTGGCCGACGTCGTCGTCGAGCACGGGCGCAGCTCGATCGGGGCCGAGGCGGTCGCGGTGCTCCTCACCGACGAGCACGGCACGCTGACGCTGCTCAGCGAGGCCGGCTGGCCCGCGGACGGGCCACCGATGCACACGCCCGGCCGCACCCACCCGCTGAGCCGTGCAGTGGTCGGCGGGGAGCCGGTCTGGAACGCCCAGGACCTCTCCGAGACCCGTCGCTACCCGGTGAACACCGCGGTGCCGCTGATGGTCGCGGGCCGGCCGATCGGCGTGATCGGGCTGCGGTTCCCGAGCGAACCGTCGTTCAGCCCCGAGCAGCAGAGCTTCGTGCGCACCCTGGCCAACCAGTGCGCGCAGGCGATCATGCGGGCCCAGCTGCACCAGGCCGAGCACGAGGTCGCGGTGACGCTGCAGCGCAGCCTGCTGCCGCAGCGCCTCCCCGACATCGAGCGTCTGTCGCTGGCGACCCGCTACCGGCCGGGCACCCAGGGGACCGAGGCCGGCGGCGACTGGTTCGACGTGCTGGAGCTCGAGGGCGACGTCGTCGCGCTGGTGGTGGGCGACGTCGTCGGGCGCGGCCCGGCCGCCGCGGCCGTGATGGGCCAGCTCCGCAGCGCGGTCGCCTCGAACCTGGTCAACGGCCAGCCGCCGGCCCGCGCGCTGGAGCAGCTCGACCTGTACGCGCTGCGGGTCCGCGGCGCGACGGCGAGCACCGTCGCGATCGCGACCATCGACACCGGCACCGGCGAGCTGCGCTACGCCAGCGCCGGGCACCCGCCGCCGCTGGTCGCCGGGCAGGACGGGGTCCGCACCCTCTCCGAGGGACGTGGCGTGCCGCTGGGCATCTCGGGCCGGCCCCCGTTCGCGGAGGCGACCGCGCGGATGGAGCCGGGCGAGACCATCCTGCTCTGCTCGGACGGCCTGTTCGAGCGCCGCGACGAGGTCATCGACGACGGCCTGGCCCGGCTCTCCGGGGCGTTCGGCGAGCTCGCCGGTGCGCAACCGCGCGACATGGCCGACACCCTGCTCAACCGGATGTCCGAGGGCCTGTCGGTCCCGGACGACACGGTCGTCGTCGTCGCCCGGCTGATGCCGCCCCCGCTGCGGGTCACCGTGCGGGCGGACCCGAAGCAGCTGGCCCCGCTGCGCCGCGCCGTCGGCCGCTGGGCGACCGTCTGCGGGATGGGCCCGGACGCGGCCAGCGACCTGCAGCTGACCGTCGGCGAGGCCGTCACGAACTCGATCGAGCACGCGTACGGGGAGGCGGGCGACGAGGCCGGGGCCGGTGTCGACCTGGAGCTCGCGCTCACGACGGACGGAGCGATCGCGGTCCGCGTGTCCGACGGCGGGAGGTGGCGCCCCCCGCCCCCCGATCCCGGGTACCGCGGGCGCGGCATCGCGCTCATCCGCGAGCTCGGCGAGGACGTGCGGATCGCCCCGGGCGACGACGGCACCGTCGTGCGGTTCCGGCTGCCCGCGAACCCCGTCGAGATCGGCACGCCCGGCTCCGAGCCACCGGTGGAGTTCGTCGCGGGCGAGCCCGAGCCGGGCCGGGACCACACCGGCCAGGCCGGACCGTCACCGCAGGGCGACGGGGACGGCGTCCGGCCGCCCACGACGCGGTTGCGGGCCGCGCCGGACGCGTACGGGGTCCGGCTCACCGTCGTCGGCGACCTGGACCTCGACGGCGTCGCCGCCGTGCGTGCCCCGCTGATGGAGCACCTCGCCCGCCGGGTCCCGGTCACGCTGAACCTCGCGACGGGCACCTTCGTCAGCAGCGCCGGGATCGCCCTGCTCTCCGAGGCGGCACGGCGGATGCGCGCCGACGGGATCGCGATGACGCTCGTCGCCCCGGCGGGGAGCCAGGCACGACGGTCGCTGGTCCTGTCGGGGCTGGACACGGTGATCGGCATGTCCGACGACATCTGAGCCCTGACCGTTGTGACGGCGGACACGCAGGTCAGGGCGATGTTGTCCGGACACGGCGGGTGCCGTTCCCGGCGGCCGGACACGCGGTTGAACCCGGCTGTCACCGTGTGGTGACATCGTCGTCATGAGTCAGGCAGCGACCCTCGGTCCCCTGTGGGGTACCCGTCGCGCCGACCACTTCGATCAGGGCTGTCGCCCGAGCTGAGGACCCGATCCCGCTCGACCGACGTCTCTGGAGTACCACCGTGTCCGCACCCGTCCGTGCGTCCCGCCCTGCCCGCCCGTCCGCCTCGCGGACGGCGACCGTCCATGCCCGGCCCGTCGCGGCGCCGACCCCCTACGACCTGCAGGACCTGCAGGAGCTCACCCGCGAGATCGCGGCCGACGTGCGCGCCGGCCGGCACGAGGTCGTCGTCGATCCCCACCGGCGCTGGTACCGGTTGCTGCGCAGCGACGGCCTGGTCGACGTCTGGCTGATCAGCTGGGCCACCGAGCAGATCGCGGAGCTGCACGACCACGCCGGCTCGATCGGCGCGCTGACCGTCGTGTCCGGCACGTTGACCGAGCGCCGCTGGGGCGGTCCGGCCGGCCTCCGGACCCGGACGCTGCGGCACGGCCGCGGCGCCGCGTTCCCGCTGGGGCACGTGCACGACGTTGCCAACACCGCCGACGAGGCCGCCGTGAGCGTGCACGCCTACTCGCCGCCGCTGTCGGCGATGTCCTACTACGAGGTCGAGGACGTCCCTGCCACCGCGGGGCACCAGCGCCTGCGCCGCAGCCGCACCGAGCTCGTCCAGCCGGGACAGGGCGTCGGATGACCCGGACCGTCGGAGATCTCCTGGCCGCGGCGCGGGCCCGGCTCGACCGGCCGGACCCGGCCCGGGCCGCGGCGCTCGTCGAGGAGGGCGCGTACCTCGTCGACACCCGGCCGGGCTGGCAGCGGGTCGAGGAAGGTGCCGTCCCGGGGGCGCTCGTGATCGAGCGCAACCACCTGGAGTGGCGGCTCGACCCCACCTCGGACGCCCGGATCCCGGAGGCGACCGGTCACGACGTCCGGTGGATCCTGTTCTGCTCGGAGGGCTACAGCTCCAGCCTGGCCGCCGCCTCGCTGCAGGACCTCGGCCTCCACCGGGCGACCGACGTCGACGGCGGGTTCCGGGCCTGGGCGGCCGCGGGCCTGCCGACCGAACCCGGTCAGGACGGTCCGTCCGACGCGACCCGCCCGCCGCTCCACCGCGCGTCGAGGTAACCGGCGACCAGCGTCGTCAGCTCCTCGACGAGCAGGTCGCGACCGAACGCGGGACGCTCCAGGACGAACCCGGTCGTCAGGTGCTCGACCGTCCGGACCACCGTCCACGCCGACGCGCGGGCGGTGTCCGGGTCCGTCGCGCCGCGGGTGAGCAGCACCGTCGCGACGAGATCGTCGATCCGGCCGGCGAACGCGGCCCGCCGCCCGGGCCTGCCCGACGACCCGGGTGCGCGCGGGAGCTGCTCGACGATCACCCGCAGCAGGTCGGGCTGCTCGGAGAACGCGTCGAGCAGGGCGTCGAGGGTGGCGCGGACGACCGGCCCGGTGCCGCGGCCCGGGTCCGCCGCACCGCCCGGCCCCGGGGTGCCGCCGCTGAGCCCGTCCAGGAACGCGCGCGAGACGCGAGCCTCCATCCCGTCGAGGTACCGGTCGAGCACCTCGGCGAGCACCGCGTCCTTGTCGGGGAAGTACTGGTAGAGCGAGCCCGGCGAGATCCCCGCGGCCTCGGCGATCCGGTTCGTGGAGGCGCCGTCGTAGCCGCGCGCGACCAGGACCTCGCGGCCCGCCTCCACGATCCGCTCCACCATCCGCCGGGACCGCTCCTGCCGCGGCTCCCTCCGGCGCCCTGCGCGACCGCTCACACCCGGCTCCCGAACGCGCGTTGAACGCGAGCTCCGACTCGTGTCAGCATCGGCCCATGGTGGCAGAGATCCCCGAGGCGAGCGCGCCCGCACCGATCGGGCCGCGCCGTTTCCGCAGTTCACCGGCCCGCGCGGCGCGGATCGCCCGGCCGCTCGCCCTCGTCGCCGGAGTACGCGAGCCGGACGTCGCACTCGTCGACGAGATCGGCCGGCGGATGCTGACCCGCGACGAGACGGGCGCCGCCCTGGCCCGGGCGATGGGGCGCGGCCGGGAGGACCCGGAGCGGGTGACGATGCGGGCGTTCCACCGTGCGCTCGCCGACGGCGCGGCCCCCGCGGACGGACCGGCCGCGCTGCGCGAGTTCTTCGCGGCCGTCACCCCGGAACCGGGGTGGCTGGACCGGGACCTGCTCGAACGGGGCGCGCGGGCGTACCGGCGGCTCGGCCGCAGCCGCGACGACGTGCTGCTGGGCCTGTCGCTGATCGGCGGCTACCGCTACGGCGGGCCGACCGAGCTGCTGGTGCGGACCGGCGGGCTGACCGGCGACGGTGCGATGCGACGGCTGGCGGAGACGCAGGCGTGGTCCTTCGCGGTGAGCGCACCCGGCGGCATGCGTACCGGCGGCGACGGCTGGCGGGCGACCCTGCACGTGCGCGCGATGCACGCGCTCGTCGCCGACCGCTTCGAACGTGGCGACCGCTACGACGTCGCCACCCACGGTCTGCCGATCAACCAGTCGGACTCGGCGGCGACCCTCGGCCTCTTCAACAGCACCGCGATCCTCGGCTGCCGGCTGCTCGGCCGCCACGTCTCCGGTACCGAGAGCCGCGCGATCATGCACCTCTGGCGCTACGTCGGGTGGCTGATGGGCGTCGACGAGGACTGGCTGTTCGACGACGAGCGCGCCCAGAACGTGTTCAACCACCACGTGCTGCTCGCCCAGGGCGACGTCACCCCCAACGGTGCGGCGCTCGCCGTCGCCCTGGTCGACGGCCTCCGCTCGGAGCGGACCGGCGGCCCGCTGGACCGGCTCCGCGGCTCCTGGGAACGACGTCGGCTCCTCAGCCTCCTGCGGGTCTTCCTGCGCGCGGAGGGCATGCGGGACCTGGACCTCCCGGTCACGGCACCGTGGGCGGTCCCGGCGCAGGCGGTGCGCAACCTCGTCGAGGTCGGTGTGGTGGCCCGGACCCGGCGCGGACGGCGATGGCTGGAGTCCCGCTCCGACCGCCGGATCGAGGCCGATCTCGCGCGCCGGTTCGGCCGGGACCGCCCGGGGCCGCGGGACCTCGCCGTCTGAGCGGCCTGCTCGCGGGATGCGGGCCCGGGCGGCACGCATGCGTCGGCGGCGTGCGGTGGCCGGCGTGCGGTGGTCGGAGTGCGGTGGCCGGAGTGCGTGGGCGGTGTGTCCGGGCGGTGGGCTCGAGCTGCCGCGCTCGAGCCGACGCGACGGGCGACCGGGTTCTGTGGAACCGCTTCCTCAGGCAGCGATTCCGTTGTGGGTGATGTCGGAGGAGGGGGCGGGTCCGGCGCGCCGGGGCATGTGTGTTCTGCAGAATCGCTGCCTGGGGAAGCGAACTCAGAGAACCCGCTCCCGGTTGCGGTGGACGACACCCCCGGTCGCCGTGGCGTCGTGAGTGCTACGGCGGGCGCCCGTCCGTGCTGACGGCGCCGCGCTGCGCCGCGGCGCGGCTCAGGTGAAGGCGCTGATCCCCGTCACGTCCCGGCCCACGATCAGGGTCTGCATCGTCTCGGTGCCCTCGAAGGTGTGGATGGCCTCGATGTCGGCCCAGTGCCGCACGACGTGGTGTTCGAGCAGGATCCCGTTGCCGCCGAGCAGGTCGCGGGCCTCGGAGAGGATCGACCGGGCGGTGCGGGTGTTGTGCATCTTCGCCAGCCCCGCGACCGTCGGCGACAGCTTCCCGGCCTCGGCCAGGCGGGCGGTCTGCATGCAGTAGAGCTGCATGCCGGTGAGGTCGGCGAGCATCCGGACGAGCCGCTGCTGCACGATCTGGAAGCTCGCCAGGGGCTTGCCGAACTGGTGGCGTTCGGTCGCGTAGCGGAGCGCGGCGTCGTAGCCGGCCGTGGCGTGCCCCAGCGCCATCCAGGCGCAGGTGGACCGGGTCGTGGCCAGCACCGCCGCGCAGTCGGCGAAGGTGCGCGCGTGTGCGAGCCGGGCGTCGTCCGGGACGCGGACACCGTCCAGCGTGATGTCGGCCTGCCACAGGGCGCGCAGCGACACCTTCCCCGGGATCACGGTCGCCGTGTAGCCCTCCGCCGGGGTCTCGACGACGAACCCGAGCACGTCACCGGAGCCGGTGTCCCGCGCCCAGACGATCACCAGGTCGGCGACGGTGCCGTTGCCGATCCAGCGCTTGGTCCCGTTCAGGATCCAGTGGTCGCCGTCGCGGGTCGCGGTGGTCTCCAGCGCGACCGAGTCCGAGCCGTGGTCCGGCTCGGTCAGCGCGAACGCGCCGGTCCGCTCCAGCGTGGACATCGACGGCAGCCAGCGCTGCTTCTGCTCCTCCGAGCCGCACATGTCGACGGCCTTCATCGCGAGTCCCGCGTGGACACCGAGGAACGTGCCCAGCGAGCCGTCGCCGCGGTGCAGCTCCATGTGGACGAGGCCCAGCGCGAGCGGGCTCATCGCCGCTGCGCCGTGACCGGTGATGTCCTCGCCCACGATGCCGAGCTCGGGGAGCCTGCGGAACAGGTCCCAGGGCAGCTCCGCCCGCTCCCAGTAGCCGTTGATCTCGTCGAGCACCTCGGTGTCGACGAACCGGCGCACGTCGGTGAACCGCTGCCACTGCTCGTCGGTGAACTGGTCGCGCACCGAGAAGAAGTCGGTGCCCAGCGCCTCGCCGAGCTCGGTGTACGGGGTGGTCGATGCGGTCATCGGGGCGGCTCCCTCGCCGTCGGTGGAGCCCGATCGTCACATCTCCACCCACCTCCGGCGAGGTGTCAGGCCCTCACCAGGCAGAACGGGTGCCCGACCGGGTCGAGGAACACCCGGAAGCTCTCCGGCGCGGGCTGCACGTCGTGCTTGCGGGCTCCGATCGCGAGCACGGCCGCCTCACCGGCGTCGAGATCCGGGACGTCGAAGTCGAGGTGCACGCGCTGCGGATCGTCCTGACCGGGCCACCGCGGCGGGCGGTAGGCCCCGTCGGAGATCTTCTGGAACGCCAGCGTCGCGCCGGCGCCGCCGGGATCGAGCTCGACCCAGTCGTCGTGGGTCTGCCCGGCCACCGGCCAGCCGGTGATCCGTCCGTAGAACCGTGCGAGCTCCAGCGGGTCCGGGCAGTCGATCGCGGCGAGGGAGAACCTGGCGATGGGGGCGTCGGTGCTCATGCGGGCAGTGTGCCCGCGCCCCCCGACATTCTCCGTGCGCCGCGTTCAGGACGGCGGGGGCAGCTCGTCGATCGCCCGCTCGACCCGCTGCACCGACACCGGGTGCCGGGTCCGCATCGGGTGCGCGTAGAGCGAGACCCGCAGCTCCTCGATCATCCAGCCGATCTCGCGCAGCGCCGGTGACGGCTCGGTGTGCTCGGGCAACCCGGCGAGCAGCCCGCGGTACTCGGCCTCGACCGGCGCCATCTCCGCGGTCCAGCGGGCGTCGCGTCCGGGGTCGGCGTGCAGCTTGTCCAGCCGCACCTCGCAGGCCTGCAGGTACCGCTTCACGTCACCGAGCCGGGTCGCGCCGGCCGCGGTCACGAACCCCGGGGCGACCAGCCGGTCCGTGATCGCGCGGACGTCGGCGGCGCCGTCGCGGGTCGCGGGTCCGCGCAGGTCGGCGAGCTTCGCGCCGGTGGCGTGCCAGGCCTCGAGGACGCCGCGTGCCGCGTCGAGGACCTGCAGGGTGGTCGCGGGCAGCCGCATCCGCAGCAGCTCGGCGAGCCGGGCGAACTGTGCCTCGTCGAACGGGTCGCCGCCGCCCCGGCCGACGAGATGGTCGGCGGCGGCGGTGGTGCAGTCGTCGAGCAGCGCGTCCAGCGAACCGTGCGGGTTGCGCGACAGCGCCAGCCGGGCCCGGTTGTCGAGCCCGCGCTGGACCTGCTTGCCCGGGTTCGGCGTGCCGAGCAGGAGCAGCCGTCGTGCCCCGCGGTGGTGGGCGGGGTCGCGCTCGGGGGCCGTGGCGAAGACGTGCACGTCGGCCGACCGCCCGCGGTCGCGCAGTCCGGGGTACCCGGTCACGACGTGGGCCCCGCGCCGGATCGGCAGCTCACGGGGGAGCTCGCCGATCGTCCACGACGTCAGCCCGGTCTCCTCGATGCCACTGCCCGCGGCGGCCAGCTCCTCGCGCACCTTCGGCGCTAGATCGCGGCGCAGGCGTTCGAGGTCGGTGTCGCGGGCGATCTCGGCACCGGCCTCGTCGAGCACCCGGAAGGTGACCGTCAGGTGCTCGGGCAGCCGCTCCAGCTCCCAGTCCTCGCGCCGGATCTCGACGTTGCGCATCCGGCCGAGCTCGCGCTCCAGCCCGTCGAGCAGCGGGCGGTCGGTCTCGCCCGCCAGGCGTCGCAGCGCCGCCCGCGCGTGGTCGGGTGCGGGGGAGAAGTTGCGGCGCAGGTTCCGCGGCAGCGTCCTGATCAGCGCCGTCACCAGCTCCTCGCGGAGACCGGGGACCTGCCAGGTGAAGGGCGTCGGGTCCACCTGGTGCAGCGCCGCGACCGGGACGTCGACGGTGACGCCGTCGGTGTGGTGGCCGGGTTCGAACGCGTACGACAGCGGGAGCGTGAGCCCGCCGGCGTCGAGGTGGTCGGGGTAGTGGCCGCGGTCCACCTGGCTCGCGGCCTCGGTGGCCAGCAGTTCCTCGGTGTAGTCGAGCAGACCGGGGGACTCCCGTGACGCCGCCTTCCACCATCGGTCGAAGTGCTTGCCGGAGACGACGTCGGCCGGGACCCGCGCGTCGTAGAACGCGAACAGGGTGTCCTCGTCGACGACGAGGTCGCGGCGGCGGGCACGGTGCTCGAGCTCCTCGGCGTCGTCGAGCAGCTCGCGGTTCGCGTGGAAGAACGGGTGCCGGGTCTCCCAGTCGCCCTCGACGAGCGCGTGCCGCAGGAACAGGTCGCGGCTCACCTCGGGGTCGATCCGGCCGTAGGCGACGGTCCGGTCGGCGACCAGCGGCAACCCGTGCAGGGTCACCCGCTCGGTCACGACGGCCGATCCGCGGTTCCGTGACCAGCGGGGTTCAGAATACGTCCGTTTGACGAGATGTTCGGCGAGCGGCTCGATCCAGTCCGGCTGGACGGGGGCGACCGTGCGCGCCCACAGTCTCGTCGTCTCGACGAGTTCGGCGGCCATCACCCAGCGCGGCGGCTTCTTCGCCAACCCCGACCCGGGCCAGATCGCGAACTTCGCGCCGCGGGCGCCGAGGTAGTCCTTCGGGCCCTTCCGCTCCTTCTTCGGGTCGCCCTTGCCCTTCTTCTCCGCGAGCGGGTCCTGCATGCCGACCTGGGACAGCAGCCCCGCGAGGACGGACCGGTGGATGCGGTCGGCGTGCGCCGCCCACTCGGGGTCCCGCTCGTTCAGGTCCATCCCGGCGGACCGTGCGGCCTGCCGCAGCTGGCCGTGCAGGTCCCACCACTCACGGACCCGCAGGTAGTGCAGGAAGTCCTCGCGCAGCTCACGGCGGAACCGGTTCCCGGACAGGGCGTCGCGGCGCTCGTCGAGGTGGTCCCAGAGCCGCAGGAAGGCGAGGAAGTCCGAGCCGTCGACGCCGAAGCGCCGGTGCTTCTCGTCCGCCGCCTGGCGCTGCTCGGTGGGGCGCTCCCGGGGATCCTGCACCGACAGCGCCGCGGCGATCACCAGCACCTCGCGCAGGCAGCCGTTGCGGTGCGCCTCGACGAGCATCCGGCCCAGCCGCGGGTCCACGGGGAGCCGGGACAGGGACTGCCCGACGGCCGTCAGCGAGCGGCGGTCCGGGCGGAGCGCGCCGAGCTCGTGGAGCAGGTCGAGCCCGTCGGCGACGGCGCGCCGGTCCGGCGGCTCGACGAACGGGAACTCCGAGATCTCGCCCAGGTCCAGCGCGATCATCTGCAGCACGACCGACGCCAGGTTGGTCCGCAGGATCTCCGGGTCGGTGAACTCGGGGCGGGCGTCGAAGTCGTCCTCGGCGTAGAGCCGGATCGCGATGCCGTCACTGGTCCGGCCGCAGCGGCCGGACCGCTGGTTCGCCGACGCCTGGGAGATCTTCTCGATCGGCAGGCGCTGCACCTTCAGCCGGCGCGAGTAGCGCGAGATGCGTGCGGTGCCGGTGTCGACGACGTACCGGACACCCGGCACCGTCAGCGACGTCTCCGCCACGTTGGTCGCCAGCACCACCCGGTTGCCGGTGTGGCTCTGCCAGACCCGCTGCTGCTCGGCCGTCGAGAGCCGGGCGTAGAGGGGCAGGATCTCCGTGTTCCGCAGGTTCCGGCGTTCCAGGGCGTCGGCCGCCTCGCGGATCTCCCGCTCGCCGGGCAGGAAGACCAGCACGTCGCCGGGGCCCTCGCGCTGCAGCTCGACGACGGCGTCGCCGATAGCGTCGTCCAGCTCACGATCCGGGTCGGCGTCCGGGTCGTCGGGATCGACGACCGGCCGGTACCGCACCTCGACCGGGAACGTGCGCCCCGAGACCTCGACGATCGGCGCCGGATCGTCGTCCTCGCCGAAGTGCCGGGCGAACCGCTCCGGGTCGATCGTCGCCGAGGTGATGATCACCTTGAGGTCGGGACGGCGGGGGAGCAGGCGGGTCAGGTACCCGAGGATGAAGTCGATGTTGAGGCTGCGTTCGTGGGCCTCGTCGATGATCAGCGTGTCGTACTGGTGGAGGTCCTTGTCGCCGGCCAGCTCGGCCAGCAGGATCCCGTCGGTCATCAGCTTCACCAGGGTCGAGTCGCCGACCTGGTCGGTGAAGCGGACCTTCCAGCCGACCGCCCCGCCGAGCTCGACGCCCAGCTCCTCGGCGATCCGCGCCGCGACCGTGCGCGCCGCGAGCCGTCGCGGCTGGGTGTGGCCGATCATCCCGTGCACACCGCGGCCGAGCTCCAGGCAGATCTTCGGCAGCTGGGTGGTCTTCCCGGAGCCGGTCTCCCCGGCGACGATGACGACCTGGTTGTCCCGGATCGCGTCGGCAATCTCCTCGCGGCGCGCGGAGACCGGCAGCGTCGCGGGGTAGGAGACGCGCGGCAGCGCCGCCCGGCGGCGGGCGACCCGGTTGCCGGCCTTCTGCACGGCGTCTGCGACGCGCTGCTGGGCACGGCCGTCGCGCGCGCGGTCCAGACGGCTCCCGAGGCGCTCGGCCTCGGCCGGACCCAGCTCGGTGATGCGCTCGCGCAGCGCCGCGAGTTCGATGTCGTCGAGCGGGGGGAGCGGCGGCTCGATCCGGCCGCCGTTCCCGGCCGGGTCCGGGCCGTCGCGGTCGGGGCCGCGACGGCCGGGCTGGTCGGGGCCGGGCGCCGTGACGGCAGCGCTCCGGCCCCGCGGCCCGCGGCGGCGCGGTCGGCGCTGCTGCCCGCGGGCCGGGCGGCCGCGCGCGGCGCCCTCCGTCCCGGGGGCGGCCTGCGCTGCGGCCTGGTCTGGTGTGGTGGTCTGCTGATCGATGTCGTGCTGCCGTTCACCGGCCGGACGCCGGGGCCCGCGGCGGGATCGCCGCGGACGGGAGGTCGTGCCGGCCCCGAGGTCGGGTCGGTCGCTCTCGGGTCGGTCGCTCGAGGACGCGGCGGGATCGGTGGACATCGTCCGTTCAGTGTGCCTGGTGGTTCGCTGTGTCGCGGACGCCGACCATGGTGATCGGGCTCGCACGCACCGGCAATCGGATTTCGGGAGCGGTCGGAAAGGGTGTCCGAACCGGGCGCCGGTCGCCTCGCGGCGAGTGGCACACCGCGGCTCCAGCCGGACGGTATTCCACGGCGGCGGTTATCCATTGCGGCCCGGGGACTCGTGTCGCCCGGCTCGGACAGTCGTTCCAACGGGCGGGCCGGGCGGATCATTCCCGGGGGCCGGAGAATTTCCCGCCGCCCCGTCCGAGGGGCGGACGGGGCGTCGTCACGAGGCGGGACGGCCGGGGAGCTGCCGTCCCGCCCGGGCCGGGTCGGAGCACCCGGACGATGCTGCGCGACGGCGGTCACCGCCCGGACAACCTCACCTCAACGGCGGCTCAACGCGGGGGAGTGCGACGACGGCCGTCGTGCCGGCGTCGACCACCGAGCTGATCGTCAGCGTGCCGCCCATCGCCTCGACCAGCCCCCTGGCCAGCGGCAGGCCCAGCCCGATGCCCTGGTCGGCGGGGCCGTGCTCGGCGAGGTCCAGCCGGTCGAACGCGACGAAGATCCGGCCGGTGACGTGCTCGGGGATGCCGCGCCCGGAGTCGCGGACGACCAGCCGGACGCCGGCACCGCCGCCGTCGATCCCGACGGTCACCCAGCCGTCGGGCCGGTTGTAGCGGATGCCGTTGCCGACCAGGTTGATCAGCACCTGGCGCAGCCGGCGCGGGTCGGCCAGGACGTCCGCCGCGCCGCCCGGTACGTGGTGCAGCGTCACGCCCCGCTCGCCCGCCACCGGCCCGAGGAGGTCGAGCACCTCGTCGGTGAGGGCGGCCGCGTCGACCCGCTCGGGATGGACCGGCAGCGCACCGGCCTCGACGCGGGCGACGTCGAGCACCTCGTCGACGAGGGACAGGATGTGCGACGTCGCGCCGGCGATCCGGTCCAGCGCGCCGGCCCGCCGGTCGGCGGGCAGGTCGAGGGTGCCGAGCAGCTCGGCGAACCCGCTGATCGCCTGGAGCGGGGTGCGCAGCTCGTGCCCGAGCGCCGCGACGAACCGTGACTTGGCCCGGCTGGCCGACTCGGCCGCGGCCCGTGCGACCTCGGCCTCGTGACGGGCCTGCCGCTCGCGCAGTGCCGCGCGGCGCTGCGTCAGGTCCAGCACGGCCACCGACAGCTGGACGACGCCGCCGTCCGGCCCGTGGACCGGCGAGGACGTGACCGCCAGCTCCAGCTCCGCACCGCCGGCGTGACGGGCCCGGGCCTCACCGGCGGCACCCGCGCAGGGGACCAGGACCTCGTCGACCCGTTCCCCGGTGATGTCGCGGCCCAGCAGCTCGGTCAGGGCCCGGTTGGCGTCGGTGATCCGGCCGTGCGGGTCCGCCAGCGCCATCCCCGTCGCGTTGTCGGCGAACGCCCGCCGGAACCGTTCCTCGCTCTCGGCGAGCGCGCCGAAGAGGCCCGCATGCTCGATCGCCACCGACGCGAGGTGGGTCAGCCGGTCGACCAGGCGCTCCTCACGGGCCGAGGGGCGGTGCCGGTGGTCGTGGTAGACGGCGAACGTCCCGAGCACACCCTGGCGCCCCCGGATCGGCGACGACCAGCACGACCGCAGCCCGTGCGGGGTCGCGAGCGCGCGGTACTCGCGCCAGCGCGGGTCGGTCCCGATGTCCTCGGCGACGACCGGCCGGTCCAGGTACGCGGCCGCACCGCAGGACCCGGCGTCGGCGCCGATGGGCAGGCCGTCGATCCGGGACGAGTACGCGTGCGGCAGCGACGGCGCCGCCCCGTGGTGCAGGGTCGACCGGGCCGGGTCGAGCAGCAGGACCGAGCAGCGGGCCCCGGGGACGAGATCCTCCAGCACGGCGGTGATCCCGGCCAGCACGTCGGACAGCGGGGTGCCCTCGGCGATCCGTTCGAGCAGCTCGGTCTGACGGCTGAGCAGCGCGAGCGTGTCGTCGTGGTCCAGCCCGGGGCGGGCGTGCGTCCTCGCGCTCATCCGGGCTCCAGCCGGTAGCCGACACCGCGGACGGTGCGCAGGAACCGGGTGCCCCCGGGGAGCTTCTGACGCAGCCGGTGGACGTGCTCGGTCACGGTCGCCTCGCTCCGCCAGTCCGGCGCGCCCTCCCACACCTGCTCCAGCAGCTGGACCCGGCTGAACACCTGGCGCGGGTGCCGGGCGAGGAACGCGAGCAGGTCGAACTCGCGGGCGGTCAGCTCGACCGGGGCACCGTCGACGGTGACCTCGCGGGAGGCGTCGTCGACGCGCAGACCGCGGACGGGCCCGTCGCCGGGGTCGGGGTGCGGGGGCGCCGATCGGCGGAGCACCGAGCGGACCCGGGCCACGAGCTCGCTGGGGGAGAACGGTTTGACCAGGTAGTCGTCCGCGCCGAGGTCGAGCCCGACGATCCGGTCGGTCTCGCCGCTGCGTCCGGACAGCACGATCACCGGCATCGCCGCGCCCCCGGTCACGGACTCGTCGCCGCGGACCCGGCGCAGCACGTCCAGGCCGCCGACGCCGGGCAGGGACAGATCCAGGACGACGAGATCGGGCCGCTCCCGGCCGATCCGGTCCAGCGCGGCGGCACCGTCGGCCGCGGCGGCGACGGCGAACCCGTCCGCCTCCAGCTGCCAGGTGACCAGGGTGCGGACGCGCTCGTCGTCGTCCACCACCAGCACCGTCGTCATCCCCCGATCGTGGCGCCGACGGTGTGACGTGCGCAACTACCGGTGCGGCTCCGGGAGCTCCGCGAGCACCCCGTCGGTCCACGGGGTCCAGGCCTCGGCCGCCCACGGCCCGAAGTCCCGGTCGGTCAGGACGACGGCGGCGGCGCGCACGTCGGGATCCACCCACAGGAAGGTCCCGGACTGTCCGAAGTGGCCGAACGTCCGCGGCGACGAGTGCTCGCCGGTCCAGTGCGGGGACTTGCCGTCGCGGATCTCGAAGCCCAGGCCCCAGTCGTTCGGGCGCTGCCGGCCGTAGCCGGGCAGCAGGCCGTCGAGACCCGGGTAGGCGACGGTCGTCGCCTCGGCGACCGTGCGCGGGTCGAGGAGCTTCGGGGCCTGCAGCTCGGCCGCGAACAGCGACAGGTCCGCGGCGGTCGAGACGGCGCCCGCGCCCGGCGCGCCCTCCAGGCGGGTCCGCGTCATCCCGAGCGGCTCGCAGACGGCCTGGTGGAGGTAGTCGGCGAAGCCGATCCCGGTGGCCCCGGCGATCGCGTCGCCCAGTACCGCGAACCCGGTGTTGGAGTAGATCCGGCGCTCGCCGGGGGCGGCCTTGACCTCGTCGGTGTCGAAGGCCAGGCCGGACGTGTGCGCGATCAGGTGCCGGACGGTGGCGCCCTCGGGGCCCGCGGCGTCGTCCCAGTCGACGGCGCCCTCCTCGACCGCGACCAGTGCGGCGTACGCCGACAGCAGCTTGGTCACCGAGGCGAGGCCGAACTCGCGGCCGGTGTCGCCGGCGTCGGCGAGCACCGCGCCGTCGGCACCGACGACGGCGGCGGCGACGTGGTCGACCGGCCAGTCCAGGACCCGGCGCACCGCCGGGGCGAGCCCGGTCACGGTGCGGGGAGCGGTCGGGTGCGCATGCACCCATCCTGGCAGCCGGTCGCGCGGCGCCGTCAGGAGTCGCCGTAGACCGGGACGAGCGCGCCGCTGACCGGGGCGGCGTCCGGCCCGGCGAGGAACGCGATCACCCGGGCGATCGCGGCGGGGGCGACGGCGCGGTCCACGGCGTCGGCGTCCATCCACTCGCGGTTGGCGGGGGTGTCCACGACCGACGGGAGCACCGCGTTGACCCGGATCCGCTGCCCCCGCAGCTCGTCGGCGAGCAGCTCGACGGTGCGGTGCACCGCGGCCTTGCTCGCGCCGTGCACGAGCTGTGCGGGACCGGAGGTCCCGGTCCGGGCGCCCACCGCGACGATCGAGCCGCCGCCCGCCGCGGCGATCCGCGGGGCGGCGGCCTGGGCCGCCCAGACCAGCGTGCCGAGGTTGGTGTCGAACAGGCCGTGCAGGGTGTCCGGGTCGAGGTCGGCGAGCCCTCCGTGCGAGTAGCCGCCGGCGACGGCGACCAGCGTCCCGACCGTGAGACCGCGTCCGTCGATCTCGGCGAAGGCCCGCCCGACGTCGCCGCGGTCGGTCAGCTCGACCGGGATCCGGTGCGGGGCGTCGAGCGCGTCCAGCGCCGGGCCGAGCCGGTCGAGAGCGACGACCGGCTGCCCGGCCCGCTGGAACTCGGCGACGACGGCGCGGCCCAGCGCGCCCGCGGCCCCGGTGACGACGACGGCGTGGCTCATCCCGGCATCGTCGCACCTCGGCGGCCCACCGGGGCGTCGCACACGGTGGCGGGAACCGGTCCGGGACCCCAGGATCAGGGCATGCGAGCGGATGCGACGGCGCGGCACCGCCGACCGGGGCCGCGACCGGTGGTCCGGACAGCGCCACCGGCAGCGCCGCGCACGGGAGGCCCCGCGTGACCGGCCGGGTCGTCGTCGGGACGTCCGGCTGGCGTTACCCGCCGTGGCGCGGCACCTTCTACCCGCCCGGGCTGGTGCAGCGACGTGAGCTCGAGTACCTCTCCCGGCAGGTCACCTCGATCGAGATCAACGGGTCGTTCTACGCGCTGCAGCGCCCGGAGAGCTACCGGTCGTGGGCCGCCGAGGTCCCCGACGGCTTCGTGTTCTCGGTGAAGGGTCCGCGGTTCGTCACGCACATGAAGCAGCTCCGCGACGCCGCGGTCCCGGTCGCGAACTTCTTGGCGTCCGGGGTGCTCGGACTGGGCGCAGCGCTCGGCCCGGTGTTGTGGCAGCTCCCGCCGCGGATGCGGTTCGACGCCGACCGGATCGCCGGGTTCCTCGCGCTGCTGCCTCGCGCCACGGCCGCGGCGGCGCGGTTCGCGACCGGGCACGACGAGCGCGTCGAGGGACGCGCGCTCACCGCGACCGACGCCGACCGCCCGCTGCGGCACGCGATCGAACCGCGGCACGAGTCGTTCCGGGACCCGGCCTTCCTCGACCTGCTGCGCGAGCACGGCGTCGCGCTGGTGCAGTCCGACGCGGCCGGGACCTGGCCGGTGTTCGACGAGGTGACCGCGGACCTGGTCTACGTCCGGCTGCACGGGCAGGGCGAGCTCTACTCCGGCGGCTACACGGTGGAGGCCCTGGACTCCTGGGCGCGGCGGATCCGGGAGTGGACCGCGGGGGGACTCGACGTCGTCTGTTACTTCGACAACGACATGAAGGTGCACGCCCCGACCGACGCGATCGCCCTGCTCGACCGGCTGCGGTGACCCCGACGACTCCCGTGACGACATCCGGTGGTGACCCGGCACTGCCGGACGGCGGGGACGTGCAGCCCGATCGGGTGAAGGACGGGTGTTCCGGTCCTCAGTACTGATGAGACCGCCGCGTCACGTGACACGGCAGCGGGGGACCGATCGACAGGGGTCACGTGACCACCTCGCAGAACTCCTCCGGCGCCCCGGCCCCGTCCGACCCGCCGCAGCCGTCCGGCCGCCACGCCGACCGTGACTCCGCCTCCCGCCCCCACATCACCCCGCACCCGGCGACCCAGTACGACCCGGCCCGCCACGGGGATGTGCAGTACGGGGCCACTCCGCAGGGGTACGGCCAGGCGCAGTACCGGTACGGCACCGCTCCGCAGGGGCCGGCGCCGCAGTACGGGGCCCCGCAGGGGTACGGCCCGGCCGGCCCCGGCCACCCCGCACCCGGCTACGGCCCCGCGGGACCGCACACCGGCCACGACCCCCGGTACGGAGCTCCGGGCCCGTACCCGACCGGGCCGCAGCCGATCTACGACGGCCACCCCGGCATCCCGTTCGGCGGCGCCCCGTTCGGCACCCGTTCCCCCGCCTCGCCCCCGGCCGGCCTGCCCGCGGTCCCCGCCGACGCCGGTGCGGCCCCGTGGCCGACCGCCGCGCAGCGGACCACCGGTGCCGCGGCCGCTCCGGCCGTCCCGGCCCAGCGCGGTGCCACCGGCCTCCAGCCGGTCGCGATGCCGCGCAACGGGTTCGGCACCACCGCGCTGGTGCTGGGCATCATCGGTGTGCTGACCGCGATGATCCCGATCGTCGGCGTCGTCGCCTGGCCGATGGTGATCATCGGCCTGATCTTCGGTGTCCTCGGGATCGTGCGGGCGGGCAAGGGGATCGCCACCAACCGCGGCGTCGCGATCTCGGGGACGGTGCTCTCGGCGCTCGGGCTGCTCCTGTGCATCCTCTGGGTCGCGGCCTTCGGGTCGGCGGTCGACTCGGCCTCGTCCGGGGCAGTGCCGTCGGCGGCCTCGGTCCCGGCCGCGAGCGAGCCCGTCGCGAGTGCCCCCGCCGTGACCGCTCCGAGCATCGAGCAGCCCGCCGCGGCGGCGTCCCCCGCGGGGGGCGACGTCATCACCTACGAGGTGACCGGGTCCGGGTCGGCGGGGAACATCACCTACGTCAAGGACTCGAACATGGGTATGGAGCAGGTCAACGCCACCGACCTGCCCTGGACCAAGGAGGTCACCTTCGACGGCGGTGTCCTCTCCTTCCAGCCGCTCTCGCTGGTCGCCCAGTCCGGTTCCGGCGGTAGCGGTGAGATCACCTGCCGCATCATGCGGAACGGCCAGGAGATCACCTCCTCGACCAGCTCGGGCCCCTACGCGGTGGTGAGCTGCTCCGGTAGCTGACCCGCACCCCGACGCGCACCGGGCCGCGCTCGGTGGTCACGCACGACGCTCGGCCCGGAGCACGACGAGGCCCTCCCGCGGACGCGCGGGAGGGCCTCCGTGCGTCAGCGGCTCGCCGCCCGCTTGTACTGCCTGCCCGCCAGCGGCCCGAACACCGCGACGACGGCGACCGACCAGATCAGCGTGTAGAGCACCGGGTTCTGCAGGGGCCAGGTCTGCGAGGCCGTCATCGTCGAGGCGACCGCGTCGGTGTTGCCGAACAGCTCCCGTGCCGCCTGGGTGACCGCGGAGACCGGGTTCCACTCGGCGAACACCCGCAGCGGCCCGGGCAGCGTGTCCAGCGGGACGAAGGTGTTCGCCAGGAACGTCAGCGGGAAGATCACCACGAACGACGCGTTGTTCACGACCTCCGGGCTGGGGACCAGCAGGCCGACCCAGGCCATCACCCAGGAGAACGCGTAGGCGAACACCAGCAGCACCAGGAACCCGGCGAGCGCCTCGAGGAACGAGGTGTGGATCCGCCACCCGACCAGCAGCCCGGTCAGCGACATCACCACCAGCACGATCACGTTGTTCACGACGTCGGACAGCGTACGGCCGGTCAGTACCGCCGACGGCGTCATCGGCAGCGAGCGGAACCGCTCGATGATCCCCTTCTTCACGTCCTCCGCGAGCCCCGCGCCGGTGTTGGTCGCCCCGAAGATCACGGTCTGGGCGAAGATCCCGGCCATCAGGAACTCCCGGTACCCGGCACCCCCGCCGGTCGGGTCGATCGCGCCGCCGAACACGTAGGCGAACAGCAGCACGAACATGATCGGCGAGAGCGTCGTGAAGACCAGCAGGTCCGGCACACGCTTGATCTTGATGAGGTTCCGCTTGGCGACGACCGACGCGTCCGCCAGCATCGTGGCCGCCGCGTTCACGACGTCACCTCCGCGCGCTCGGTGTCCTCGTCGACCTCGGCCGACGGACGGCCGGTCAGGGTCAGGAACACGTCGTCGAGGGTCGGGCGGCGCAGTCCGGCGTCGTCGACCTTCGTCCCGGCCTCGCGCAGCCGGTCGAGCGCGTCGCGCAGCACGTCGACGCCTCCGGTGACGGGCATCGTCAGCGACCGCCGGTGCCGGTCGAGCACCGCCTCACCGACCCCGAGCGGGGCCAGCAGCCGGGCCGCGGGCTCCAGGTCGGCCTCCACACTCGTCGTCACCTCCAGGCGTTCGCCGCCCACCTGGGCCTTGAGCTGGTCCGCGGTGCCGCGGGCGATCACCTTCCCGTGGTCGATCACGACGATCTCGTCCGCCAGCGCGTCGGCCTCCTCCAGGTACTGGGTGGTGAGCAGCAGCGTCGTGCCCCGGGCGACCAGCCCGCGGATCACGTCCCACAGGTCGTTGCGGCTGCGCGGGTCCAGGCCGGTGGTCGGCTCGTCGAGCAGCAGCACCGGCGGGTCGGCCACGAGCGCCCCGGCCAGGTCGAGCCGGCGCCGCATGCCGCCGGAGTAGGTGCGGGCGGGCCGGTCCGCGGCGTCGGTGAGGCCGAAGTCGGAGAGCAGCTCCCGCGCACGCTCCCGGGCCCGGCGACGGCCCAGGTGGTAGAGCCGCCCGACCATCTCCAGGTTCTCGAAGCCGGTCAGGTACTCGTCGACCGCGGCGTACTGGCCGGAGAGCCCGATCCGGCGCCGCACCCCGGCGGGATCGGCCCGGACGTCGGCGCCGGCGACCGTCGCCTCGCCCCCGTCCGGCTGGAGCAGCGTGGTCAGCACCCTGACCACGGTGGTCTTGCCGGCCCCGTTCGGGCCGAGCAACCCCAGGACGGTGCCCTCGGGAACGGACAGGTCGACCCCGTCGAGCGCCCGTACGGCGCCGTAGTGTTTGACCAGTCCGGTGGCGCGGATCGCGTCGGCCATCGTGGAGATTCCCCTCGACAATCCCGGCCCGCCGCGACGGCGGGCCGACGGGCGTCAGACTGCCTCAGGGCCCCGACAGTTTCCGAACGGATTCGGCGTGGCTCAGTCCTGCGCGGCGACGCGCGCGGCGTGTGCGACCAGCATCCGGCGCCCCACGAGCATCAGGGCGGCCGAGGCCAGCATCACCACGGCGTTCACCGACCACGCCACCGTGAACGACGCGTGCGCGGCCAGCCAGCCGAACACGATCGGCCCGGCGAACCCACCGGCGTACACCCCGACCTGGACGACCGCCGTCGCCGCGGCCGGAGCCGACGGGTTCAGCCGGACGACCGCGAACTGCAGCAGCCCCGGCCAGGCCCACCCGAGCCCGAACGCCAGGACCGTGCCGATCACCAGGGCGGGCGTGCCGGGCACGGCGAGCAGACCGAACCCGACCGCGCCGGCGGCGAGGCTGGCGGCCACCACCGCGACGTGCCCACCGCCGCGGCCGGTCGTGCGCCGGGCCTCCTCACGCCGGTCGGCGAGCCAGCCGTGCAGCAGCCGGATGCTCAGCCCGATCACGCTGCCCATGGTCAGCACGAGACCGGAGAGGCCCGGGTTCACGCCGCGCTCGACGGCGGAGGCGACGAGGAAGATGCCCAGCGCGGTCGCGGTGCCCGCCGCCATGCCGGAGGCCGCCCCGATGACGCCGAGCGCACCCGTCGCGCGGTCGTTCTTCGCGGCCTTCGGGGCCGGACCGGCGTCCTCACGGGGGCAGAGCAGCAGCGCCGCCAGGGCGAGCACCGCGCCGAGCGCGTAGGCCCAGCGCCACCCGACGGTCAGCGCGATGGCCGGCACCGCGATGCCGGCCAGCAGCGTGGCGGTCGGGATCGCGGCCTGCTTCACCCCGAACGACAGCCCCATCCGGCGGGCCGGCACCGAGCGCGCCAGCGTCAGGTTCGACGACAGCTGGCCCATCACGTTGCACCACGCCCCGCACAGCAGGAGCGCCACCAGCGAGCCGTACGACCGGGCGCCGAGCGCGAGCGCGGCCAGCATGACGGCCGCGCCGAGCACGGCGATCCGGCTGGTCAGGCGGGACCCGACCCGCTCGACGAGCATCCCGACCGGCAGCGAGCAGAGCGCGCTCACGCCGAAGTACAGCGCGACGACCAGACCGAGCCCGGACGGGTCGAACCCGAGATCGGCGGACAGCTGCACCGCGAGCGCGCCGGTGAGGAAGACCGGGAGCACCGACACCGTCGTCACCGCGACCGCGCCGCCCGCCACCCTGAACGCGGACGGTCCGGTCGTGGTGTGCGATTCGGTCGCGATGCTCACGATGAGCAACGCTAACCGATTCGCCCGCTCCGCAGGGAGCGAACGTGACTCATCCCCGGATGCGGGATCCGCCCTGGTCGGCCCACTCCTTCTCACGCAGTTCGAACTTCTGGACCTTGCCCGTGGAGGTCTTGGGCAGCTCCTCGACGATCTCGACGTACTTCGGTGCCTTGTAGCGGGCGATCCGCGTCTTCACGTGGTCGATCAGCTCCTGCGGCTCCGCGGCGCGGCCCGGCCTGAGCACGGCGAACGCCTTGCAGACCTCGCCCCACCGCTCGTCCGGGACGCCGACGACGGCCGCCTCGAGCACCGCCTCGTGCGAGACGATCGCCTGCTCGACCTCGACGGTGGAGATGTTCTCCCCGCCGGAGATGACGACGTCCTTCGCGCGGTCGCGCAGCTCGACGTAGCCGTCGGGGTGCACGACGCCCAGGTCTCCGGAGTGGAACCAGCCGCCCGCGAACGCCTCGGCGGTCTTCTCGTCGTCGAGGTGGTAACCCTTCATGACGTTGTTCCCGCGCATGACGATCTCGCCCATCGTGGCGCCGTCGGCCGGGACGTCGGCCATCTGCTCGTCGACCACCCGGAGCCGGTCCGCGCAGACCATCCCGACGCCCTGCCGGGCCTGCAGCCGGGCGCGTTCCTCGCCGTCGAGCCCGTCCCAGGCACGCTGGTACTGGTTCACCGAGTACGGGCCGTAGGTCTCGGTGAGGCCGTAGACGTGCACGATGCGGAACCCCATCCGCTCCATCTGCAGGATCGTCGTCGGCGACGGCGGCGCCCCGGCGGTGGTGATCACCAGCGGGTAGTCCAGCGTCACCGCCTCGGGCGCGTTCATGATCGTCGTGACGACCGTGGGTGCTCCGTTGAGGTGGGTCACGCCGTGCTCGGAGATCAGCCCCCAGATGACGTCGCCGCGCACCTCCCGCAGGCAGACGTGGGTGCCGCCGATCGCCGTCACCGCCCACGGGGTGCACCAGCCGTTGCAGTGGAACATCGGCAGCGTCCACAGGTAGACGCTGTCCGGGGTGTGCGTGGAGTGCACGATCTCGCCGAACGAGTTCAGGTAGGCACCGCGGTGGTGGTACTCGACGCCCTTCGGGTTCCCGGTCGTCCCGGACGTGTAGTTGATCGAGATGGTGCCGCGCTCGTCGTCGACCGCCCACGGCCGCGGGGTGTCCGAGCCCCTGGCCAGCAGGTCGGCGTAGGACAGGCCGGACCCGACGCCGTCGCCGGGGGCGGCCGGGTCGGTGACCGTCACGATCTCCCGGACCGTCTCCAGCTCACCCGCGACCGGACGGACGGTCTCGTACAGGACGGCGTCGACGACGAGGACCTTCGCGCCCGAGTGGTCGAGGATGTAGCGGACCTCCTCGGTGGAGAGCCGCGTGTTGATCGCGACCAGCACGGCGCCCGCGAGCGGCACGGCGAAGTGCGCGACCAGCATCTCGGGGACGTTGGGCAGCAGGTACGCCACCCGGTCCCCGGGCTCCACGCCGGAGGCCTCCAGTGCGTTCGCCACCCGGGTCGCCTCCGCCGCGAACTCCGCGTACGTGTGCCGCCGGTCCCCGTAGACGATCGCCGTCGTGTCGGGGAAGACGTCGGCCGAACGGCCGAGGAACGCCAGCGGGGTCAGCGGGGTGGTCCAGACGTCGGTGGTTCCGGCGGTCACGGTCGGCTCCTTCGCAGGCGGTGCACGTCCCGGGGGATCCTCGCGGCCCCGTCCGGGCAGGGCAACCTGCGGAGCCGGCCCGACCGGCCGGCCCGTGCGCTCAGTCCTCGATGGAGATCGCGGCCTTCGGGCAGCCCCGCACCGCCTCCTCGACCTTCGGCCGGAGGGCCTCCGGCGGGTTCTCGTCGAGGATGTAGAGGTAGTCGTCGTCCCGCACCTCGAAGACCTCGGGGGCGGCACCCATGCACACCGCGTTGCTCTCGCAGCGGTCGAAATCCACGATGACCTTCATGGCGTCCATGGTGCCCCCGACGAGGCTCCGACGCACGACTAAGGACGCCCTGACCTGCGGTTATGCTGGCCTTGGTCGGTCAGGGAGAGCCCGTCCCGGCGGTGTCCGCGGGGAGCGGGAGCGGCAACGGTGCGGCTGCCGTCCGTGCCTGTTCCACCGGGCCCGCGGGCGGGGTGGTGTGCGGCAGGCCGAGCATCGCCGGGCCGGTGACCGCGCCGGCGCGCGCGGTGGCCGGGACCACCGTCCCGGTGTCCCGCGAGGTCGCCGCGCGTTCCGCGGGCGGTCCCAGCAGCGCCGCCAGGCCGAGCAGGACGGCGAGGGCCAGCGGCCCGACGATCGCCACCAGCCGGATGCGGGTCCCGTCCATGACGCACCTCCACGTCGGTCGACGACCGCGCGAGGGGGTACCCGGGGGAGCGGGTGCGGCCGTCGACCGGACGATCGACCGCCGGACGTCCGCCGTTACCGCTCGGGTCCGGACGGGTCAAGGTTGGTCCGCGTGGACCACCCGATAGGACCGCGCAATCGCCCCGGCCGGAGCACCCGGCCGGGGCCCGCGGGCGCCCGTCACTCCTTGCGGAGCACCGGGCGGAGGGTGTCGAGGACCGACGCGTCGTCGATGGTGGAGGGCACCGGCTCGTCGGCGCCGTCGGCGATCCCGCGCATGGTCTTGCGCAGGATCTTCCCGGAGCGGGTCTTGGGCAGGGCCGGGACGACGGCGACGTCCTTGAGCGAGGCGACCGCCCCGATCTGGTCGCGCACCATCTGGACGAGCTCGGCGCGCAGCTTCTCGTCGTAGCCCTCGGCGGTGCTGTCGACGCCGGACTTGAGCACCACGAACCCGCGCGGGATCTGGCCCTTCATCGTGTCGGCGACGCCGATCACCGCGCACTCGGCGACGTCGGGGTGCGAGGCGAGGACCTCCTCCATCCCGCCGGTGGACAGGCGGTGCCCGGCGACGTTGATGACGTCGTCGGT
The DNA here is from genome assembly GCF_001420995.1 of Pseudonocardia sp. EC080619-01. Taxonomy (NCBI): domain Bacteria; kingdom Bacillati; phylum Actinomycetota; class Actinomycetes; order Pseudonocardiales; family Pseudonocardiaceae; genus Pseudonocardia; species Pseudonocardia sp. EC080619-01. The sequence continues at coordinate 2,303,006 of NZ_CP012184.1, read as the reverse complement.
GCGGCCCATGACGAACACGTAGCCGTCGGAGTCGAGGTGGCCGCCGTCGCCGGTGAGGTAGTAGCCCTCGAACGCGGCCATGTAGGAGTTCACGTAGCGCTCGTCGTCGTTCCACAGGGTCGGGAACGCGCCCGGCGGCAGGGGCAGCTTCGCGACGATCGCGCCGTCGACACCGGGCTCGGCCGGCTTCCCGGTCTCGTCGAGGACCTGCACGTCCCAGCCCGGCATCGGGCGGGTCGGGGAGCCGGGCTTGATGTCGAGCAGCTCGATCCCGGCCGGGTTCGCCGCGATCGGCCAGCCCGTCTCGGTCTGCCACCAGTGGTCGATCACCGGGATGCCGAGCAGGTCGGCGGCCCACCGGTAGGTCTCCGGGTCGAGGCGCTCGCCGGCCAGGAACAGGTACTGCAGCGACGAGACGTCGTACTGCGCCACGAAGGCGCCCTCCGGGTCCTCCTTCTTGATCGCCCGGAACGCGGTCGGCGCGGTGAACACCGACTTCACCTTGTTCTCCTGCACGACCCGCCAGAACTGCCCGGCGTCGGGGGTACCGACCGGCTTGCCCTCGTAGAGCACGGTCGTGGCCCCGGCCAGCAGCGGCGCGTAGACGATGTAGGAGTGGCCGACGACCCAGCCCACGTCGGACGCGGTGAAGATCGTCTCGCCGGCGCCGACGTCGTAGATGTTGGGCATCGACCAGGCCAGGGCCGTCGCGTAGCCGCCGGAGTCGCGCACCACGCCCTTCGGCTTGCCGGTGGTGCCGGAGGTGTAGAGCACGTAGAGCGGGTCGGTGCTGCGCACCGGCACCGGATCCGCCGGGGTGGCCGTCGCCGCGGCCGCGGCCCAGTCGACGTCGATCGGGCCCATCGCCGCCACGGCCTGCTCGCGCTGCAGGATCACCGTCGCGTCGGGCTTGCGCTCGGCGAGCTCGATGGCCTTGTCGAGCAGCGGCTTGTACTCGATGACACGGCTGCCCTCGATGCCGCAGGACGCCGAGACGACGACCTTCGGCCCGGCGTCGTCGATCCGGACCGCGAGCTCCTTCGCGGCGAACCCGCCGAAGACGACCGAGTGGATCGCACCGAGCCGCGCGCAGGCCAGCATCGCGACCGCGGCCTCGGGCACCATCGGCATGTAGATCACGACCCGGTCGCCGCGCCCGACGCCCTGGTCGCGCAGCACACCGGCGAACGTGGCGACCTCGTCGCGCAGGTCGGAGTAGGTGTAGGACCGCTTCGTGCCGGTGACCGGCGAGTCGTGGACCAGCGCGGTCCGGTCACCGTTGCCGGCCTCGACATGCCGGTCCAGGGCGTTGTGACAGACGTTGAGCTCCCCGTCGGGGAACCAGCGGTAGAACGGCGGGTCCGACTCGTCGAGCGCGGTCGTGGGGGCCACGTCCCAGTCGAGCACCGACGCCGCGCGGAGCCAGAAGCCCTCACGGTCCTCGACGCTGGATCGGAAGATCTCCTCGTAACCGGCCACCGGCGCCTCCCTCGGTCCGGGCGGCCCGCACCGGCCGCCTCCGCATCGGGCACGACCCTAGGAGGTGTCCCCGACGGTTCGCAGCCTTCCGCACCCAGCGGGCGGGCGGGCCCAGCCGTAGGGACAGGCCGCTCGTCGATCTCGTCACGCCGGTCGTCGCAGAGTGAGCGGACGTATCCGTAACGTGATCGAGTGACGGATCGACACAGCGCGTGCGGGACCCGGCCGACCCACGGCCGGGCCGGACCCGGTGGAGGCGGTGCGCGTGCGGTCCACGCACGGAGGGTGGCGACACGGCGCGCGGTGGCGCCGCCCGGCGGTCGCCGCGGTCCTCGCGACGACGCTCGCCGCCGTCGCGGTCGCCGGCTGCGGGGGCGCGCTCCCGGCCGCGTCGGCGGGGGCCACCGGCTGTGGCCCCGCGTGGACGGCCGCCTGGCACGCCGCTCAGCAGGCGGTCCCGGGCGACCAGCTCGCGGGCCGGACGCTGCGCATGGTGGTGCGCCCGCAGACCTCCGGCGAGGCGGTCCGGCTGCGGCTGTCCAACCGGCACGGTGACGGCCCGCTGACGATCGGGGCCGTCACGCTCGCCCGAGCGGCGGGGGAGCCGCCGGTGCCGGTGCTCGTCGGCGGACGTCCGGACGCGCAGGTCCCCGCCGGTGCGGAGGTGCTCACCGATCCGCTGCCGGTGCCGGTGGTGGGCGGCGAGCCGGTCACGGTGGCGCTGTACCTCACCGCGGTCCCGGCGACGATCAGCTCGCACCCGGTCGCGATGAGCACGTCGTGGCTGTCCGGGCCGGGGGACCACACCCGTGCGACCGGGCAAGCGGGCTTCGGGACGACGCTGCGGTCGTGGCCGGTGCTCTCCGGGCTGGAGGTGCACGGGACCCGGCCGGACGGGGCGCTGCTCGTGATCGGCGACTCGCTCGTCGACGGCGTCGGCAGCACCCCCGACGGCGACGACCGCTTCCCCGACCAGCTCGCCGCGCGGCTGGCCGCCGAGCGCCCGATGACCGTCCTCAACGCCGGGCTGTCCCGCAACCAGCTGCTCCAGGACGACCCGCCGGCCGGCGGCGACGCGCCGTCGACCCGGTACGACGCCGACGTCGCCCCGGTGCCGGGGGTGCGCGACGTGCTGCTCCTGATCGGCACCAACGACCTCGCCGCCGGCGCCGACGCCGACGGGCTGCAGGAGGGTCTGCGGGAGTTCGCCGAGCGCACGCGGGAGTCGGGCCTGCGGGTGGTCCTCACCACGATCCCGCCGTCCACCAGCGGCGGCCGGGACGCCCCGGACGTCGTCGCCACGCGCGACGCGGTCAACGCCTGGATCCGTACGGAGGGCCCCCGCTGGGCCGACGGGGTGATCGACGCCGCGACCACGCTCGCCGACCCGGGCGACCCGCGCCGCCTCCGCGCGGAGTACGACTCCGGCGACGGACTGCACCCGTCACCGGCCGGGTACCGGGCGCTGGCGGCCTCGGTGCCGGTCGGCGCGCTGTCCGGGAGCCCGTGCCGGACCCCGGCATCCGGCTGACGGGTGCTGCACCGGGTGACCGCGTGGACGTGGTCCCGTCACCCGGGAAGGGGCATGCGGCGGGTACGCACGATGGGTAACGTCGTGGTCACGGCCACAACACGTGGTGGTACCGGCGGAACCGGCACCGCGGCGCGTCCCACGGTCGGGGAGCGTCGGGAACGGGTCCCCAGACGGCCTACCGGGAGGCCCCATGACGATCGGCGCAAGGCGCGGCACCGACGAGGAGACCGGATCCATCCCGGCGCCCCGGAGCGCGGCCGACGCGTTCAAGGTGTCCGACGACCAGGTGCAGAAGGCCCGCCTCGTCGTGGCGAAGAACTCGTCCGACTCCGGCGACCTCCGTGAGCTGCTCGACATGCTCGGGTTGATCTCCTCGAACCCGGAACAGCCGCCGCCCGTCGCGCGCTGATCGGGCGTCCCCGCGGGCGCACCCCGTCTGACCGGCCACGACACCGGAACGAGGGGGGTGCCTGCAGGGGTCTCGACGACGGTGTCGTATGGTTTTATCGCTCCCAACGGACAGCCGTTGAGGGAAGGACGAGCCCCGAGCTGGTCTGAGCCCCCATCGTCTAGCGGCCTAGGACTCCGCCCTTTCAAGGCGGCAGCGCGGGTTCGAATCCCGTTGGGGGTACGGCGGAAGCCATCGGATACGATGACTTCCGCAGCGCAAGGCCCAGTGGCGCAGTTGGTTAGCGCGTCGCCCTGTCACGGCGAAGGTCGCGGGTTCGAGTCCCGTCTGGGTCGCTCCACTCCCTCGGAGTTCTTCCGAGGGCCGGGGCCAGGTAGCTCAGTTGGTACGAGCGTCCGCCTGAAAAGCGGAAGGTCGGCGGTTCGACCCCGCCCCTGGCCACCTCTCCTCCCGCGAACTCGCGTCAGTGGTGTTCACTCCCACGGCCGAGGGTCTCCACCGGTGTCGCGCCCGGACGGCTCCACTGCGGAACGGGCCGGCTCGTCGGGCCCCAGGTGTCGTGGCCGTCCGCATCCGTCCGCCAGGACCAGCACGCCGTGCGCCCCTCGGGCCAGCCGTCCGGGGTGTCCTCCCACGCCTCGCCGCGGCCGTAGGGCGTCATGTCGAGCAGACCGAGCGAGCCGTTGACCCGCTCGTTGCCGCGGCCGGTCGTGGAGTAGGTGAGGAACGTGCGGTCGCCGTCGCGCAGGTAGCTGGTCAGGAAGCCCATGGCGCCGCCGACCGGCTCGTCCAGGCCCCGCACCGAGTACCAGGGCTGGGTGTAGCCCATGAACGCGACGAAGGTGGCCACCTCGTCGGCCCGGCCCGTGGTCAGGACCGCGTACGAGACGCCGCGGGCGTTCAGGTAGTCGGCGCCCTGCAGGTGCCAGGCCGTGGTGGTGCACCCCTCGCACTGCCCCTGCGACGGCGCGCCGTCCCACCACATGTGCTTGTAGACCACGAGCTCGTCGCGGCCCTGGAAGAGATCGAGGAACGGCACCGGGCCGTCGGGCCCGACGACCTCGACCGTCCCGTCGAACTCCACCATCGGCAGCCGGCGGCGGGCCGCGGCGATGGCGTCGCCCTCACGGGTGTGCGCCTTCTCGCGGACGAGCAGCTCGTCCCGTGCGGCCTGCCAGGTCGCCCGGTCGACGACGGGCGGGCGGCCGGGCGGTGTGGTCCTCGGTGTGGTGTTCGGTGTGGTCGTCATCGTGGGTCCTCCCGATCCGGTGACGCGGCATCGTCCCCACCGGTACTGACCTGCGCCCCGCCGAGAACTCATCGCGGCGGCGGCGCCTCGGACCGGGTTCGCACGGGATCGGATCGCTCGCACGGGATCCGACCCCGTGCGAACGACGCGATCCCGTGCGAAGCGGGCGGTGGGCCACTCGGGTGCGTGCCCGATCGGTCCGGGCGGTCCAGGATCGTCGGCATGAGCACGCAGCCGCACGACATCACCGTCCCCGGCCCGCCCCGGCTCGAGGAGGTCTCGGACGGGCTCTTCGCCTACGTCCAGCCGGACGGGACCTGGTGGATCAACAACGCCGGGCTCCTCGTCGGGCCGCAGGGCGCCGTCGTCGTCGACTCGTGCTCCACCGAGCGCCGCACCCGGGCCTTCGCGTCGGCGGTCGCCGGCGTCACCGACCTGCCGATCCGGACGCTGGTCAACACCCACCACCACGGCGACCACACCTGGGGCAACGCGGTGTTCCCGTCCGCGACGATCGTCGCCCACGAGCGCGCCCGCGAGGAGATGATCGCCTTCGGACCGCCCCGTGACCTGCCGTTCTGGGACCACCCCGACTGGGGTTCGCTGCCGCTCGACCCACCGTTCCTGACCTTCACCGACCGGATCACGCTGCACCTGGGGGACCTGCGGGCCGAGGTGCTGCACGTCGGGACGCCCGCGCACACCACGAACGACGTCGTCGTCCACGTGCCGGACCGTTCGCTGCTCTACTGCGGGGACCTCGTCTTCCACGGTGGCACGCCGTTCCTGCTGATGGGGTCGGTGACCGGGGCGATCGACGTCCTCGAGCACGTGCTGCTCCCGCTCGGCGCCGAGACGACGGTCCCCGGGCACGGACCCGTCTTCCACGGCGACGGCCCCGTCCACGACACCCTCGACTACCTGCGGTTCGTCGTGGACCTGGCCGAGGAGGCGCTCGACGCCGGCATCCCGCCGCTGGACGCCGCACTGGAGGCCGACCTGGGGCGCTTCGCGGAGTGGCCGGACGCCGAACGGATCGTCGGGAACCTGCACCGGGCGTGTGCCGAGCTCGACGGCACCGTCCGCGGCGCCCCGATCGACGTGATCACCGCGCTGGCCGAGATGGTCGAGTACAACGGCGGCCGCCCGCTCACCTGCCGGGCCTGAGCGCGCGGAACCGGCACGCGTCGCCGGCCGTTGATCGGCTGTGTTCCAGCGTGTCCAGCGGACCGTCGACGCCACCCTGCGTACGACGATGCAGATGCTCCCCGCCCGGTGGCGGATCGACCGCGGCTCCGCCCGGGTCGGCGCCACGGCCGTCCGGCCGCACCTCGGTACCGCGGCGCTCGGTGTGGCCGGTGTGCTCGCCCTGGCCGGACGACGGGTGCCCGCGACGGCGGCCGTCGCGGCAGGGCTGGTGGGCACGGCCCCCGCGGTGCGACGGCTGTCGCGCCGCCCGCCGTCGTCCGCGGCCGGTGGGCCCGTCGTCACCGTGCTCGTCGCGAACGTGCTGCTCGGGCGCGCCGACCGCACCGCACTCGCCGCCCTGATCGCCGCCGAACGGCCCGACCTCGCGGTGCTTCCCGAGGCCGGTGCCGGCTACCGCGACGCGCTGCTCCCGCTGCTGGACGGTTACCGCGGCTGGTCGTCGGTCCCGCCAGGGGTGCCCGAGGGCCGGGGCACGGTCGTCCTCGCCGCGCCGCGCGCCGGGGACGTCGAGGTCCGCCCGGGGGAGGGCATGCGGTTGCCGCACCTCGAGGTCAGCGGCGGGCTGCTCGGGCCCCGCACGCTGTACGCGGTGCACACCTCCGCGCCGACCGACCCGCGCCGGCTGGCGTCCTGGCGCGACGAGCTCGCGCTGATCGGGAGCTGGACCCGGGCGCGGCCCGCACCGATCGTCGCCGGGGATCTCAACGCGGTGCTCGACCACCGGCGGCTGCGCGTCGCACTCGGCGGCTGCCGGGACGTCGCCGAGGGGACCGGGCACGGCGCGGCGGGGACGTTCCCGTCGTCGTGGCCGCGGTGGGCGGGCATCCGGATCGACCACGTCCTGGTGCCGCGCCGCAGCAGCACCCTCCGGTACGTGGTGCGCGAGCTGCCGGGCAGCGACCACCGCGCCGTGCTCGTGCGGGTCGCGCTGCCCGGTCAGGCGCCGGACGGGTACTGACGCCGGGAGTGGTTCTCCTGCGCGATCCGGCGCAGTGCGGCGAGCAGGGCGTCGCCCAGGACCGTCCCGACCAGCGCCGTCTCCGCCACCTCCTCGCGGCTCCCGCTGTGGGCGACGGCCTCCAGGTCGCCCGCGGCCGCCAGGTCCGCAGCCTCCGCCCACAGCTGCAGGGTCCGTGTGCCGGGGGCGTGGCCGAGCTCGTGCATCCGGGCCAGGACGCTGCGTGCCCCGGCCAGTGCGGGGGCCTGCTCCGACAGCGTCCAGCCGGCGTGCGCGGCGACCGCCCGGAGGTCGGAGTCGGCGTGCTCGGCCCAGGGGCCGCCGTCGTCGTCGGGGCCGGTTCCGGTGACGGCGTACACGGTGCGCCCGAGCATCTGGTGCAGACCGGTGTCCGGGTCGTCGACGGCGACCAGCACGTCCTTCACGACGGCGATCGGCAGGCCGCCGACCTCCACCAGGGCCCGGACCAGGCGCAGCCGGCTCAGATGGGTGTCGTCGTAGCGGGCCTGGTTCGGCGAGGTCGGCTCGCCGCGGTGCAGCAGCCCCTCGCGCAGGTAGTACTTGATCGTCGCCACCGGGACGCCCGATGAGCGGGACAACTCCGAGACGCGCACGTGGAGAGACTAGCTATCCGCTCCACGGACGTGATCGACGAGGCCCGCGGCTGCGGCGTCACCCGCGGTGAGCCACCGCTCCCGCGCGTCGCCCGGCAGCGAACCCCCGCAGTACCGCTCGGTCAGCGCGTCGATCTCGGCGCGCCGCCGGGCCAGATGGTCCGCACGGACCCGGACGTCACCGGGGTGCGCCCCGCGGACCGGGGCCTGCCCGGTGTCCTCCGGGTCCGGGATGCGGAACGACGCGTGCGGAAGCGCGAACCGCTTCCCCGGGGTGCCGGCCGCGACGAGGAACGGAGCCGGACCGGCCAGCGACCCGTTCGCGACGGTGACCACGTCGACGCCGAGTGCCCGGATGGTGTCGTGCACCGCCGCAGCGGCGACCGGTGAGCCGCCGGGGGAGAGGACCTGCAAGGTCACGTCCCGGCGCGGGTCCTCCGCGGCGAGCAGGAGCAGTCGGCCGCAGGTCTCGGCGGCGACGTCGTCGTCGAGCTCGCGGGACAGCAGCACGATCCGCTCGCCGAGGAGCCGGTCGGCGAGGTCGGACGTGGTCGGCAGGACGGGCATCGGGGGCCTCCGTTCTCGGTGTTCCGACCCCGACGTTAGGTCGCCCCCGCGCCCGTGACCTGCGATTCCGCCCTGGGCTGACGATGTTCGCCCGCGGCGAGCGGGGAACCGGTCAGACCACCTTGGGCTCCCACAGCTCCGGCTTGTCGGCCAGCTTCACCGGCAGCCCGAAGTAGGCGAACAGGTCCTTGTTCAGGAAGATGCTGAGCCCGGTGACCCGGCCGTCCTCGATGCGCAGTGCCTGGATGCCCCACGCCTCGAACTCGCCGTCCGGCCCGGACGGCTTCCACTGGGCGAACCCGACCGTGCCGTTGATCTCGACCGGGGCGACCCGCGAGCCGCGGCAGCCCTGGCCCGGGCCGGTCGCCATCCACGCGATGACGTCCTCCCGGCCGCGGAACCACAGCTCCAGCGGGGGCATGTTCTGCTCGACGTCTTCGTGCAGCAGCGCGGTCAGCGCCTCCATGTCGAACGCCTCGAACGCGGCCATGTACCGCATCAGCAGCTCGGTCTGCGCCGGGTCCGTGACCGGGCTCGTACCGGGGGCGGCCTCCGAGACACCCTGCTCGGAGAGGGTGGCCCTGGCCCGCTGCAGCGCGCTGTTCACCGAGGCCACCGTCGTGCCGAGCAGCTCGGCGACCTCGGCGGCCTTCCAGCACAGCACCTCGCGCAGGATCAGCACCGCGCGCTGGCGGGCCGGCAGGTGCTGCAGGGCGGCGATGAAGGCCAGCCGGATGGTCTCCTTGGCGACGGCCTTCTCCGCCGGGTCGCCCGCGGGGGTCGAGACCCGGGCGTCGGGCATCGGTTCGAGCCAGTCGGCGTCGGGCAACGGCTCGCGCAGCGACTCCGCGACCGGTGCGCCGGGTGCGCCGAGGTCCATCGGCACGGCGCGGCGCTTGCGGCCGTTCAGCGCGTCGATGCAGACGTTCGTGGCGATCCGGTAGAGCCAGGACCGCAGCGAGGACCGGCCGTCGAACTTCGCCAGGCCCTTCCACGCACGGACCATCGTGTCCTGGACCGCGTCCTCCGCCTCGAACGCTGATCCGAGCATCCGGTAGCAGTACCCGGTGAGCTCGCGCCGGTAGTCCTCGATCTGCAGGTCGAGCGGCCGGTCGTCGGCCTGGTCGAGGCCGCCTCCGGCCCGGGTGGGTGCGCTCATGCCGTTCCCCCTCGCGACGTCCCCGTCTCCGGTGACCCGGGGCGATCCCGGTCCGTCTGTGCGCGAGTGTGCCGTGACCCACCGACAATGTGGAGAGCTTTCCGGTGAGCGGGGCCTCCTCCGACGGAGGCGGACCCGCACGGGCGGGCGACATGGAATGATCGGGGGATCGGCGCCCGCACGGCCTCCCGGGCGCGTCCGAACGACCTGAGCGGGGCCCGGAGGACTCGGGGAACGCGGCGATGTCGGCGACGGCCGAGAACGGCACAGACCATCCCGGTGGCACGTCCGGCCTGCGCCGGGCAGGCCGGCGTCCCGTGACGTCCCGGTACGAGATCGAGCACATCGCGCTGGAGATGTTCAGCGAGCAGGGCTTCGACCACACGACCGTCGACGACGTCGCCCACGCCGCCGGCATCGGCCGTCGCACGTTCTTCCGGTACTACGCGTCCAAGAACGACGTCGCCTGGGGAGCCTTCGACGAGCAGCTCGTCCGGATGCGGGCGGTGCTCGCCGCGCAGTCACCGGACCTGCCCGTGCTGGAGGGCATCCGCCGGGCGGTGCTCGAGTTCAACCACGTGGACCCCGACGAGCAGCCGTGGCACCGCAGGCGGCTGCGGCTGATCCTGGAGACACCTGCCCTGCAGGCGCACTCCACGCTCCGCTACGCGGCCTGGCGGCAGGTCGTCGCCGACCACGTCGCCGAGCGACGGGGGGAGCCGTCGTCCGGCCTGGTGCCGCAGAGCCTCGGGCACGCCTGCCTGGGCGTCTGCCTCGCCGCCTACGAGCACTGGCTGGCCGACGACGGCGCCGAGCTCGCCGATCTCCTCGACGACGTGTTCGGCTCCCTCACCCAGGGCTGGGCGGCCGACCTGGGGTGACGCCGCCCCGGTGCGCGGCGGGACACGGACGGCGGACGCGGCGCGACGGCGCCCCGCGGGTGCGGGACGCCGTCGGCGCGGTGGAGCCCGTCGCGGTCAGCGCGGGCTGCCGAACAGCCGCTCCCACAGGCTGGGCTTCGACGGGGAGGTCTCGGCCGGCTCCGTCGCCGCGGCGGTGTCGGTACCCGGGGTGGCCGGAGCCTCCTGGGCCGCGCCCGCGGGGACCTCCGGTGCCGCCGGGGCACCCGGGACGGCCGGGGCCTGCGGCGCGCCCGGGACCGCCGGAGCCTGCGGGACGGCAGGTGCGGCCGGCACGGCAGGCGCGGCGGGCACTGCCGGTGCGGCGGGGACCTGCGGGGCGGCCGGTGCGCCCGGGACCTGCGGGACCGCGGGAGCGCCCGGGACGGCGGGGGCCTGCGGTGCGGCCGGCACCGCGGGGACCTGCGGGTCGGCCGGGACGGCGGGGGCGGCCGGAGCACCGGGCACGGCGGGCGTCTGCGGAGCGCCGGGCACGGCCGGTGCGGACGGCGGCTCGTCGGCCACCTGCTGGACGACGTCGGCCGGGGACTCCTGGGCCGCCACCACTGCCGGTGCGGCGGCCCCCGGGACGGCCGGGGTCGCGGGGACGGCCGGGGCCGCGGGGACGGCCGGGGCCGCGGGGACTGCGGGAGCAGCCGGGACCGCGGGGGCGGCCGGAACAGCGGGGCTGCCGGGGACGCCCGGAGCCTGCGCCACACCCGGTGCCGCGGGAGCCTGCGGCAGCTCCGGCGCCGTGACCTGCGGAGCACCGGGCACCGCCGGCGCCGGCGGGACCGCCGGGGCGGCAGGGGCCTGCGGGACCGCCGGTGCGCCGGGCACCGCGGGTGCTCCCGGCACGGGGACGTCGGCCGGGACGCCCGCCTGCGGCACGGCGGGGACCGCACCGGGTACCGCCGGTGCTGCGGCGTCGACGGTGTCGAGGTCGGCCGGGTCGGCGGGGTCGTCGACGGACGAGCCCCCGAAGAGGGTGTCGAACAGCCGGTCCAGCGGGCCGTCGTTCGAGCTCTGCGGGGCGGCCGGCTGGGCGGGGGCCGAGAGCGAGGCCGGTGCTGCGGGGACGCGGACGGGCTCGGCAGCGCCGGCCACGCCGGCACCGCAGACACCCAGGGTGCCGATCATGAGGGTGAGGGCGACGGAAGTGGTGACTCGGGATCGCACGTTCTCTCCAGTGGGCGCTGCTGCTGCACGGTGACTGACGGCGCAGAGCTTGCGGTGACCAGGCGTGTTCCACCAGTGACCCGATAGTGGCCACACCCGTCACGTCCGTCCCGTCGGTCACAGAGCGACCGTTGCGAGCGGTGACGAGCCCGGAACGGGGGACCCCGTTCGGGGGGCTGGAGGGGTCGTCGGCGGGGCCGGACGCCGTCCGTCACCCGTCCGGGGCCTTTGAGCGCCGAGTGCTCACCCGTCGGCATGGAAAGGGCCCCGCATTCACTCGTCGGGGGACGTGGTGACCGGCCGTGCCCGTTTTCGGGGCCTCGTCTCACTGTCCGTGAAAGGCCGTGGTGCGGGTGGGATGTCAGGGGAGCGGGGGAGTCGTGTGATCGGGAAACGTCGGGTGGGGTCCGTCGCGACGCGGAGAGTGGTAGCGTCCGCGCTGGTTGCAGTCGTTCTTCTCCCGATCGCCGTGAAGCGTCCGTGTGGAAGTTGTGACGGTGGGCTTCGCCGGTGATGCGGATGTGTCATCCGACGATGCCCGCGCGACCTCCGGTGCCTCGCAGTGAGGCCCGGAACCGCTCCATCTGAGAAGGACACAGTTATGCCGCAGGGCACCGTCAAGTGGTTCAACGCCGAGAAGGGCTTCGGCTTCATCGCCACCGACGACGAGGGACCGGACGTTTTCGTCCACTACTCCGCGATCGAGTCCAACGGGTTCCGTACCCTGGAGGAGAACCAGCGGGTCGACTTCCAGTCCAGCCAGGGTAAGAAGGGCCCGCAGGCCGACACGGTCCGCGTGATCTGACTTCCCGCGGGGTACGACCCCGCGTGTGCCGACGGCGCCGGCGCTCCTCCGTGGAGCACCGGCGCCGTCCGCGTCTCCGGGGTCTCCGGCCGCCGTCCCCGGTGGACGGTCAGCCGAACGCCGCGCGCACGCCCTCGCGCGTGCGCAGGACCGCGACCGTCACGACCGCGAGCGCGCCGAGCACCGCGACGACCGTGACGACGGCGACCGACGCGGCCGCCACCCAGACCAGCGCCCACACCACCGTCGCCGCGTACGGCACCGCCGCCGTGGTCAGCCGCGTCGCGTACCCGAACGCGGCCGCCGCCACGAGGAGCAGCGCCGCCGCCGGGACCGGGCCGAGTGCGGCACCCCAGTAGGTCAGCGTCACGGAGAGCCCCGCGACGGTGGCCGCCGAGACCCAGCCCGCGTAGAACGCCCACGGCCCGTGCACGAGCAGCCGGTCGACCACTCCGTCCGCGGGGACCGCGGTGAGCCGCCGCAGTGCGACGGCGAGTACGACCAGTAGTGCGACGATCATCAGCTGCGCCAGGCCGAGGAGCTCCTGGGAGAAGACGACGATCCAGCCCGCGTTGAGCACGGCCGTCGCGACGAACAGCCACCCGGTGGCGCGGTGCACCGGCCGCGACCGCTGTCCCGGGAGTGACTGGTGGACGGCGAACAGCAGCAGGGCCAGGTAGATCACCGGCCAGACGGAGAAGGCGATCGTCGCCGGCGTCAGCAGGGACGGGTAGCGGTCCGACAGGACCCGCTGCGACTCCCCGAAGAACCCGCTGCCACCCAGCGAGCCCGCCACCGTCTGCAGCACCGCCGCTCCCAGCACCGCCCACGTCCGCACCGTGTCGGCGCGGGTCGCCGTGCCGGTGCCCCCGATCGTCGTCATGTCGGTCTCCTCCTGATCGCCCGATATTCCTCTCGATCGTAAAGACAGTTGACTGACGAGGCATGTCGAGCGGTGCGACGACCGGTGTGGCACCCGGAGCGTCGGGGGTTGCCACCGGTCGTCGGCCCGCTCCGCCCGGTCACCTGCCGCTCACCGGCGGTCGCGACGGCGTGCGGTCGGTCGTTCCCGCTCGTCTCGCGGGTCCGCGCCCTCGCCGCGAACCGGTCGCGGAGGCGTGCCCGGAGCCTGCATCCTGGTGTTGCACTTCACAGAGGACACCACGGCGGTGTCCGTCACACGGAAGGAAGTGGATCCCTGATGTCCTGGTGGGACAGCTACCGAGCCGTCTACGGCGCGGAGCTGCGCGCAGCGGCACACGAGTACGCCGACCACGGCTGGCCCCTCGTTCCGGGCCTCGGCTCCGACGTACTCCTGGTCACCGGCGACGTGCTCGACGTCGTCGAGGTCCCGGCGGCGATAGGCCGCGTGGTGTGCCGGACGCTCCGGGAGGCCGGTGAGGTCGTCCCGGTGGCCGCGACCCCCGAGGGCACATGGTGGTTCCCCATGAGTCCGCGGCACGCGCTGCCCGCAGAGCTCAGCCTGCACACCGACGTCGTGCTGCACACCGACGGCATCGGCGTCGTCGCACCGCCGACCGAGCGCCCCGACGGCTGGGTGCAGTGGCGCGTCGCGCCGGCCCGCGTCGGGTACCGCGTGCCCGAGGCCTCGGTCGTCGTCGACGCGGTCGCGGACGCCGTCCGGCAGCGCGCCGCGGCGTCGTCGACCGCAGCGATCGGCCAGGACGAGGTCGGCGTGCTGCAGCGCTGATCCCGACCCGCGCGGCCCGGCCCGGACATCGGCCCGGCCCGCGCGTCCGGCGCACCGCCGGCCCGGAGTCGTCCCGATGTCACCCGTCCCTCGCGGCGGGTGCCGGGACCGGCCCGGCGGCGCGCACCGGTAGCGGCGCCCGAGGGGGCACTTCTCCCTCGCCGGGCGGGCTCGCCTCGCGACCCCGCCGAGCAGCCGCACCGCCGGCGACGGCCGGGCCCGGAGGGATGATTCCCGGGCCCGGCCGGATCGTCGTCCGGGATCACCCGGAGTCCTCCCCGGCCCACCCCGGCGGCCGCTGTCGGAGTCGCGCGGCACTATGGAGTCGTGCAGACCTCCCGCGCGCCGGAGCGCCCGGCACCGATCCCGCCGCGGGACCGGACCGTCGGTTCGATCCCCTCGACCCCGCTCGGTGGCTTCGGCCCCGGCGACGAGCAGAAGCGTCGCGACCTGCGCCGCATGAAGATGGTCGCGACCGGGTTCCTCGTCGGGGCGACGATCGTCTTCTTCCTCGCCAAGTACCTGGAGGTGGTCCAGGGGCTGGCCTGGGCGTCCTACCTGCGGGCGAGCGCCGAGGCGGGCATGGTGGGCGCGCTCGCCGACTGGTTCGCCGTCACCGCGCTGTTCCGGCACCCCCTGCGGCTGCCGATCCCGCACACCGCGATCATCCCGCGCAAGAAGGACACGATCGGCGACAGCCTCGGCGACTTCGTCGGCGAGAACTTCCTGTCCGAGGCCGTGGTCCGCGAGAAGCTGGAGTCGGTCGGGGTCAGCGAGCAGGTCGGGCGCTGGATCGGGCAGCAGGCCAACGCCGACCGCGTCACCACCGAGCTCGTCACCGCGGCGCGCGCCCTCGTCATGGTGCTGCGCGACGAGGACGTGCAGAACGTCATCGAGACCGTCGCCGTCCGGAAGCTGCTCGAGATCCCCGTCGGCCCGCCGATGGGCAAGGCCCTGGAGGGGGTCCTGGCCGACGGCGCGCACCGGCGACTGGTCGACCTCGTCTGCGACCGCGCCTACGACTGGGTCGCCGACAACCAGGACATGGTGCTGCGGGTGGTGCACGACCGGGCGCCGTCGTGGACACCGCGGTTCGTCGACGACATGGTCGCCGACAAGCTCTTCGCCGAGATCCGCGGTTACGCCTGGGCGGTCAAGACCGATCCGCAGCACCCGCTGCGCCACGCGGTCGACCGCTACCTCGCCGAGTTCGCCCAGGACCTCCAGCACGACGCGACGACGATGGACCGCGCCGAGCAGGTCAAGCGCCAGGTCGTCGAGCACCCGGAGGTGCAGCACTTCATCGGCCGGGCCTGGACGGTCGTCAAGGGCATGGTGCTCGACGCCGCCGACGACCCGTCCAACGAGCTGCGGCTGCGGGTGCGTGACGGGCTCATGGCCTTCGGCCGTCGGCTCGGCCGGGACCGCGAGCTCGCCGCCAAGCTGGACGGCTGGATGGCCGACGCCGCGTGCTACGTCGTGCGGCACTACCGGCACCAGATCACCACGCTGATCACCGACACGGTGGCCCGCTGGGACGCCGAGGAGACCTCCCGCAAGATCGAGCTGCAGGTCGGCCGGGACCTGCAGTGGATCCGGATCAACGGCACCGTCGTGGGGGCGCTGGCGGGCCTGGTGATCCACGCCGTCGGGGAGCTGGTCATCGGCTGACGCGGCCGTCTCACTGCGGCGTCACGCCATCGCCATCCCCCTGTCACGAACGTGGCGCAGGCCACGTCACCTGCGCTAGCACTGTGCTTGCAAGAGTTAGCACCCGGGCGTACGGTCGGTTCTGTCAGTGAGGAACGGATCGAACCGGAGGCGAGACGGATGGCCACCCAGCCGAAGCCCGGCAGCGGTGACCGGAAGACCGTCGAGCCCCCCGATCGAGTAGGCCAGGCCGCCGTCGAGCACGTCGGCCAGGTCGTCGGGCAGGCCCAGCAGGCCGTCGGGCACGCGGTGGAGGACATCGGGTCCTACATCCGGTCCCAGCGGGAGGCCGCACAGGTCTCCATGCGTCAGCTGGCCCGCTCGGCGGGGGTGAGCAACCCCTACCTGAGTCAGGTCGAGCGCGGACTCCGCAAGCCGTCCGCGGAGATCCTGCAGCAGATCGCGAAAGGGCTGCGGATCTCGGCCGAGGCGCTGTACGTCCGCGCCGGGATCCTCGAGGAGCGCCCCGCCGGCAAGGTGACCGACGCGGTGCTCACCGATCCGACCCTCAGCGAGCGGCAGAAACGCGTGCTGCTCGACGTGTACGAGTCGTTCCGCAGGGAGAACGGCCTCCCCGACGACACCCCCCACTCCATCGAGACGAGGAAGTGATCACCATGGCCGTGAACCTCCCGACCAGTGCCGACGTGAAGAAGCTGCGCGAGCAGACCGCCGAGCAGGCCGAGGTCGCCCGCACGCCGCTGATGGCCGTCATCGGCGTCGGCGACTACGCCTACACGACCGTGTCCAAGGCCGTCACCGACGTCCGCACCACCGCGACCCAGCGCGCGGAGGAGGTGCAGACCCGCGTCCAGGAGTTCCCGGAGGAGCTCAAGGAGCTGCGCGGCAAGCTGTCCTCCGACAGCCTGCGCAAGCAGGTCGAGGAGTTCCGCTCCGAGGTCGAGGGCGTCTACGTCGGCTTCGCCCAGCGTGGCGAGAAGGCCTGGGGCAAGCTGCGCAAGCAGCCGCAGGTCAAGAACGCGATCGACACGGTCGAGGACCTGACCGAGAAGTTCGACGCCCGCGTCGACGGCTTCGTGGACGAGACCCACGACGCCGCGGCCAAGGCGCTCGACACGGTCACCACCCAGACCCGCTCGGTCGGCGAGAAGGTCGCGCGCCGGACCCAGACCGCGGCCGGCGAGGCCGCCGAGGCCGTGACCGAGGTGTCGAAGGACGCCGCCGAGGCCATCACCGAGGCCGGTGACGAGGTCGCGTCCACCACGCGGTCCACCGCCCGCAAGACCGCGGCGAAGACCGACCCGAAGACCTCCACCGGTGCGAAGAGCACTCCGGCCCGCAAGCCGGCGACCCGCCGCACCACCAGCACGACCGCCAAGAAGTGAGCCCGGCCGGGCGGACCGCCCGGTGATCTTCTCGCGAACGCCCCCGACGGCCCGGAGCCGTCGGGGGCGTTCGTCGTCTCCCCGAGGTGGTTCACGGCTTCCGTCCGTATCGCCGGGAGTCCGCGTGACCGAAGGTCGCTCTGCCCGTACGCTGAGCCCGTGGAACTGCTGTACTCGCTCGATCAGTGGATCGTCTTCGGGATCAAGATCCTCGCGCTCCCGCTGGGTGGCTACGCGTTCCTGCACGCCCTGCGCCAGCGCGCGGACGCCTTCAACGCCGCCGGGAAGCTCACCAAGAACGCCTGGCTCGGCATCACCGGCGTCGGGCTGCTCCTGCTGATCATCACCGGCGGCCCGATGTACGGCGGGGCCATGTTCTGGCTGGCCGCGATGGTGGCGGTGCTCGTCTACATCGTCGACGTGAAGCCGGCGGTGATGGAGGTCCAGGGCGGCGGTCCCCGCTGGTGACCTGGCCGGTCCTCGGCACGTTGGACGCCGTCCCCGCGACCGGGCGTCCCGACCTCCTGGCGGACCCGGTCGCACGCGCCCTGAAGGATCTCGACGCCGACCGGATCGGTGTCGCCGAGATCGACCCCGAGCTCGCCGACACCGCCGCGTTCTGCGCGGCCTACGGGTCGCCGCTCGACCGCGCGGCGAACTGCGTCGTCGTCGCGGGCAGGCGCGCGGGCGAGGTCCGGTACGCGGCCTGCCTCGCCCTCGCCACCACGAGGGTGGACGTCAACGGCGTCGTCAAGAAGCGGCTCGACGTCCGCAAGGTCTCGTTCGCGCCGATGGACGACGCCGTCACCCTGACCGGGATGGCCTACGGCGGGATCACGCCGATCGGGCTCCCCGCCGACTGGCCGTTGTGGATCGCGCCGGGCGTCGCCGGGGCGGACGCGGTCGTCGTCGGCAGCGGGATCCGGGGCGGGAAGCTCGCCGTCCCCGGCGATCTCCTGGCGTCGCTGCCGAACGCCACGGTCGTGGAGGACCTCGCGCGCTGAGCCCGGTGTTCGCCCTGAGCGGACACCGCTCAACTTTCGGAAGCAGTTCCGGCTCACCGCTGTTGGAGCGGACATGAGTGACGTGCTGACGCTCCCGGTCCTGCCCCTCGACGACACCGTGGTCCTGCCCGGGATGGTGGTCCCGGTCCGCCTGGACGCGCCCGACACCCGTGCCGCCATCGACGCCGCGACGGCGGCCGGGGACGGGGACGACGACGACGGCAGACGGGTCCTCGTCGTCCCCCGCCTGGACGGGCGGTACGGCGCGATCGGTGTGGTCGCCGTCCTGGAACAGATCGGCCGGCTGCCGAACGGCGACCGGGCCGCGGTGGTGCGCGGTGAGCGCCGCGCCCGCATCGGCAGCGGGGTCTCCGGACCCGGTGCCGCCCTGTGGGTGGAGGCCGAGCCCGTCGACTCGGCCGGGCCGACCGGACGCACCCACGAGCTCGCCACCGAGTACAAGGCGCTGGTCGTCGGCATCCTGCAGCAGCGGGGCGCCTGGCAGGTCATCGACTCGGTGCAGCAGACCTCCGATCCCGGGCAGCTCGCCGACCTGGCCGGCTGGGCGTCCTGGTTGGACGTCGCGCACAAGGCCGAGCTGCTCGCCGAGACCGACGTGACCGCCCGGCTGGAGAAGCTGCTGGAGTGGACGAAGGCGCACGTCGCCGAGCAGGAGGTCTCGGAGAAGATCTCGAACGACGTCCGCGAGGGCATGGAGCAGCAGCAGCGTGAGTTCCTGCTGCGCCAGCAGCTCGCCGCGATCCGCAAGGAGCTCGGCGAGGACGACCCCGACGGCGAGGCCGACTACCGAGCCCGGGTCGAGGCGGCGGACCTGCCCGAGCACGTCCGCAAGGCGGCACTGGCCGAGGTCGGGAAGCTGGAGCGGGCCTCGGACCAGAGCCCGGAGTCCGGGTGGATCCGGACCTGGCTCGACACCGTGCTCGACATCCCGTGGAACGACACCACCGAGGACTCGGCGGACCTCGTCGAGGCCCGCCGGATCCTGGACACCGACCACGCCGGCCTCGACGACGTCAAGGAACGGCTGATCGAGTTCCTGGCCGTCCGGGCCCGGCGCAACCGGCGGGGGACCGACACGATCGGCGGCCGCGGCTCCGGCGCGGTGCTGTCGCTGGTCGGCCCGCCCGGTGTCGGCAAGACGTCGCTGGGCGAGTCGGTCGCGCGGTCGCTGGGACGGAAGTTCGTCCGGGTGGCACTCGGCGGTGTCCGGGACGAGGCGGAGATCCGCGGCCACCGGCGCACCTACGTCGGCGCGCTGCCCGGCCGGATCGTCCGCGCGATCCGCGAGGCCGGGTCGATGAACCCGGTCGTGCTGCTCGACGAGATCGACAAGGTCGGCTCGGACTTCCGGGGCGACCCGACCGCCGCGCTGCTGGAGGTCCTCGACCCCGCGCAGAACCACACGTTCCGCGACCACTACCTCGAGGTCGATCTGGACCTGTCGAACGTGCTGTTCCTGGCCACGGCGAACGACCCGTCCGGGATCCCCGGGCCGCTCGCGGACCGGATGGAGATCGTGACGCTCGACGGCTACACCGAGCCGGAGAAGGTCGCGATCGCCCGTGACCACCTGCTCCCGCGGCAGGTCGAGAAGGCCGGGCTGGACGACGGCGACGTCGAGTTCACCGACGTCGCGCTGTCGATGATCGCCGCCGAGTACACCCGGGAGGCCGGGGTGCGCCAGCTGGAGCGGGGCCTCGCGAAGGTCCTGCGGAAGGTCGCGGTGCAGCTCGACGCCTCGGACGGCTCGGAGACCGTGCGCCCGGTGCACGTCGACGCCGATGCGCTCGTCACCTACCTCGGCCGTCCGCGGTTCACGCCGGAGTCGGCCGAGCGGACGTCCGTGCCGGGCGTCGCGACCGGCCTGGCGGTGACCGGGGCCGGTGGGGACGTGCTGTTCATCGAGGCCACCTCGATGCAGGGCGAGCCGGGCCTGCAGATCACCGGGCAGCTGGGCGAGGTGATGACCGAGTCGGTCTCGATCGCCCTGTCCTACCTGCGCTCGCGCGGACTGGCCGGTGACCTGGCCCAGGGGAAGCTCCACGTCCACGTCCCGGCCGGCGCGGTCCCGAAGGACGGCCCGTCCGCCGGCGTCACGATGACGACGGCGCTGGCCTCCCTCGCGTCCGGACGCCCGGTGCGTTCCAGCGTGGGCATGACCGGCGAGGTGACGCTGCAGGGCAAGGTGCTGCCGATCGGTGGGGTGAAGCAGAAGTTGCTCGCCGCACACCGGGCCGGGCTGACCGACGTGATCATCCCGAAGCGCAACGAGCCCGACCTGGACGACGTCCCGGAGTCGGTCCGGAACGAGCTGCGGGTGCACCCGGTGGCCGACGTCGCCGAGGTCCTGGAGATCGCCCTGGAGCCGGTGGACGCGCAGCAGCACGCGGCCTGACCACCGCACGATCCGGCGCCCGTCCCGCACACCGCGGGGCGGGCGCCGTTGCGCGTGCCGGGCCTGGTCGTGCGTGCCGGGCCCGGTCGTGCGTGCCGGGCCCGTCGTGCCTGCCGCGTGCCGCGCCGCACCGCCGCTCCGCCGCACCGGACCGTCCGTGCCCGGAGCACTCTCGCCGAGATGTAGCTCAGCGCGGATCGTCGATCACCGGACGGCGCTGAGCTGCATCTCGGCGGGAGTTCCCGAGCGCTCGTCGCACCTCGGTGACGATCCGCTGCGGTTCGCGACGCATCTCGGCCGCGGTGTAGCGGAGCACCCGCCATCCGGCGGCGGCGAGCCGGGTGTGCCGCTGGGCGTCGGCACGGGCGGCCTGCGGGGTCGCGAAGTGGTCGCCGCCGTCGTACTCGACGCCGAGCCGGTGCTCCGGATAGGCGAGGTCGAGCCACAGGACGCGCCTGCGCTCGTCGACGACCGGGTGCTGCGGCACCGGACGCGGCAGGTCGCTCCGCACCAGGATCAGCCGGAGCCGGGTCTCCGGTGGGGAACCGCTGCGGGCGTCGGCCCAGGTCAGGGCGTCGATCACCGCTCGCACCCCGCGCAGGCCGACGTACCGGGCGGCGTACGTCAGCAGCAGGTCCGGGGCGAACGTGCCGCGGGCGAGCGCGTCGATCGCGACGATCCCCTCGACCGGCGGCAACCGGCGGGCGAGGTCGAACGCGGTGCGCATGGGAGTCGTGACGCGGACACCGGCGATCTCGATGATCTCGCGCGGGTGGAGCGCGTCGCGCCGCACGCGCACCTCCCGGCGGGAGCGGGGACCGGAGCAGGTCGCGGGCACCACGACCTCGGCGGGTTCGCCGAGCGGAGCACACGAGCGTCCCTGCAGCTCCGCCGCCGAGTACCCGCAGAGGACGGCGCCGTCCCCCGCCCACAGGGACGCGGCCAGCGAGCGCAGGCGCAGGTCCGGGGACTCCCCGGTGGCGGGGGCGTAGGTGTCGGGGAGGAGCCGCTCGAACGACGGGCCCCGGAGCCGTCCGGGGGTGACGAGCCCGGCGGCGACCGCGGCCGTCCCACGGAACACCTCGGGCCATCCGGGGACCGACATGGCCCGAGGATCCCGGGACCGTCGGAGGACCGGACCCGTTCGCGGTCACGCGATCCCGATCGCGAACGTGCGCTCCCGGAACACGACCCCCGGCGCGGACCGTCCGGCCCCGGACCACCCCCACCGAGATGCGGCTCAGCGCGGATCGTCGATCACCGGACGACGCTGAGCTGCATCTCGACGAGCGGGCGGGGCGAACGCACGCGGGAGCTCAGTGGAAGACGATCGTGCGGTTGCCCTGGATCAGCACCCGGTCCTCCAGGTGCCAGCGCAGGCCCCGGGCCAGGACGAGGCGCTCGATGTCGCGGCCCCGCCGGACCATGTCGGCGGCGGTGTCGCCGTGGTCGACGCGGATGACGTCCTGCTCGATGATCGGGCCGGCGTCGAGGTCGGCGGTGGCGTAGTGGCAGGTCGCGCCGATCAGCTTCACCCCGCGCCGGTGCGCCTGGTGGTACGGCCGCGCCCCCGCGAACGAGGGCAGGAAGCTGTGGTGGATGTTGATCGCCCGTCCGGCCCAGGCCTCGCACAGGTGCGCGGGCAGGATCTGCATGAACCGGGCCAGGACGATCGCGTCGGGGGAGTCCGCGTCGACGAGCTTGCGGACCTCCTCGAAGGCGGTCACCTTGCCCTGCTCACGGAACCGGTCGCCGGGCTCCGGGAACGGGACGTGGTGGAACGGCACCCCGTGCGCGCTGACGATCTCGCCCAGCGCCTCGTGGTTGCCGATCACCCGGGTGATCTCGACCGGCAGCTCACCGGCCCAGACGCGTCCGAGCAGGTCGTGCAGGCAGTGCTGGTCCTTCGTCACCAGCAGCACGGCGCGCTTGCGGACGCCCGTGTCGGAGATCCGGTGCTCGCCGCCGAGCTCGGCGGCCACCGGCGCGAACAGCGAGCGGAGCTCGTCGACGTCGCACGGGACGGAGGCGGCGTCCACGACCTGACGGGTGCAGAACACCCCGGCGTCGACGTCGGCGTGGTATGCGGCCTCGGTGATCGACGCGCCGAGGTCGGCGAGGAACGCGGAGATCCGCGCGACGATCCCGGTCCGGTCCGGACACGACAGGGTGATGACGTACCGGCGGTTCACGAGACCCGTGCCAGCGTGAACTCCGTCTCGGCGGCCAGCAGCTGCTCGATCTGGCCGGCGACGGCCTCCTCGATCCGGGACCCGACGATCGGCACCTTCACCGTCACCTCGGCGCGGATCCGGATCTCGCTGCCGCCGTCGACGTCGGCGATCCGCATGACCGACCGCGCCGTCGCCGGCGTACCGACGACCTTGACCGAGCCGGTGCCGTCGTAGACCCCGGCGCCGCCGGCCTTCCACTGCTCGGTGCGGTCGATCTTCAGGTCCCCGCCGGGGACGAGCGACGTGACGACCGTGGGCAGGTGCTCGGACGGGATCCCGTGCCGCAGCGTGTACCGGACACCGTCGGCGGTCGCCTCGTAGTCGGTGACGGCGGCGCCCGGGCCGCCCAGGTGCCGGAGCTGCTCGTCGAGCAGGTCGCGGTCCACCATGGCCGCGTACACCTTCTCTGCGGGGTGCGCGGAGGTGGCGCGGTAGTCGAGGGAGCGCGGCATGCGCGCAGGTTACCGTTCACCCGTGAGTTTCCCGGGAACGACCACGACCGACCCGCGGCTGAGCGCGCACACCACGCTGCGCCTCGGCGGCCCGGCCGCCCGGATCGTCCGAGCCGAGGGGGCCGACGACGTCGTGGCGGCCGTCGGTGCCGCCGACGCGGCCGGTGAGCGGGTGCTGCTCGTCGGCGGGGGCTCCAACCTGGTCGTCGCCGACGCCGGGTTCGACGGCACCGCCGTCCTGCTCGCCGGCCGGGGCGTGGCCTTCGAGCGTGCCGGCGACACGGTCGTCGCGACCGTGGAGGCGGGCGAGGACTGGGACGACGTCGTCGCGGCCACCGTCGCGGAGGGGCTCGGCGGGCTGGAGTGCCTGTCCGGCATCCCCGGGCGCACCGGCGCGACCCCGGTGCAGAACGTCGGTGCCTACGGCGTCGAGGTCGCCGACCTGCTCGTCGACGTCGATCTCTACGACCGCCGGACCCGCACCGTCCGGACCCGGGTGCCGGCGTCGGACCTGGGGCTCGCCTACCGCACGAGCGTGCTCAAGGGGAACGACGACGCCGTCGTCCTGCGGGTGCGGTTCGCCCTGCGCGGTGACGGTCGGTCCGCCCCGATCCGCTACGCCGAGCTCGCCCGGACCCTCGGCGTCGAACCGGAGACGCGGGTCGATCCGGCCGCCGCCCGCGACGCCGTGCTGGCCCTGCGCCGCGGCAAGGGCATGGTGCTCGACGCCGAGGACCACGACACCTGGTCCGCGGGCTCGTTCTTCACGAACCCGATCCTGCCCGTCGCCGACGCGCCGCAGGTCGAGGGCCTCGCCGCCTGGCCGGCGGGGGAGGGCCGGGTGAAGCTGTCGGCCGCCGGGCTGATCCAGAACGCCGGCTTCACCCGCGGGCACGCCGGCCCCGGCGGACGGGTGTCGCTGTCCACCCGGCACGTGCTCGCCCTCACCCACCGCGGCGGCGGGAGCACCGACGACCTGCTCGCACTGGCCCGTGAGGTCCGCGACGGCGTCACCGGCCGGTTCGGTGTGGACCTGCGCCCCGAGCCGGTGCTGGTGGGCTGCACCCTCTGACCCCGGGCCCGTCCGTGCCCGGACCGTTCCCGCCGAGATGCGGCTCAGCGCGAATCGTCGATCTCCGGACGACGCCGGCCTGCATCTCGGCGAGGCAGGTGGTGCGGCGGACGGTGCGGCGCGGGAGTGACGCAGGCCGCCCGGTGGGGCGGCGCGGCAGGCGTACGGTCGGTTGCGGAACACAATCGATCTGGGGTGGGGGACCGTGCGCCGGCTGTTGTTCGTGGTGGTGGCGTTGATCGCCGCATCGGGTGTCGCGGGCGCGGTGGCACTCGCGGGGGCCCAGGGGGGAACGGCTCCGCTCGCCGCGCCCGCGCCGACCGGGCCGCAGCTCACGTACCAGCCGGCGGCGTCGGCGTCGTCGGCGAACCCGGCCGACCCGGTCTCGGTGCGTGCCGCCGGGGGGACCCTCGACGGCGTCTCGCTGACCGGGCCGGACGGCGAGCAGGTGCCCGGCGGACTCGCCCCGGACCGCGCCACCTGGACGAGCAGCGGGAAGCTCGACTTCGCGACCACCTACACCTGGCACGGCCGTGCGGTGGCCCCGGACGGGGCCGCCACCCCGGTGCAGGGCACGGTCGCGACGCTGGAGCCCGCGCACACCACGCGCGGCACGCTCAACATCGGCGACGGCCGCACCGTCGGTGTCGCCGCGCCGATCGAGATCCAGTTCGACCGGCACGTCGACGACCGTGCCGCCGTCGAGCGGGCGCTGACGGTCACGACGTCGACCGGAGTCGAGGGGGCCTGGGGCTGGCTGCCCGACGAGGGCGGCGGCTCCCGCGTGCACTGGCGGCCGAAGGAGTACTGGCCCGCCGGGACGAGGGTGTCGGTCGACGCGCCGCTCAAGGGCGTGGCCTACGGCGGCGGGAGCTACGGCGCGGCCGACCTGTCGACGTCGTTCACCATCGGGCGCTCGCAGATCGTGAAGGCCGACGCGAGGTCGTTCCGCATGGTCGTGATCCGCGACGGCAGGCAGGTCGCCGACTACCCGGCCAGCTACGGGCTGGCCGCCGACCCGAACCGCAACACCCGCTCCGGGGTGCACGTCGTCACGGAGAAGTTCACCGACAAGCGGATGACCTCGGCCCAGTACGGCTACGACGTCGTCGAGAAGTGGGCCGTGCGGATGAGCAACAACGGCGAGTTCATCCACGCCAACCCGGCCTCGGCGTCGGCGCAGGGCAGTTCCAACATCACGCACGGCTGCGTGAACCTGTCCGCGGCGGACGCGAAGGCGTACTACGACACGGTGCTGTTCGGCGACCCGGTCGAGGTCACCGGCACGCCGGTGCAGCTGTCCCCGCGCGACGGCGACGTGTGGGACTGGACGCTGTCCTGGGACCGGTGGCAGAGGTTGTCCGCCCTCTAGGAACGGGTAGTCGCCCCCATGACCGCTCCCGAGAACCCCGACGTGCCACCGGACCGCGCTGCGACCCGCGCGAACCCGCTCCCGGAGGAGGAGGGCACCGCACCCGGTGCC
The DNA here is from genome assembly GCF_001420995.1 of Pseudonocardia sp. EC080619-01. Lineage (NCBI taxonomy): Bacteria > Bacillati > Actinomycetota > Actinomycetes > Pseudonocardiales > Pseudonocardiaceae > Pseudonocardia > Pseudonocardia sp. EC080619-01. The sequence goes on along the minus strand of NZ_CP012184.1, from coordinate 2,277,517 downwards.
GAGGAGATCCTCACCGAGTCCGAGGAGCGGATCGCGGGCGCGGTCCACGGCGACGAACCGGCCGACGACGCCGAGCAGCGCCGCCGGTCGGAGGAGACCCTCTAGACCCCGGTCACTCCCGGCGGAACCGCCGCGAGCCGGACGCCTGGTCGCGCGGCTTCAGCACGATCTGGTCGATGTTGACGTGCGCCGGCCGGGTGGCCGCGAACGTGATGGTTTCGGCGACGTCGTCGGCGCTCAGCGGGGTCAGGCCCTGGTAGACCTTCGCCGCCTTCTCCGCGTCGCCGTCGAACCGGACCTCGGAGAACTCGGTCTCGACCATGCCGGGGCATATCTCGGTGATCCGGATCGGCTTGCCGAGGAGCTCGCCGCGCAGCGTGCGGTGGAGCATCGCCTGGGCGTGCTTGGCGCCGGTGTAGCCGGCGCCGTTGTCGTAGAAGTCGAGCGCCGCGATCGAGGTGACGGTGACGACGTGGCCGTCGCCGGAGGCCTCCAGCTTCGGCAGGAACGCCTTCGTCAGCCGGAGCGTCCCGAGGACGTTGGTCTCCCACATCCAGCGCCAGTCGTCCTCGTCGGCCTCGGCGACGGGATCCAGCCCCTTCGCCCCGCCGGCGTTGTTGACCAGCAGCTTCGCCTCGGGAACCGCGGCGTCGAAGGCGGCGACGGATCCGGCGTCGGTCACGTCGAGCGGCAGCGCCGTGCCGTCGATCTCCTTCGCGATCTCCTCGCAGCGCTCGACACGGCGGGCACCGAGGACGACGTGGAAGCTCGCGGCGGCGAGGCCGCGGGCGGTGGCGGCACCGATGCCGGACGAGGCGCCGGTGACGACGGCGGTGGGACGGGAACTCATGGTCACCCAGCCTAGGCCCGCCGTGGTGCCCGGGCGCCCCGGTCGGGTACGTGGCATGGGCAACGTTCCGGCGGCGATCAGGGACCGGTCACCCGTCGGACACGTGACCGCCAGCTCGATCACCGAGCGTCGCAGTCATGGTTACTGCGATCGGGCGAAGGCGATTCCTCGGATGGGCGGGTGCGGGTGCAGCGGCGGTGCTCGCTGGCACCGGTGCGTGGGACGCCGGCGTCGCGGCCGCGGCTCCCCGGGCCACCCGCGGCACGGACCCCTTCACACTCGGCGTCGCCTCCGGTGACCCGGCCGCCGACTCGGTCGTGCTGTGGACGAAGCTCGCGCCGGAGCCGTTCGCCGCCGACGGCCGGGGCGGCATGCCGGACCGGCCGGTACCGGTGCTGTGGGAGGTCGCCGACGACGAGCGGATGACCCGGATCGTGCGGCGCGGACAGGTCCTCGCCACGCCCGAGCTCGGGCACTCCGTGCACCCCGAGGTCGGCGGCCTCGCACCGGACCGGGTGTACCACTACCGGTTCCGCGTGGCGGGCCCCGGCGGCGCGGTCTCGCCGGTCGGCCGGACCCGGACGACGCCGCGGCCGGGCGACACACCGTCGTCGCTGGCGTTCGCGTTCGCCTCCTGCCCGAACTGGGGCGACGGCCACTACACCGCCTACGAGCACATGGTCCGCGAGGACCTCGATCTCGTCGTGTTCCTCGGCGACTACCTGTACGAGGCGACGATCGACGAGACGAAGCGGGGGCAGACGCCACCCGCGTCGGCCGTCGCCGAGCCGACCGACCTCGCGAGCTACCGGACCCGGTGGGCGCTCTACAAGTCCGAGGCGCCGCTGCAGGCCGCGCACGCGGCCTTCCCGTGGATCACCGTCTTCGACGACCACGAGATCGAGAACAACTGGGCCGCGGACGTCTCCGAGGACGACGACGAGCCGGACCAGGACCGCGCCGTCTTCCGGGCCCGCCGGGCGGCCGCGTTCGCCACCTACTACGAGCACCTGCCGCTGCGCGCCGCCCAGCTCCCGAAGGGCCCGGACATGCGGCTCTACCGGCGGCTCTCCTACGGCACGCTGGCCGACTTCACCATGCTCGACACCCGCCAGTACCGCGACGACCAGTCCTGCGGCGACACCTGGACGACCGACTGCGCCGACCGGTTCGACGAGCGCCGCACCATCCTCGGCGCCCCGCAGCGGGAGTGGCTGCTCGACGGGTTCACCCGCTCGAAGGCCCGCTGGCAGGTGCTGGGCAACCAGGCACCGATGGGGCTCACGGACCGCGAGCCCGGCCCGGTCACCGAGGTCAACACGGACCCGTGGGACGGCTACGTCGCCGACCGGAACCGGGTGCTCGGCGCGGCGGCCGACGCCGGGGTGCCGAACCTCGTGGTCATCACCGGGGACCGGCACCAGAACTACGCCGGCGACCTGCTGCGCTCGTTCGAGGAGCCCGGCTCACCGGTCGTCGCGTCGGAGTTCGTCGGCACCTCGATCTCCAGCAAGGGCGACGGCGAGGACGTCGGGGAGCAGCTGCGCGCGATCCAGGAGGCGACGCCGACCCTGCGGTTCGTCAACGACCAGCGCGGCTACGTGCGGGTCGACCTCACCCCCGGCGAGTGGCGCAGCTCGTTCCGGGTGATGGACCGGGTGGAGCGCCCGGGCGGCTCGCTGTCGACGCGGGCGGTGTGGGCGGTGGAGGACGGCCGTCCCGGCGTCGTCCCCGGCTGAGCGGCCGGTGCGGAGTGGCTCAGCGGGGTTCGATGCCCCGCTGGGCCGAACGGTCCCCGCGGCGCGCGGCCGCTCGCTGCGCGGTGAAGATCGCGGCGCCGAACAGGCCGACCCCCAGCCCCGCGATGCACGTCCAGAACGACCCGGCGTCCCACGGGCCGCCCACCAGCCACGACAGGACGACGACGCCGGTCGCGACCGCCCAGAGCAGCATCCCGCCGAGCAGCACCGGCGGCGACTCGTAGAACCGCGGCGGCAACGGCGGTGGGGGCGGAGGATCGCCGTTCTCGTGTGCCGTCACGGGTCCGTAGCGTAGACGTAGCACGGCCGGGCGCCGGAACCGTTGCGCCGCGTCTAGGGTGTCGCCGTGATCGAGCGCCTGTTCCGTGTGTCCGAGCGCGGGTCCACGATCCCCCGGGAGCTGCGCGGGGGTCTCGTCACCTTCATGGCGATGGCCTACATCATCGTCCTGAACCCGCTGATCCTCGGCAGCATCACCCCGACCGACCCCTCTGCCAAGACCGACGCCCTCGGCGGGATCCTGCCCGTCGCCCAGGTCGCCGCGGTGACGGCCCTGGTCGCGGGGGTCATGACGATCCTGTTCGGCGTGCTCGCGAACTATCCGTTCGCGATCGCCACCGGGCTGGGGATCAACACCCTCCTCGCGGTGACCATCGCCCCGATGATGACCTGGCCGGAGGCGATGGGCCTCGTCGTCATCGACGGCATCATCATCGTGATCCTCGCCGTCACCGGCTTCCGGACGGCGGTGTTCAACGCCGTACCCACGGAGCTGAAGACGGCGATCGCCGTCGGCATCGGGGCCTTCATCGCACTGATCGGGCTCGTCGACTCCGGGTTCGTGCGACGGCTGCCGGACGCCGCCAACACCACCGTGCCGGTGGGCCTCGGGATCGACGGCTCCATCGCGTCCTGGCCGACGTTCGTGTTCGTCGTCGGCCTGGTGATCGTCGGTGTGCTGGTGGCGCGGGGGGTCCGGGCCGGGATCCTGATCGGCGTCGTGCTCAACACGATCATCGCGATCGTCGTCGAGGCGTTCGCCGGGGTCGGCGCGTCCGGGCCGGACAACCCCGGCGGCTGGTCGCTCGCCGTGCCGGCGCTGCCGGACCGGATCGTCGGGCTGCCCGACCTGTCGCTGGTCGGCCAGGTCTCGTTCGGCGCCTTCACCCGGCTGGACATCATCACCGTCGTCCTGCTGATCTTCACGCTGGTGCTCGCGAACTTCTTCGACGCGATGGGCACGCTGACCGGACTCGGCAGGCAGGCCGGGCTGACCGACGCCGAGGGCAAGCTCCCGAACGTCGGGAAGGCACTGGTCGTCGAGGGGGCGGGCGCGGTCGCCGGCGGGGCCGGGTCGGCGTCGTCGAACACGCTGTTCGTGGAGTCCGCGGCCGGGATCGCGGAGGGCGCCCGGACCGGCCTGGCGAACGTGCTGACCGGCGTGCTGTTCCTGCTCGCCATGTTCTTCACGCCGCTGTACGCGATCGTGCCGGTCGAGGCGGCGGCACCGGCGCTGGTGGTCGTGGGTGCGCTGATGTTCCGGCAGATCACCTCGATCAAGCTCGACGACCTGCAGATCGCGATTCCGGTCTTCCTCACCGTGACCGTCATGCCGTTCACGTACTCGATCGCGAACGGCATCGGCGCCGGGTTCATCAGCTACGTGGCCCTGTCCGCCGCGACCGGACGGGCGAAGAAGGTGCACCCGCTGATGTGGGTCGTGGCGATCCTGTTCGTCGGATACTTCGGGGTGGGCCCGCTGCGCGAGCTGCTGGGGTAGAAAGGTCACGGTCAGGGCTTGCGAAGTAAGGCAAGGCTGAGCTAACTTTTGGGTGTCGCTTCGTGGTGGGAGCGGCGCGTCAGTTCGGGACAGGAGAAGGCCCCGGCTCCCACAGGAGCCGGGGCCTCCTTCTTTCCCCAGTCACACCGGCCCCGCCGCCGAGCGGGACCGGTGATCCGTCCGTCAGGGCGCGTAGATCCGCACCCAGTCCACCTGGAAGTCCAGGGTCTCCGGCGAGGTCTCGTCGAGCGCCGGGATCCAGTCGTCGCCGTACGGGCCGATGTCCTGCTGCATCGCCAGGTGCATCGGGCGCGGCGGGATCTGCTCGGGATCGGTGGTCCGGAAGACCTCCTGGCCGTCCACGTAGAACACGACCCGGTCCGGCAGCCACTCGACGGCGAAGTTGTGCCACTGCGTGAAGTCACCGCGGACGGTCTTGCCGACCTGGGAGTTGTCCTCGCCGTAGTGGACGATCGTGTGCGTCTCGGAGCGGTCGCCCTTCGGGATCTCCATGAAGTTGAGCTCGCCGCCCTCGGGCCAGTCCTCGGCGTCCGGCCACAGCAGCGCGACGTCGCCGTACCCGGTTCCCGGGTTGGTCTTGGCCCGCATCTCCCAGCGGCCGTACTGCTGACCGCCCCGCCACGCCAGGCCGGCCGAGGTGCGGCCGCGGCTGGTCAGGACGAGCTGGCCGTCGCGCACGGAGATGTTCTCCGCCAGGTGCCTGCCGACCCCGCCGGTGGTCTCGCCGGTGTAGGGGCTCCACTTGTCGCGGTCGAGGGAGGTCCCGTCGAACTCGTCGTTCGCGGTCAGCTGCCAGCCGTTGCGGACGGCGGCCTCCGCGTCGGACCGGTTCGCCGGGTCGAGCGCCCCGACCTGCCCGGGGCGTTCCTGGTCGTGCATCCCGCCGGGGGCCGGTGCCGCCGGAGCCGGGGACTGCGCCGGTGGTGCGGTCCGCGACCCGCCGAACAGGTCGGCGCCTGCCGCGAACCCGATCATCCCGGCCAGAGCGGCGACGGCCACGACGACGCCGAGCGCCGTCGGCCAGCGACGGCGGCCCGGTGCCTCCGGGTCGTCGGGAGCGCGATGCTCCCGCTCCGGAGCCTCCTGGTGCACGTCCGTCCTCCTCTGGTCGCCGGGACGGGCGTCACGCTAGAAGGGGGTGGCTGTGGCTGCGCTGAGAGGCGTCACCGGATCGGGTTCAGCCGGCGGCCCCGCCGTCCAGGTCGTACTCGCGGACCCAGTCCACCTGCATCGTCGACTCCCGGACCGAGCCGCCCTTCGGGAACCAGTCGAGCTGGATGCACAGGTGCATCGGGCCCGGCGGCTGCACCTGCGGGTCGGTGGTCTCGAACCACGGCTCGCCGTCGACGTAGGCGGTGATCCGCTCCGGGGTCCACTCGAGCGCCCAGTTGTGCCACTCCGTGCCGTCGATCTCCACGGAGCCCTCGACCTGCGAGTTGTCGGCGCCGTAGTGGAAGAACGCGTTCGTCGTCCGGCGGGCCGGGTCCATCATCTCCATGAAGTCCAGCTCACCCCCCTCCGGCCAGTTCTCCGCGGTCGGCCAGAGCAGGAGCAACGCGTTGTACGACGGGTCCGACGCCGGGGCCTTCACCCGTCCCTCCCAGCGGCCGTACCGCCGGCTGCCCTCGGTCCACGCCATCCCGGCGGTGCTGCCGTCGGGACCGCCGGTGAGGGTGAGGACCCCGTCCTGCACGCTCACCGCGTCGGGGGTGCGACGGCCGTTCCCGTCGTGGCCGGGGCCGTCGTAGATGCTCCAGCCCGACGTGCCGCCGGTGAAGTCGTCGGTGCGGACGGGCCGTCCCCAGCCCTGGGTCCCTGCGGCGGTGGTGCCCTCGGCGGTCACGCCGTCTTCTCCTGCTGTCGTGCCATCACCCGATGGTGCCGGGTCGTCGGGGCCGGGCGTGGACCCGGTCTCCGGGGCGGGGCAGGAGGGCCCGGAGCCCGGTCCCACCGTGCCCGTGCCGGTGTCCGTGCCGGTGTCCGTGTCGGTGTCCGTGTGGGCATCCACCTCGGTATCCGTGTCGGCATCCACGTCGACGCAGACGTCGCCGCCGTCCCCGAGCTCCAGCGGCGGCCGTTCCCGCGGCCCGGCATCCTGCTCCTGCACGACCGGCGGCGCCGGGTCACCGCCCGGCGTCACGCCGACCACCTCCCCGGCCGGACCGAGGGTGAACATCAGCACCGTCACGCCCTTCGTGACGAGCCTCCTGATCAGGTCCTCCAGCTCGTCGGCGGTCATCGGCTCACTCCGCGAAGCTGACGTGGACGTGGTCGTAGTGCCCGCCGGTCGGGTCGGACGTGTCGTAGACCCCGCCGCCGGTGTAGCGGCGGCCCCAGCCGGTGCCGTCGTCGCGCACCGACGGGTCCCAGTAGCGGCCCTGCCAGATCAGGTACCGGACCTTCAGCGGGGCGGCGTTGCCGGCGAACCACCGGGTGATCCGCCAGCCCTCGTCCAGGTCGGCGCCCTCGGCGACGCGTCCGGCCGGGCCGGTGAACAGATCGCATGCGCGTCCCTTCGGGTGGTCGGAGCGGGGGTTCTGGGCGTGTTCGTCCCAGCAGCCGACGGTGTCGATCACCGGCTCGAACACCGCGGTGACCGCCGCGAGCCCGTGCGCGGTGGCACCGGTCAGGCAGCCGCCGGTGCGGACCGGGTCGGGCCGGTCGCAGCCGGTCGCCCCGCCCGTCCACGCGGGTGCGGGTGCCGCCGCGGGGTCGTCCGGTGGTGCGTCCGGCGCCGGGGCGCCCGCCCGGTCGTCGGGGGCGGGGGCGCCGGAGTAGCGGGCGGCGAGGTCGTGCACCGTGTCGACGTAGCGGCGGACCGCCGCGGAGCACTCCGGCGAGCAGCCCGCCTCGCCGGGCTGCGGCACCCCGGACGCCGACTCCGCCACCCGCCGGCACCCCGCCACGTGACAGACGAGCATCGCGTCGAGCACCGGGACGTCCTTCGGCGTCGTCGCCAGCAGGCCCGCGGCGGCCCGCAGGGTCGAGCACAGCCACGGCACGACCGTGCGCAGGTGCCCGGCCGGGTCGGTCAGCGCCGGGTCCGGCCAGGGCGCACCACCGGCGGCCACCCACGTCCGCTCCGAGACCTGCAGCAGCCCCGCGGCGGCGCCGGTGCGCAGGGCCGGGTCCCAGCCCGACTCGGCCTGCACCTGGGCGACGACCCAGGCGGGCGGGAGCTCCGGGCAGCGCTGCGCGGTCAGCTGGGTGACCAGGCCGAGGTACGGGCGGGCCGCCCCGGGCACGGCGCCCGCGTCCGGACCGGGCGCCGGGGGGACGGCGGCGGCGACCGTCGACGTCCCGGCGAGGAGGGCGGCGACGACGGCGAGCAGCAGCAACGGCACGCGCACGCTCATCGCGCCGGTCCGCATCCGTCCGGCTCCGGGACCGGACCGGCGTCGACGACGAGCCGGTCACCGTCGCGGACGACGGTCACCTCGATCCGCACCCAGCGGGCGGCCAGGCCGCGCCAGCCGCGTGCCGCCGGCGCCGGTGCCGCGGCGGGCTCGCCGAGAGGGGCGTCGGGCTCGGGCTCGGGCACGCCCGGCGCGCGGGTGTCGACCCTGCGGGAGGGCACGACCCGCACCCGGACGTCGACGCGTGCCCGGTCGCCGTCGGTGCGGATCCTGCCGGGCAGCACCAGGTCGGCGCGCTGCCGGCCGGTGCCGTCCCAGCCCAGGAGCCCGGCGCCCTCGGGGGACGCGAGGTGCGCGCCGACGGCCCGGGCCCGGCGAGCCGGGTCGTCCTCGTCCCAGGACAGCAGGTCGGCGGCGAACGCACCGGCCAGTGCGGCCGCCTCGGCCGGGTCGACGGACGGTGCCGGTGCCGGTGCCGGTGCCGGTGCCGGTGCCGCGACGGTGCGGGCGGGGACCGGTGGGAAGCCGAACGGATCGGTGACCGGCTCCGGGACGGCGGGCTCGGGGAGCGGCGGCCGGTGCGGTGTCCACAGTGGTGTCCACAGCGCGGGACGGGCGGCGGCGGTCGCGGGCCCGCCAGGGGCCCGCCCACCTGCCGGGTCCCGGTCGGACGGCACGGGCCCGCCGGTGCCGGGGGACGGGGCCGGGTCGTCCAGCCAGGGGTCGGGACCGTCGTCGACGGTGGCCTGCGGACGTCCGAAGAGGCGGAACGGGGACATCGCGACCGTCCCCGTCATCGCCGCGGACCGGGGTCACCGGCCGGCCGGACCTGGTGCTGCTGCGCGGACATGTCCCTCCCCGGACCGCGTGCCCGGGCGGGTCACGCGGAGGGGACGGTAGGAACGCCGGGTCCTCGCCGGACGGGCTCGGCCGAACCGCTTCGCGATGGTGAAGGCGGCCGGGCACGGAGTGCCGTGCCGGCCGCCTACGAGGGACGGATCAGGAGGGGAGCTCCCAGGTGTGCACCGGCTGGTTCGCCGCGGAGTGGGCGAGGTAGCGCTCCAACATCCCGTGCAGTGCCGTCATCCGGTCGGCACCGCGTTCCTCCAGCGCGGTGACGGTGTCGATCTGCCAGGACGACCCCGTCTGCCGGGTCACGCAGCGCCGTTCCAGCACGGTCAGGTACCGGTCGCAGACGGCCTGGCTGACTCCCCAGCGGGCCAGGCCCTCGTGGGCCAGGGGGAGCAGCTTGCGCAGCGTCAGCTCGTCCGGCCGGACCCACCCGGTACCGGGCCAGTAGAGGGGAGCGTTCATGCCGTGCCGTGCCGCCGTCTGGAAGTTCTCCCGGGCGGCCTCGAACGACACCGAACGCCACAGCTCCTGGTCGGCCTCGACGAGCGTGCGCAGCAGCCCGTAGAAGAACAGGGCGTTCGCCACCATGTCGACCGTCGTCGGGCCGGCGGGCAGGACCCGGTTCTCCAGGCGGACGTGCGGTGTCGCACCCGTACTGTCGTAGATCGGCCGGTTCCAGCGCCAGATCGTCCCGTTGTGCAGGGTCAGCTCGGGCAGCTCGGGGAAGCCCTGCTCGCGCATCTGCGCCATCGGGTCGATGTCGGTGGTGAGCGGCATGAGCGCGGGGAAGTAGCGGGCGTTCTCGGAGAACAGGTCCAGCACCGAGTCGATCCAGCGCTCGCCGAACCACACCCGCGGCCGGACGCCCTGGTTGTGGAACTCCGGCGTCCGGACGTCGCAGGCCTGCTCGAACAACGGGATCCGGGTCTCGGACCACAGCTGCGACCCGAGCAGGTACGGCGAGTTCGCGCCGAGGCCGAGCTGCACGCCCGCCAGGCACTGCGCCGCGTTCCAGTACCGGCCGAACTCCGAGGGCGCGACCTGGAGGTGCAGCTGCATCGAGGTGCAGGCCGCCTCCGGGATGATCGTCTCGAAGTCCGCGTTGACCCGCTCGTCCGGATCGCAGCCGGTGATGTCGATCCGGATCGGCTCGCCGCGGGCGTTGAGCATCTGGTCGTTGAGCGCCTGGTAGCGGTCGTCCGGCGAGATCGCCTCGCCGGTCATGTGGCTCGGGTCCAGGGTGGGCAGGATGCCGATCATCGCGAGCTGGGTGCGCAGGTCACCGGCCTTGGCCCCGGCCCCGGCCAGCAGGTCGAGCAGCTCGTGCTCGAGCTGGCGCCACTGGTCGCCCGGGAGCGGCCGCGGCGGCAGGTTCAGCTCGAGGTTCCAGCGACCCAGCTCGGTCTGCCACTCCCCGGAGTTGATCGTCTCCAGGACGTCGTGACCGTTGAGCGACGGTGCCAGCGCCGGATCGACGAGGTTGAACTCGATCTCCACACCGGTCATCGGTTCGGTGTCGGAGAACGGGTAGGTGCGGAGCAGGTCCTCGAGGGAGTCGAGACACCGTTGCACCTTGATCCGGTACCGCTGGCGGTCGCGCCGGGTGAACGTCGTCCGGTCGACCACCTGACCCATGCGCGAACCGACCTCCATCGAACGGGGAGCGCCTCCTCACCCGACCGGACCAGGCCCGGCACCGAGGGAGGCGGCAGTACACGGTGTCATATCCCCGGACGGGGCGGTACCGGCTGAAAGGGCGACCAGATGCGGCGAACGGTCAGTGACGTGGGACGATCGGCCGCCGTGGCCCTCCTCACCCCCGTCGACGACCCGGACGACCCCCGCATCGACGACTACCGCGATCTGACGACCGCCGATCGGCGGCCGGACCGCCCCGGTGGACGCGGCCTGGTGATCGCGGAGGGTGTCGTCGTCGTGCGGCGGCTGCTGGACTCGCCGTACCCCGTGCGGTCGCTGCTGGGGGTCCCGCGACGGCTGGCCGAGCTCGCCGATGACCTGCACGGGACGGACGTCCCGGCGTTCTCCACCGACGCCGACACGATGGCGCAGGCGGTCGGTTTCCACCTCAACCGGGGGGTGCTGGCGGTCGCCGACCGGGCGCCCGCGCCCGACCCGGCGGAGCTGCTGGCCGGCGCGCGGACCGTCGCGGTCTGCGAGGGTGTGGGCGACCACGAGAACCTCGGATCGCTGTTCCGCAACGCCGCCGCGCTCGGGGTGGACGGGATCCTCCTCGGCCCCGGATGCTCCGATCCGCTGTACCGCCGCAGCGTCCGGGTGTCGATGGGGCACGTTCTGCGGGTGCCCTTCACCCGGTTCGACGGCGAGTGGCCGGCCTCGCTGGACGTCCTGCGCGAGGCCGGGTTCACCGTCGCCGCGCTGACACCGGACGCGGGCGCCGAGCCGCTGGCGACGGCGGGACTCGCGGGCGGCCGGGTGGCGTGGCTGCTGGGCGCGGAGGGGCCGGGCCTGACCGACGAGGCGCTGACCGCCGCGGACCGGCGCGTCCGGATCCCGATGGCGACCGGTGTGGACTCGTTGAACGTCGCCACCGCGGCCGCCGTGGCGTTCCACGCGGTGACGGGCGGCGGCTGAACCGGTCGGGTCGTCTCAGCGCTGGCCGCGGACGCCCAGCAGGACCTCGTCCCAGGACGGCATGACGGGCTTGCCCTTCTTCGTCCGCCGTCCCGCGGCGCCGCCGCGCTGCCGTGCCCCCTGGTCCGTACCGGTGGTGCCGCTCTCCTCGTCGGACGCGGGCGTCCCGTTCCGAGGGGCCTGCTCGGCGGCCGCCGCTGCGGCGGTCCCGGTGTCGTCGGAACCGTTGTCCGAACCGCTGTCGTCGGAACCGGTGTCGTCCGAACCGGTGTCGTCCGAACCGGTGCTGTCGGGCCCGGTGCTGTCGGAACCGGCGGCGGTCGCGCCGGTGGTCCCGGAGCGCGGGGCCGCGGCGCCGGTCGCGGCGGAGTCCGGGGGGGTGGCGTCGCTGGAATCGCTTCCCTGGGAAGCGATTCCACAGACCTGGTTCCCCCCGGTGTCCGAGGCCGACGGGGCCGAGGCGGCCTCGGACGAGTCGGCGGCATCCGGGGTCGAGCCGGGCGGAGCCGAGGTGGCGGGAGCCGAGCCGGCCGGAGCCGAGGTGGCCGGAGCCGAAGTGGCCGGAGCCGAGGTGGACCGGGTCGCTGCACCGTCCGGGTCTGCCGGTGCCCCGGCGGACCGGCTGCCGGAGCCGGGGGCGGGGGTGCCCGGTGTGGAGTTGCCGGCGGGAGTGCTCGGCGCAGCAGCGGCCTGCGATCCGCCGGCCGATCCCGGTGCGGCCACGGCCCCGGCGGCGTCGGAACTGCCGGACCCGCCGGAACCGCTGGCGTCGGCCGCCTCGGCAGAGGTGACGGGCTCGGCAACGTCGGAAGCGTCGGCGACGGTGGTGGCGGCGGGGTCGGCGGGGTCCCCGGGACCGGCGGGGTCCCCGGGACCGGCGGTGTCGTCGTCGGGATCGGTCCGCGGGATCACCGGGGCCGCGGCGGCGGGCGGGCGCGCCTCGTCGGTGCGGGCGGACGTCCGGGTGGAGGGCTCGATCCGCGGTCGCGGCGGGCTGGACCGGCGCTGCTCGGGTGCGATCCCGCGCCCGGCCCACGCCTCCGGCGGTGCCGGGGCCTGGCCGCCCGCGACGGCCCGGGCGGGCTCGGCTGCGGCGGGTGCGGAGGACTGGTCGTCCTCGTCACGGGCCATGTCCACGACGGCGCCGAGCGGGCGCAGCGGACGCGCCGGCAGGCCCTCGATCAGGTCGGAGGCGTGCTCGTCGAGCGCGACGACGGTGCCGCCGTGCGCCCCGGGCTGGAAGGCCCAGCGCGCGGCGTTGTCCGAGCGCCCGGTCTGCCAGGTGAGCACGACGACCCACTTGCCGTCCTCGCCCTTCCAGGAGTCCCAGCCGGCGGACGCGTAGTCCTGCCCGCGGAGGCCGAAGGTGTGCGCGACGGTCTCGCCGAGGGTGCGTGAGTCGGGGCCGTCGGCCCGCTGCGGGTGCGCGCCCTGCGCGAGCTCGGCGGTGCGGGAGCGTTCGAGCAACACCGGATAGGCGAAGCGCTCGATCTTCTGGGTCGGGACGCCTGCCGCCGCGGCGACCTCGTCCACCGACGCGCCGCCCCGGATGCGGGCCTGGATCTCCCGTGGGCGCAACTGGCTCTCCAACTCGATCGCGATCTGGCCGAGCCGGGTCACGTCGCCACGTGCGGCGGCGCGGAGCTGCTCGTCGGCCGGAACCGTGTAGCGCTCGCGGCGCCCCGGGTCCTCGAGGACGACCGAGCCGTCCCCGGTCACCCCCACGACCCGCAACGCCCGCATCGATCAGTCCTCCCGCTGCTCGTCCCCGTCCGGGTGACGGTAGATCCCCACGGCTCGGCTCCGGGTGAGGCGCGCCGGGCGAGTTCTGCCTGGTCGCCGAGTCCACCTGGCCGTGGGACCCGGGAGTGGCGTCACTCACCGTGCGCAGACTCCCACGGGCCGTGGTGCATGAGCACAGTGGGGCACGTGTGACTCGTGTGACTACAACGAGTCGCTATCGATCACGCAACGAATCGTGGAGGACCCCGGACGTGCGACGGCCGGGCACCGCAGGAGGCGGTGCCCGGCCGTCGTCGAGCGGGGGGTCAGGAGGCGAGCTGCCCCACGACCCAGTCGATGCCCGCGGTGAGCGCGGAGACGTCCGCAGGCTCGACCGCCGGGAACATGCCGACGCGCAGCTGGTTGCGCCCCAGCTTCCGGTACGGCTCGGTGTCGACGATGCCGTTCGCCCGCAGCGCGGTCGCGACGGCGGCCGCGTCGACCGAGTCGTCGAAGTCGATCGTGCCGACGACCTGGCTGCGGTGCGCGGGGTCGGTCACGAACGGCGTCGCGAAGTCGCTCTTCTCCGCCCAGGAGTACAGCCGCTCGGACGAGTCGCGGGTGCGTGCGACGGCGCCGTCGAGCCCGCCGAGGCCGTTCAGCCAGTCGATCTGGTCGGCGAGCAGGAACAGCGTGGCGACGGCCGGGGTGTTGTACGTCTGGTCCTTGGCCGAGTTGTCGACGGCGGTGGCCAGCGACAGGAACGGCGGGATCCAGCGGTCCGAGGACGCCAGTTCCTCGACCCGGGCGAGGGCGCGCGGGCTCATCAGCGCGAGGAACAGCCCGCCGTCGGAGGCGAAGCCCTTCTGCGGGGCGAAGTAGTAGACGTCGGACTGCGACACGTCGACGGGCAGGCCGCCGGCGCCGGAGGTCGCGTCGATGAGGACGAGTTGGTCGTCGGTCGCGTCGGCCGGGCGGTTCACCGGGACCGCGACGCCGGTCGAGGTCTCGTTGTGCGCCCAGGCGATCACGTCGACCGACGGGTCGCTCACCGGCGCGGGCGCGCTGCCCGGCTCGGCGGAGACGACCACCGGGTCGGCCAGGAACGGGGCACCCTTCGTGGTGTCCGCGAACTTCTGCGAGAACTCGCCGTAGGTGAGGTGCAGGGAGCGCTCGCGGACGAGGCCGAACGCGGCGGCGTCCCAGAACGCGGTCGAGCCGCCGTTGCCGAGGACGACCTCGTAGCCCTCGGGCAGGGAGAACAGCTCGGACAGGCCGGCCCGCACGCGTCCCACCAGGTTCTTCACCGGCTTCTGCCGGTGCGAGGTGCCGAGCAGCGAGTCACCGGTCGCGGCGAGCGCCGAGAGCTGTTCGGTCCGCACCTTGGAGGGTCCGCAGCCGAAGCGGCCGTCCGACGGCAGGAGGTCGGCGGGGATCTTCAGATCGGCTGGAGAGGTCACGCCGACCAGTGTTGCAGCACCGTACGGCCCTGCCGACCCGACGGTGCCCCCTGCCACATCCCGGTGCCGCGGACTCAGTGCTGCGGGGCGCGGTGCGTGCGCCGGTAGGCCAGCGGCGCCATCCCGATCTCGGTGTGCAGCCGGTGCCGCAGCGCCGCGGTGGTGCCGAAGCCCGAGCGGGCGGCGACCTGCTCGACCGGCAGGTCGGTCGTCTCCAGCAGGCGTCGGACGAGGTCGAGGCGCCGGGCTGCGAGCCAGCGCCCCGGGCTCGTCCCGGTCTCCGCGCGGAAGCGCCGGGTGAAGGTGCGGACGCTCATCGACGACCGCCCGGCCAGCTCCTCGACGCCGAGCGGGCGGTCGAGGTGGCGCAACGCCCAGTCCCGCGCGGACGCGGTGTCCGGGCCGTCGGTCTCGGCGGGCCGGTGCTCGACGAACTGGGCCTGCCCGCCCTCCCGCCACGGCGCGACGACGTTGCGCCGTGCGGTGGCGGACGCGACCTGCGCGCCGTGGTCGCGGCGCACCAGGTGCAGGCACAGGTCGATGCCCGCGGCGACCCCGGCGGAGGTGAGCACGTTCCCCTCGTCGACGAACAGCACGTCGGGTTCCAGCTCCACCTGCGGGTACCGGTACCGGAACCGGTCGGCGTGCGCCCAGTGCGTCGTCGCGCGGCGGCCGTCGAGCACCCCGGCCGCGGCCAGCACGAACGCGCCGGTGCAGATCGCGACCACCCGTCCTCGGGCCGCGGCGGAGCGGATCAGCTCCAGCACCGCCGGGTCGGGTTCCCGCGGCGGGCGGCCCGCCGGTCCGGGCCCGCCGAGCGCGACGGCCGGGACCACCAGGGTCTGCGCGTCGTCGAGCACCGCCCGGTCGTGCTCGGGCAGCAGGCGGTAGCCGGAGCTCGTGCGGACCGGGCCGCCGTCGAGGGAGGCGACCCGGACGTCGTAGAGCGGGGTGCCGTCGGACGCGGTCGTCGTGCCGAGGATCCGTTCCGGGATCGCGACCTCGAACGCGATCACGCCCTCGACGGCGAGCACGCTGACCCGGTGCGGTGCGGTGGACATGGCCGAATTTTTGCACATGTCGTCCGATCGGCCACTGTCGTCGATCATCGCGCCGGGGCAGGCTCGGGGCATGACGGAGGCACCCCCGCGCGCCGCGGGACGGGAACGCCGGGTGCACCCGGCCTGGTGGGCGGCCGGAGCGACGTTCCTGGCGCTGCTCGGCGCGGCGGGTTTCCGCTCGACGCCGGGCGTGCTCGTCGAGCCGCTGAACGCCGAGTTCGGCTGGGGGATCGGCGCGATCTCGTTCGCCCTCGCGGTCAACCTCGCCCTGTTCGGGGTGACGGCGCCGTTCGCCGCCGCCCTGATGGAGCGGTTCGGGGTGCGGCGGGTGGTGAGCTGCGCCCTGCTGCTCGTCGCGGTCGGGGCCGGTTCGACCGTGTTCATGACGGCGGTCTGGCAGCTGGTGCTGCTGTGGGGCGTCGTCGTGGGACTGGGCACCGGCTCGATGGCGATGGCACTCGTCGCGACCGTCGTGAACCGCTGGTTCGTGGCCCGGCGCGGGCTGGTCTCCGGGATCCTCACCGCGGCGACCGCGACCGGGCAGCTGGTGTTCCTGCCGCTGGTGGCGACGGTCGTCGAGTCCGTGGGGTGGCGCCCGGCGGCGCTGGTCACCGCGGCCGCGGCGCTCGCCGTCGTCCCCGTCGTTCTGCTGTTCCTGCGCGACCGGCCCGCCGACGTCGGGGTGCTGCCGTACGGCGGGACCGAGGCCGACGTCGTCGCA
Organism: Pseudonocardia sp. EC080619-01; assembly: GCF_001420995.1. Lineage (NCBI taxonomy): Bacteria > Bacillati > Actinomycetota > Actinomycetes > Pseudonocardiales > Pseudonocardiaceae > Pseudonocardia > Pseudonocardia sp. EC080619-01. The sequence goes on along the minus strand of NZ_CP012184.1, from coordinate 2,261,321 downwards.
CCGCAACGGTCGGGGGCCGCCGCACTGGCGCTGCGCGCGCTGCGCGACGCCGCCCGTCACCGCACGTTCTGGCTGCTCGTCGGCGGGTTCTTCATCTGCGGTGCGACGACCGCGGGGCTGGTCCAGTCGCACTTCGTGCCGGCCGCGCACGACCACGGCATGCCCGCGACGACGGCCGCGTCGCTGCTCGCCCTGGTCGGGATCTTCGACCTGGTGGGCACCATCCTCTCCGGCTGGCTGACCGACCGGGTCGACCCACGCCTGCTGCTCGGGGCCTACTACGCGCTGCGCGGTGTCTCGCTGTTCCTGCTGCCGCCGCTGTTCGGCACCGACCTGAACGCCAGCATGCTCGCGTTCGTCGTGTTCTACGGGCTGGACTGGGTCGCCACGGTCCCGCCGACGATGGCGCTGGCCCGGGAGGTGTTCGGGGCGCGGTCGGCCGTCGTCTTCGGCTGGATCTTCGCCTCGCACCAGCTCGGTGCCGCCTTCGCCGCTCTGGTCGCCGGCGTGGTCCGTGACGCGCTCGGCAGCTACGACGCCGCCTGGTACGGCGGCGCGGTGCTGTGCCTGGTCGCGGCCGGTCTCTCGGTGGCGATCCGGCGGCAGCGGACACCGGAGCCCACCCCCGCCGCCTGATCGCGCGGTGATCACGATCGGGTGTCCCGCTGGCCCCGCGGCCGGTCCGTCCGGTACGCCGGGGGTCTCGGTCGAGGCGAGGGGGACACCGATGAGCGAGAACGACCCGGGCGGACGGGGCGCGGAACCGCCGAGGCCGGGGATCGTGCCGCTGCGCGCGCTGGACGCGGGGGAGATCGTCGGCGGCGGGATCCGGTTCGTCCGCGCGAACCCCGTGGCGGTGCTGGTGCCGTCGCTGCTGCTGTCGCTGCTGGTCCTGGGGGCCCAGGCGGCGACGGCCGGGTTCGACCTGGACCGTCCGGTGACGACCGACCCGGGCACCGCCTTCGCCGAGGGGTCGCTGACGGCGATCCCGGCGGCGCTGGTGACGCTCGCCGTCGCCCCGCCGGCGATCGCGATCGTGCTGGCGACCCTGCACCCGGCGGTGCTCGGCAGGTCCCGGATCGGCCTCGGGCAGGCCTGGGCGGCGGCCCGGCCCCGGCTGGGCGCGATCTACGGGGTCGAGGTGGTCGTCACGGTGATCGGGCTCGTCCCGACCCTCGTGACGTCCGGGGTCGCGGGCCCGCTGTGGGGTTCCGGCGGCATCGGGGCCGTGCTCGGCGGTGTGCTCGTCGCCGTCTCGTACCTGCTGATGCTGTACCTGTCGGTGCTGCTGGCCCTCGCGCCGGCGGCCGCCGTCGTGGAGGGTCGCCCGGCCCGGGACGCGCTGTGGCGCTCGGTCGAGCTCGTGCGCGGCTCGTGGTGGCGGTGCTTCGGCGTCCAGATCCTGGTCGGGCTGAGCGTCGTGCTCGCCGTGTTCGTCGTGGCGATCCCGGTGGGGACCGTCGCCGTGCTGATCGGGGTGGCCGGCGCGGTGACGCTCGCGTTCGTCCTCGGCGGCGTGGCGATCGTCGCGGTCGTCACCGCGACGTACGGGTTCGGCATCGGGGCGACCGCGCTGCTGCACCAGGACCAGCGGGTCCGGCGCGAGCGCCACGACCTCGACCTGCAGCACGAGGCGGGCGGCGCGGCCTGAGGGCCCGCGCCGCCCGGCGGCGGCTCAGCTCCCGGTGACGGCGTCCCAGCCGTCGACCTGCTCCGGGCTGCGCGGCCCGGGCCCGATGTACTGAGCGGACGGGCGCACCAGCTTGCCCTCCCGCTTCTGCTCCAGGACGTGCGCCGACCAGCCCGCGGTCCGGGCCGAGGTGAACATCGCGGGCATCATGTGCGGCGGGACCTCGGCGAAGTCGAGGACGACCGCGGCCCAGAACTCGACGTTCGTCTCGATCGGCCGGTCCGGGCGGCGCTCGCGCAGCACCGACAGCGCGGTCCGCTCCAGCTCCGCCGCCACCTCGAAGCGGGGTGCGCCCAGCTCCTGGCAGGTCCGGCGCAGCACCCGGGCGCGCGGGTCCTCGGCCCGGTACACCCGGTGGCCGAAGCCCATGAGCTTCTCCTTGCGGTCCAGCATGCCCGTGACCAGGGACTCGGCGTCGCCGGTCCGCTCGACCTCGTCGATCATCGGCAGCACCCGGGCGGGGGCACCGCCGTGCAGCGGGCCGGACATGGCGCCGATCGCACCGGACAGCGACGCGGCCGCGTCGGCCCCGGTGGAGGCGATGACGCGGGCGGTGAAGGTCGAGGCGTTCATGCCGTGCTCGGCGGCCGAGACCCAGTAGGCGTCGACGGCGGCAACGTGCCGGGGGTCCGGCTCGCCGCGCCAGCGGGTCATGAAGCGCTCGGTGATCGTCGAGCACTCGTCGATCCGGGACTGCGGGACGGCGGCCACGCCGATCCCGCGCGCGGACTGGGCGACGTAGGACAGCGCCATCACCGAGGCGCGGGCCAGGTTGTCCCTGGCCTCGGCCTTGTCGATGTCGAGCAGCGGGCGGTAGCCCCAGTAGGGGGCGAGCATCGCGAGCGCGGCCTGCACGTCGACCCGGACGTCACCGGTGTGCACCGGGATCGGGAACGGCTCCGCGGGCGGCAGCCCCTGGCCGAACCGGCCGTCGACCAGCAGCGCCCAGACGTCGCCGAAGGTCACCTTCCCGGCGAGGTCCTCGAGGTCGACGCCGCGGTAGCGCAGGGCCCCGCCGTCCTTGTCCGGCTCGGCGATCTCGGTCCGGAACGCGACGTGGCCCTCCAGACCGGACCGGAACCCGGGCGGTGGCGGCGGTACCTCGTGCGTCGGGCTGGTCGCGGTCTCGGTCACCGGGTCTCCTTCGGCTCGGATTCGCGGTCACCCTGCTCCCGGTACGTGGTTCCCGGCAACGCGACCGGCCGGTGTGATCGGTCACGAACCGGGCAGGGCCGGGGACGGCGACGGACGGTGCGGGCCGGACGGGGCACGAGCCCGCCGTTCGGCGGGTGCACGGGCGATCCGGTCCCGCCTACGGTCGGGGCCGGGGGAACACCTGCTCGGAAGGGGAACCATGACCGACGCGCCGGCGCTGGAGCGGATGCGGACCGACTACGCGGGTCGGCCGTTCGACGTCGCGGACCTCGCCCCGACCTGGCACGAGCAGCTCACCGTCTGGCTGGAGGAGGCACGCGAGGCCGCCCTCGCCGAGCCGAACGCCATGGTGCTCGCGACGGCCGACCCCGAGGGCGTGCCGTCGTCGCGCACGGTGCTGTGCAAGGGCCTCGACGCGGGCGGCATCGTCTTCTACACGAACTACACGTCGTCGAAGAGCCACGACCTGAACCGCACACGGGTCGCCTCGGTGACCTTCCCCTGGTACGACCTGCAGCGACAGGTGCAGCTCGCCGGCCGGGTGGAGCGGTGCTCCGACAGCCAGTCCGACGCCTACTGGGCGCTCCGCCCGCGCGGGTCCCAGCTGGGGGCGTGGGCGTCGGCCCAGTCGACGGTCGTCGCCGGTCGCAACGTCCTCGACCAGGCGCTGGCCGGGGTGACCGCCCGGTTCGACGACGTCGAGCGGATCCCGCGACCCCCGCACTGGGGCGGCTGGCGGATCGTGCCCTGGCAGGTCGAGTTCTGGCAGGGCCGCGAGGACCGGATGCACGACCGGCTGCGGTTCGACGTCGGCCGCGACGACGCCTGGTCGGTCCGCAGGCTCGCCCCGTAGGGGGAACCCCGAGGCGGGCGGGTCGCCCGCCCGTGTACACCTGACATCGTGAGCAGGCGCAACGATCCCGGTGACGGGCCGACCCAGCCGGTGCCGGGCCCGGACCGGGAGTCCCCGACCCGCCCCGTCGCACCCGAGCCCCCGACCGGCGCCACGACGGCGCGGACCCGGACCGTCCGGTCCCGGGTCACCGGGGTGCTGCGGTCGACGTTCGCCGACACGACGCCGCTGCGCACGCCCGCCTACCGGCGGCTCTGGACGGCCGGGATCGTCACCGTCATCGGCGCGCAGCTGTCCGTCGTCGCCGTCCCGATCCAGATCTACGAGCTGACCGGATCGTCGGCCTACGTCGGCCTGACCGGCCTGTTCGGCCTGGTCCCGCTCGTGGTGTTCGGGTTGTGGGGCGGCGCGATCGCCGACGCCGTCGACCGCCGCGTGATGCTGCTGTTCACCGGCTCGGGGATCGCGCTGACCTCGCTGGCGCTGTGGGTCGCGTCGGCGACCGACCTGGGGAACGTCTGGCTGGTGCTGGTGCTGTTCGCCGTCCAGTCGGCGATGCTCGCGATGAACCAGCCCACGCGCAGCGCCGTCATCCCCCGGCTGATCCCGGCCGAGCAGCTGCCGGCGGCGAACGCGCTGAACATGACCGTCGTGCAGGTCGGCGCCGTGCTCGGGCCGCTGCTCGCCGGGGTGCTGATCCCCGTCATCGGCCTGTCCACGCTGTACCTGCTCGACGCGGTCGCGCTGCTCGCCACGCTGTGGGCGACCTGGCGGCTCCCGCCGCTGCCCAGCTCCGCGCAGAGCACCGGGGGCGGCCGGCAGAAGGTGGGCCTGCGGGCCGTCGCCGACGGGTTCCGCTACGTCGGCATGCACCGGATCCTGCTGGTGTCGTTCCTGGTGGACGTGATCGCGATGGGCTTCGGCATGCCACGGGTGGTGTTCCCGGAGATGGCGGCGACGACGTTCGGCGGGACCGCGGAGGGCGGCATCCAGCAGGGCCTGCTGTTCGCGGCGATCCCGCTCGGGATGGTGGCCGGCGGGGTGCTGTCCGGCTGGCTGCAGCGGGTGCGGCGGCAGGGCGTCGCCGTCGTCGTCGCGGTCTGCGTGTGGGGCGGCGGGATCGTCGTGTTCGGACTCACCGGCTCGCTGTTCCTCGCCGTGCTGGCGCTCGCCGTCGCGGGTGCCGGCGACCTGGTCAGCTCGGTGTACCGGTCGTCGATGCTCCAGACGGTGGCCACCGACGAGATGCGCGGCCGCATGCAGGGCGTGTTCATCGTGGTCGTCGCCGGTGGGCCGCGGCTGGCCGATCTCTGGCACGGTCCGTCGGCCGCCGTGATCGGTCCCGGCCTCACCGCGACCCTGGGCGGCGTGGCCGTGATCGTGGGCACACTCGTGTGTGTCGCGAAGTTCCCCGAGTTCCTCCGATACCGGGCACCGGTGACGAACAGCTCGCCGGGGTGACTCTCGTCGCCGCGTTCTGCGGATCCCGCACGGCGGGCTAGCGTGTGCCCGAGACCCGATTGATCCCCGCTGTGAGAGGGAACCTCCACATGTCCGACGAGACCGCCGCCAAAGCCGACACCGCCGTCCTGAAGCATTCGGGTGGCGAGTTCGAGATGGCGGTGCACACCCCGACGGAGGGGTCGCAGGCCGTCGACGTCAGCAAGTTGCTCGGCAAGACCGGCCTGGTCACCTTCGACCCCGGCTTCACCAGCACGGCCGCCTGTTCGTCCGCGATCACCTACATCGACGGCGACGCAGGCATTCTCCGCTACCGCGGTTATCCGATCGACCAGCTGGCCGGGAACTCCACGTTCCTCGAGGTCAGCTACCTGCTCATCTACGGCGAGCTGCCCACCCAGCAGCAGCTCGACGGCTTCACCAACCGGATCAGCCGGCACACGCTGCTGCACGAGGACCTGAAGCGGTTCTTCGAGGGCTTCCCGCGTGACGCGCACCCGATGCCGGTGCTGTCGTCCGCGGTCAGCGCGCTGTCGACCTTCTACCAGGACAGCCTGGACCCGCACGACGAGGAGGCCGTCGAGCTCTCCACCGTCCGGCTCATGGCGAAGGTCTTCACGATCGCCGCCTACGCCTACAAGAAGTCGGTGGGCCAGCCGTTCCTCTACCCGGACAACTCGCTGGGCCTGGTCGAGAACTTCCTGCGGATGACCTTCGGGTTCCCGGCGGAGCCGTACGAGGTCGACCCCGACGTCGCGCGCGCCCTGGACACCCTGCTGATCCTGCACGCCGACCACGAGCAGAACTGCTCGACGTCGACGGTGCGCCTCGTCGGGTCCAGCCAGGCCAACCTGTTCGCCTCGATCTCCGCAGGCGTGAACGCGCTGTTCGGCCCGCTGCACGGCGGAGCCAACCAGGCCGTACTGGAGATGCTGACCCGCATCAAGGACGTCGAGGGCGGCAACGTCGACGACTTCGTGAACCGGGTGAAGAACAAGGAGCAGGGCGCGAAGCTGATGGGCTTCGGGCACCGGGTCTACAAGAACTACGACCCCCGCGCGAAGATCGTCAAGGAGCAGGCCGAGACGATCCTGAAGAAGCTCGGCGTCAACGACCCGCTGCTCGACATCGCGATGACGCTCGAGGAGAAGGCGCTGGCCGACGACTACTTCGTCGAGCGCAAGCTCTACCCGAACGTCGACTTCTACACCGGTGTCATCTACCGGGCGATGGGCTTCCCGGTGAAGATGTTCACCGTGCTGTTCGCGCTCGGCCGGCTCCCGGGCTGGATCGCGCACTGGCGCGAGATGATGAACGACCCGCAGAACAAGATCGGCCGCCCGCGCCAGCTGTACACCGGCTCGGCGGAGCGGCTCTACGTGCCGGTGGGGCAGCGCTGAACCCCACCTGACCGCGCCTGCGACGGCCCCGCCGGAGAACCCCGGCGGGGCCGTCGTCGTTCGCCGGGCGGGCGCGCGGCCCCGCGGCTAGCGTCGTGCCCCATGGCCTCCAGCACTGCCGTCGTGTGGTTCCGCCGCGATCTCCGGGTCGCCGACCAGCCGACCTTCCTGGCCGCCGCGGACGCCGCCGACCGGGCACTCGCGCTGTTCGTGCTGGACCCGGCGCTCCTCGACCCGTCGGGCGCGGCCCGCCGGAACTTCCTGTACGGCTGCCTGCGGGAGCTCGACTCCGCGCTCGGCGGACGGCTGCTGGTGGTGAAGGGCGACCCGGTCGACGTCGTCCCGCGGGTGGCGACGGCCGTCGGTGCGGACACCGTGCACGTCGCCGCCGACTACGGCCCGTACGGCCGGGAGCGCGACGAGCAGGTCGAGAAGGCCCTCACCGACGCCGGCGCCGAGCTCGTCCGCACCGGGTCCCCCTACGCCGTCGCGCCGGGCCGGGTGACCAAGGGCGACGGCGACCCGTTCAAGGTGTTCACCCCGTTCAGCCGGGCCTGGGCCGAGCACGGCTGGCGAGCCCCCGCCGAGACGTCCGCGTCGACCTGCACCTGGACGGACCCGTCCGGCAAGGACGGCGGGCCACGCGCGGTGCAGGTCCCCGCCGACGAGCCCTGCGACTCCGCGCTGCCCGACGCGGGGGAGACCGCGGCGGCGGCGCGGTGGGCGGACTTCCTCGACGAGGGCGTCGCGGAGTACGAGTCGCAGCGCGACATGCCGGCGAAGAAGGGCACGTCGGGGATGTCGCCGTACCTCAAGTACGGCTGCGTGCACCCGCGCACGCTGCTCGCCGACCTCGGGTCGCGCCGGGGCGACTCGGTCAAGGCCTACCGCACCGAGATCGCCTGGCGGGAGTTCTACGCCGACGTGCTGTACCGGCGTCCGGACTCCGCGCGGCGCAACTACGACACCGGTTTCGACCACCTCCCGCTGCGCACCGACGAGGCGGCCTACGACGACCTCGAACGCTGGAAGGACGGGCGCACCGGCTTCCCGATCGTCGACGCCGGGATGCGCCAGCTCCGTGCCGAGGCGTGGATGCACAACCGGGTGCGGATGGTCGTCGCGTCGTTCCTGGTCAAGGACCTGCACCTGCCGTGGTGGTGGGGCGCGCGGCACTTCATGCAGCTCCTGGTCGACGGCGACCTCGCCTCCAACCAGCACGGCTGGCAGTGGACGGCCGGGTCGGGCACCGACGCGGCGCCGTATTTCCGGATCTTCAACCCGATCACCCAGGGGGAGCGGTTCGATCCCGACGGCGACTACGTGCGCCGGTGGGTCCCGGAGCTCGCCGACGTGCCGGGCAAGGCCGTGCACCAGCCCTGGAAGCTGAAGGACGGCCTCCCGGACGGCTATCCCGAGCGGATGGTCGAGCACAAGGCGGAGCGCGAGGAGGCACTGGCCCGCTACGAAGCAGTGAAGGCGGCGAAGCGCTCGTGAGTGGTCGAGTCGGTCAGGACCGCGACGACCACTCACGAGCGCGACAGCGCCTCCCGCCAGCTCACCCGGGAACCGGTCCGCAGGATCGAGTTGCGGTAGACGCGGGCGGCGAGCCGCACCATCCCGGCCAGTGCGGCGAGGGCCAGGACCAGCGCGACCAGCACCTCCCACCACGCCGCGACGCCGAGCGCGACCCGGGCGGGCATCAGGGTCTGGGAGAAGAACGGCACGAACGACAGCACCGTCGTCAGCGGGTTGCGCGGGTCGGTCGGCAGGATCGCGACGGCCAGCAGGAACGGCACGAGCAGCGGGACCGCGAGCGGTGCGGTGACCGACTGCAGCTCCTCCTGGCGGGACACCAGTGCACCGGCGGCCGCGTAGAGCGTCGCGAACAGGAAGAACCCGACCAGGTACCAGACGACGACCGACGCGAGCGTCCCGAGCAGCAGCGCCGGTACCGCCAGCACGCCGGTGGCGAGCGCGACCGTCGTCCCGATCGTGCCGAGGACCAGCAGCTGGAGCAGCCCGACCAGGCCGAGCCCGAGGATCTTGCCGGCCAGCAGCTGCCGCGGCCGGATCGTCGACAGCAGCAGCTCCACCACCCGGCTCGACTTCTCCTCGACGACCCCCTGCGAGACGGCGGCGCCGTAGGCGGTCACGGAGAAGAACAGCAGGAACGTCACGGCGAACGCGATCCCCACGCGCTGGCCGCGTTCGGTGTCGGGCGGCACCAGTGTGCGGACCCCGACCCCGGACAGGGCAGTGACCTGCTCCGGATCGACCCCGGCCGTGCGCAGGGCGCCGTTCACGGTCTCCTGCTCGACGACGTCGGTGACGAGCGTGCGCAGCCCCGGCGGGACGTCGTCGAGCCCGACGAGCTGGTACACGCCGGGACCACCGGTGAGGAGCGCGTCCGCCTCGCCGGAGCGGACCATCGACTCCGCGGTCTGCCGGTTGCCGGCCTCGGTGAGGGTCAGGCCGGCGCCCGTCCGGTCCGCGGTGGCCTGCAGGGCCGGGCGCAGCTCCCGCGAGGCCGGGTCCAGCACCAGCGAGGACGTCGACGACTGCGACCCGACGAACGCGAAGACCGCGCCGTACCCGCCGAAGACGACGATCATCAGCAGCAGCCCGATCAGGAACGTCCGGGACCGGACCTGGGTGCTGATCTCCCGCCGGGCGACGAGCCCGACGATCCCCGCGGTGCCGGTCACGACGCCGTCCCGGAGCCGGGCGTGGACGGCCGGTCGGCGACGGCGTCGCGGTACAGCTCGGTCAGCGGCGGCCGGTACGGCCCGAAGGCGCGGACCGGACCGGCGGCGAGCGCCTCGGCGAGCAGCTTCTGGTCGTCGGCGCCGGGTTCCAGCTCGACCCGCGTGCGGTCGCCGTCGGTGCCCAGCACCCGGACCCCGGGCAGCGCGTCGGCCCAGCCCGCGGGCGGCCCGGTGACGTCGTAGCGCGGGGCGGTGCCCTCGCGCAGCTGCCCGACCGAGCCGACGGCGGCCATCCGGCCCTCGGAGATGATGCCGACCCGGTCGCAGAGCCGTTCCACCAGTTCCAGCTGGTGTGACGAGAAGATGACCGGGATCCCGGCGGCGGCCTGCTCGCGCAGGACCTCGCTCATCGTGTCGACGGCGGCGGGATCGAGTCCGGAGAACGGCTCGTCGAGCACGAGGGCGTCCGGGGCGTGCACCAGCGCGGCGCAGAGCTGCACCCGCTGCTGGTTGCCGAGCGACAGCTTCTGCACCTCCTCGCCCCGCCGTGCGGCCAGCCCGACCCGCCCGGTCCACAGCTCGACCGCCGCGACGGCGGCTGCACGGGACATGCCGTGCAGCCGGGCCAGATAGACGAGCTGCTCGGCGACCCGCATCTTCGGGTAGAGCCCGCGCTCCTCGGGCATGTACCCGATCCGGCGGCGGACGGCCGCGTCCATCGGTGAGCCCCGCCACGACACGGTTCCGGCGTCGGGCTCCAGGACGCCGAGGACGATGCGCATCGTCGTCGTCTTGCCGGCGCCGTTGCCGCCGACGAAGCCGAACAGCTCACCCGGCCGGACCTCGAACGTCACGCCGTCCAGGGCCGTCACGGTGCCGAACCGCTTGGCGAGCCCCTCGATCGCCAGCACCCGCAGGACGCTACACGGACCCCGTGCCGCGCACCGCGAAGCGACGCTCGCGTGGGGTGGCAACGGATCATTGCGCTCTGTACGCTCCGTTGACTGCAATAGCGCGGAGATTGTGTCGATCGTGTAACGAAAATGCGTCTCCGGTTGCGGGAGCATTGTGCGAATGGGGGGTGTACCGAAATGACATCGGTCCCGGCCAACCCAGGCCAGCAGGGGGCGGAGGACGAGGTCGAGCCATCGGTCCTGCGCAGGGCGGTCGCCGCGTCGGCGATCGGTAATGCGACGGAATGGTTCGACTACGGCATCTACGCGTACCTGACGGTCGAGCTCACGAACGCGTTCTTCCCGGGCGAACTGGGCTATCTCGGAACGCTGCTCGGCTTCGCGATCTCGTTCATCCTGCGACCGCTCGGCGGCTTCGTGTGGGGCCCGCTGGGCGACCGGATCGGCAGGCAGCGCGTCCTGTCGATGACGATCATCCTGATGGGTATCGCGACGTTCCTGATCGGCGTCATCCCGTCGTACGAGACGATCGGCTGGGCGGCCCCGGCGCTGCTGTTCCTGCTGCGCATCGTCCAGGGCTTCTCCACCGGCGGTGAGTACGGCGGCGCGGCCACCTTCATGGCGGAGTACGCCCCGGACAAGAAGCGCGGCTTCTGGGGCAGCTTCCTGGAGTTCGGCACGCTGGCCGGCTTCACGCTGGCCGTGCTGGTCGTGTTCGGCCTCGAGACCGCCATCGGCGAGCAGGCCATGCTCGACTACGGCTGGCGGATCCCGTTCATGATCGCGCTCCCGCTGGCGATGATCGGTCTCTACATCCGGACCAAGCTCGAGGACACCCCGGTGTTCCGGGAGCTCGAGGAGGCCGGCGAGTCCGAGTCGGCGGCGACCGGGGCGCTGAAGGACCTCATCGTCCTACTGGCAGCCGATCCTCGCGCTGTTCGGCCTGGTCATCGCGCTGAACGTCATCAACTACACGCTGCTGACGTACATGCCGACCTACCTGCAGACCACGATCGGGATGGACTCGGCGAGCGCCGACACCCTGGCCGTCGTCGGGCAGGCGATCATGATGCTGCTGATCCCGTTCGCGGGTGCCCTGTCCGACCGGATCGGGCGCAAACCGTGCTGGGGGATATCCCTGGTCGGCATCTTCGTCCTCGCCATCCCGATGTACATGCTGATGGCGCAGGGTCTGGCCTGGGCGATCGTCGGGTTCACCGTACTCGGCCTGATCTACCTGCTGCAGCTGGGGACGATCTCGGCGACCTTCCCGGCGATGTTCCCGACGCACGTCCGGTTCGCCGGGATGGCCATCTCCTACAACGTCGCGACGGCCGCGTTCGGCGGTACCGCGCCGCTGGTCAATGAGAGCGTGGTCGAGGCGACCGGCGACGTGCTGTTCCCGGCGTACTACATGATGGGCGCCTGCCTGATCGGCATGCTCGCCCTGTACTTCGTCATCGAGACGAAGGGCGTGTCGATCAAGGGCCGGGACGTCCCCGGTCTCGCCGAGCAGCAGGCGAAGCTGGCGGGGAAGGGCAGCTCCTGACCCGTCCCGCACGACTCACCGGGCCCGTCTCCGCAGGTCGGAGGCGGGCCCGTCGTCGTGTCAGCTCCGCGCGGCCCAGCCGAGCGGCAGCGCGGTGAGCCCGTCGGCGGACGAGATCCACGACCAGGCCCAGCGCACGGCGCCGCCCTCGGCGGTGACCCGGACCCGCCGGTACTCCGGGCCCTCGTAGGCGTCGAGCGACGGCAGCGCCGCGACCGGGTCGGCGAGCTCGACGACGTAGCCCGGGACACCGGGGCCACCGTCCAGGGTGAGCGCCGGGTACCCGTGCCCGGTGTCGGAGACCGAGCCCGACGGCAGGAACCCGGGCTGCGGCAGGACCTCCGGCGCGGCGTGCTCCCGGATCAGCGGCCAGGCGCGCTGCCCGGGCATCAGGGACCCGTAGACGAACACCCGCGCCGGCCAGCCGTCCGGGTGCGGGACGCCGTCGACGGTCGCCGCGTCCAGCCCGTCGTCGCCGGGGGTGCCGGACAGCGTCCGGGCGGCGTCCTGGCCGAGCGACGAGCACCGCACCGGGGCCCCGTCCACCAGCAGCGGACGCCGGTCGGTGCGCTCGTCCCCGGTGGGCGCGACGGGTGCGACGTAGGCGTACGGACGGTCCAGCGTGCCGTCACCGTCGACGAGGACGACGCCGCCGGTCGCGACCCGGGCGAGCCGGTACCGCGGCGGGTCGGCCGACCGCCCCTCGACGACGTCGAGCGCGGTGAACTGCTCCGGAGCCGCCAGCCAGACGGCGTGTTCCTCGACGACACCCGGGACCGCGGCGAGCGTGGCCGGGCGCTGGTCGTCGACCACCCGGTACCCGGCCGACCAGACCGCGGCCAGGCCCTCCGTCCGCACCCGCAGGACGACGACCGGCCCGGCCAGCCCGCGCTCGGCGCGCGTCCAGGAGATCTTCGACGGGTTCGCGTTCGAGCCGTAGGCGAGGACCGGCACCCGCCCCGCGCACGGCGGCGCGCCCCGGCCGGCCAGCCACTCGTCGAGGCACCGGTCCTCGACCCGCCACCCCGACGGGCACGCAGGGTCCGCCGTGAGCGGGAACGAACACCCCTGGTCGTGGACGTACGACGCGTCGGGCCGGGTGCCCGGGTACGGGTCCGCGGGGAACGCGGAGTCCGGCCACGGGGGTGAAGTGTCCGGTTCCATGCGGAGGGACCGTAGATCAACAGAGGTGCCGGTGTCGCGCCGGCGCAGTTCGCACGGGTCCGCGCTCCTCGCACGGGATCGGTTCTGCTGCGAGCGACGGGTTCCCGTGCGAGGTGCAGGACGGAGCCGGGACGGAGCAGGGGGTCACCCGGGTGCGGTGACTCCCTCCGGTACGGCGATCCCGTAGCCCCGGATCTTGCGGTAGATCGTCGCCCGGCTCATCCCGAGCCGCCGGGCCGCCTCGGCCTTGTTCCCGTCGGCATCGAGCAGCGCGTCGACGATGGCGTCGCACTCGATCGACTCCAGCGGCGTCAGCACCCGGCGGGTCAGTGCCCGCGCCTCCGGCGGGAGGTCCTCGATCCGGATCGTCCCGGTCCGCCGGCGCGCCACGACCTTGCGCAGCACCTGGTAGAGCTGCTCGACGTTGCCCGGCCAGCGGTTGCGCATCAGGACCCGCAGCGCCTCCGGCGAGCAGCTCAGGTCGCTGCCGCGGGTCAGCCGGGCCAGCAGGTACGGCACCAGCTCGGCGACGTCCTCGACGTGGTGACGCAGCGGCGGCACCTCGATCGTGCGGGGGAAGGCCCGCAGCAGCGCGGTCAGCTCGGGGCTCTCCGAGACGCCGTCCGCGCCCGGCCCGCGGGTGGCCACCACCCACGGGCGCTCGTGGCAGGTCGACTCCCGCTGCGGTTCCAGGAGGTCGGTCAGCGCCGTCGCCGCGGCCGGCGGCAGCTTGTCGATGTCGCGGAGCACCAGGGTCCCGCTGCGGCCCGCCAGCTCGTCGGACACCTCGGCGAGCCAGCGCGGGGAGCAGTCGGCGGCGTCGAGGACGCGCACGTGCCCGGCGGGGGAGTGCAGGTGGTGGGTGGCCCGGGCGAGCGTCGTCCGGCCGGAGCCTGGCTCGCCCTGCAGCACGACCCACTCGTTGGTGCGGAAGTGCCGGTCCACGGCCTGCGCACACTTGGTCCACAGCGCCCCGGCCCCGACGGCGGTGGGCAGCGCGGTGGTGATGGTCGGTGTCCCCGGCGTCCGTGACGAGGTCTCCCGGTGGGTCAGCGTCACCTGGAGCACCCCGCCGGCCGATCCCGGTTCGGCCCAGCTCGGGCGGCACTGCACCCGGGCGGTCACGCCGCTGGGGAGGTCCACCACCAGCTGCCGGGAGCGTCCGGTGCGCAGGGCGTCGGTGGCGTCGGCGAGCAGCGGCACCTGGTCGCCGGGGGCGATGAGCTCCCGGGCCCGGTCGTTCATCATCACCAGGTCGTCGCCGACGGCGAGCACCGGTGAGTTCCCGGCGCGCTGCACCGCGACGAGGTAGTCGTGCAGCAGGGTCAGTTCGTGCCGTCCGGAGGCGGCGAGCAGCGCCTCCTCGATCCGCCGGGCGGTGGTGGACGCGGTGGCCATCATCAGGGCGTTCGCCTCCCGCCGCCAGCAGGTCAGGTCGACCACACCGAGGATCTTGCCGGTGATCGGGTGCCGGATCGGCGCGCCCGCGCAGGCCAGGTCCTCGAGGTGCTCCACGAAGTGCTCGTGCCCGAACACCGCGGTCGGACGGCGCCCCTCGAGGGCCGTCCCGATGCCGTTCGTGCCGACGTGCCGTTCGGCGTAGGAGAAACCGGGCGCCAGCCACACCCGGTCGAGGTGCTGGCCCAGCGCGGAGTCCCCGGTCCGCCGGTCGAGCACGACGCCGTCGGAGTCGCAGAGGATGAGGCTGACCGGCTCGGTGGTGAACTGGTCGCACAGCTCGGTCACGATCGGCCGGGCCGCCCTGGTCAGGGGGCTGTCCGTCTCGCGGTCGAGCTCCGGCAGGTCGATGGCGTCGTACGGCACGGCCATGTCCCGCGACCGGATCCACGAGGCGAGGATCGGCGGCCGGACGACGTCGGCGCCGACGTCGTCGCTGTGCAGGAAGGCGTCGCGCGCGGCCGCGATGCGCTCCGCCGCGGTCGTCGACGTCGCCGACGCGGCCAGGAGATCGTTCATCGGGTCGTCCGCGGGGCGCCGTGGGCCCGGTGGACCGGCGGTTCCGGTACCGCCCCGCACGCCGTCGGGCAGGGATGTCACGCGTGGCCTCCTCGCCGTGCGTCGAGATCGGGAACCACACCCGTCGTCCGGTGCCTGAGCAGCGGTGACCTGCTCCGGACGATCGTGTGACGGCGACGGTACGCGCCGTGAGAGGAAGATCACCAGACGTGGCGGCGCGGCAGCGTCTCATATTGAGACCTCTGTCGCCGTACGGACCCGGTGTGATTCGCAGCACGGGACGACCGGCGATGAGCCGCGGGATCCACTCGCGAACCTCCGGCCGGCGCTCCCGCGACCGATCTCCACCCGGGGCACCCGCGTTCGCCCCGAGGTCCGGCGGTCGGGCGAGGTGGACCGCACGGCACGCACTCTCCCCGCTCGGCGGGGACCCGCGGAGGACGTGTGACGGCGGCCCACCGGACGACGCGCGACCAGCACGGACCGAATCCGACCACCACCCACCACTGTGAGGAGACGACGTGAGTCGGCAGAGCTTGGCGAAGGCGCACCAGAAGATCCAGGAGCTCTCCTGGGAGCCGCAGTACCACGAGCCGTACATGAAGTACGGAACCGACTACACCTTCAAGAAGGCGCAGAAGAAGGACCCGCTGAAGCAGGTCCTGCGCTCGTACTTCCCGATGGAGGAGGAGAAGGACCACCGCGTCTACGGTGCCCAGGACGGCGCCATCCGCGGCAACATGTTCCGGCAGGTGCAGGAGCGCTGGCTGGAGTGGCAGAAGCTCTTCCTGTCGATCATCCCGTTGCCGGAGATCTCGGCGGCGCGCTCGATGCCGATGCTGTTCCACGTGGTTCCGAACCCGGAGCTGCACAACGGCCAGGCGATCCAGATGATCGACGAGGTTCGGCACAGCACGATCCAGCAGAACCTCAAGCGCCTGTACATGAACAACTACATCGACCCGGCGGGGTTCAACAACTCGCTGCGGAACTTCCAGTCGGACTACTGCGGCACCATCGGCCGCCAGTTCGCCGAGGGGTTCATCACCGGTGACGCGATCACCGCGGCGTCGATCTACCTGACCATCGTCGCGGAGACGGCGTTCACGAACACGCTGTTCGTGGCGATGCCGGCAGAAGCCGCGGCGAACGGCGACTACCTGTTGCCGACGGTCTTCCACTCGGTGCAGTCCGACGAGTCCCGGCACATCTCGAACGGCTACGCCACGCTGCTGATGGCGCTGTCGGACGAGGACAACCGCCAGCTGCTCGAGCGGGACCTGCGCTACGCGTGGTGGAACAACCACCGCGTCGTCGACGCCGCGATCGGCACCTTCATCGAGTACGGCACGAAGGACCGCCGCAAGGACCGCGAGTCCTACGCGGAGATGTGGCGCCGCTGGATCTACGACGACTACTACCGCTCGTACCTCCTGCCGCTCGAGAAGTACGGCCTCGTCATCCCGCACGACCTGGTCGAGGAGTCCTGGAACCAGATCTGGAACAAGGGCTACGTCCACGAGGTCGCGCAGTTCTTCGCCACCGGCTGGTGCGCCAACTACTGGCGGATCGACGGCATGACCGACGAGGACTTCGAGTGGTTCGAGTACAAGTACCCGGGCTGGTACGACCGCTACGGCAAGTGGTGGGAGAACTACAACCGCCTCGCCAAGCCGAACGGTCACCACGCGATCGTCGCCGAGGACGTCGACTACGTGTACCCGCACCGCTGCTGGACCTGCATGGTCCCGTGCCTGGTGCGTGAGGACATGGTCGTCGACAAGGTGGACGGCCAGTGGCGCACGTACTGCCACGAGGTCTGCCGCTGGACCGACGCCGAGGCGTTCCGCCCCGTGTACCAGGGTCGCGAGACCCCGAACATGGGCAAGCTCGTCGGCCACCGCGAGTGGGAGACGCTGTACCACGGCTGGAACTGGGCCGACGTCGTCCAGGACATGGGCTTCGTCCGCGACGACGGCAAGACGCTGACGGCCCAGCCGCACCTGGACCTGGATCCGAAGAAGATGTGGACCCTGGACCACATGCGGCGGATGCCGCACCTGGCGAGCCCGAACGTGATCCTCAACGAGATGAGCGACTCGGAGCGCGAGGCCTTCGCGGCGGACTACAACCGCCAGGGCCCCGCGGGCCGGCCCGCGCCCACCGACGCCTGAGCGCGGGTCAGGCGAGGGGGGAGGGCTCCCGTCACGCCATGACGGGGCCCTCTTCCCGCGGCCCGGCCGGGAGGTCGTCTTCCCGGCCGGGTCACCCCGCCCGTCCTGCCCGGGCACCGGGGACCCGTGTGTCCCTATCTGTCCGATTCGTCGCTTTTACCACGTCGGTCGTGCGGCGGTCCCGCTCCGCGGGAGCGCCAGAG
This sequence comes from Pseudonocardia sp. EC080619-01, assembly GCF_001420995.1. NCBI lineage: Bacteria > Bacillati > Actinomycetota > Actinomycetes > Pseudonocardiales > Pseudonocardiaceae > Pseudonocardia > Pseudonocardia sp. EC080619-01. The sequence continues at coordinate 2,244,073 of NZ_CP012184.1, read as the reverse complement.
AGGTGATGTGAAGACCGTGGGTGACAAACACGTCGTGCGGTTCGAACCGGTCGGCATCGAGATCGAGGTCGACGAGGACCAGACCATCCTCCGGGCGGCCGCCGAGCAGGGCGTCCAGCTCATGCACGGCTGCAAGGAGGGGCAGTGCTCCGCCTGCAAGTCGTTCGTCCTCGAGGGCGAGGACATCGAGTACGACAGCTACTCGACGTTCGCGCTCCCCGACTACGAGAAGGAGGAGGGCTCCACCCTGCTCTGCCGGGCGCACGCGTACGAGGACCTGGTGATCGAGCTCCTCAACTACGACGAGGAGATCATCCGGTCCGGCCTGCCGCTCACGAAGGGCACCGTGGAGGTCGTCTCGATCGAGCCGGTCACCCACGACATGCGCCACCTCACGGTGAAGCTGGTGGAGCCCGCCGAGATCAAGTTCTTCCCCGGCCAGTACATGGACTTCGTCGTGCCCGGCACGGAGGAGACCCGCTCGTTCTCGATGGCGAACGTCCCCAACCGGGACGGCCTGCTCGAGTTCGTCGTCAAGATCTACCCGGACGGCCTGTTCTCCGAGTACCTCGACACGCAGCTCCAGGTGGGCGACACGCTCGAGGTCGAAGCCCCGTTCGGGACGTTCACCCTGCGGCAGAACCGCAACTCCCCGCTGATCTTCGTCGGCGGCGGGGCCGGCATGGCGCCGGTGCTGGGGCTGCTGCGGGCGATGGCGGAGGGCGGGGTCGAGCGGCGCGCCACCTTCTACTACGGCGCGCGGACGGTGCGTGACCTGTGCTTCGAGAAGGAGCTCGCCGCGCTGTCGCCCCAGCTCACCGACTTCCGTTTCGTGCCAGCGCTGTCCGAGCCGGAGGACGCCGGCAGCGCGGAGTGGGACGGGGAGACCGGACTCATCACCGACGTGGTCCGGAAACACGAGGCCGACCTGAAGGGAGTCGATGCCTACGTCTGCGGACCGCCGCCGATGGTCGACGCGGCGATCGCGACGCTCACCCAGCTGGGCGTGAGCGAGCAGAACATCTTCTACGACAGGTTCACCACCACCGGTGAGCAGGAAGGCGACGGATCCTGATGACGACACAGCCGGAGACGCGCAGCGTTCCCAAGCCCGTCTTCACCGACGCGGAGGCCGGGGCGCGGGAGTTCCCGGACTCGAGCTCGAGCGCGCGCCACTACAACTACTACAACCCCGCCAAGCGCAAGCAGACCCTGTACGAGGACACCACCGTCGAGGTCCAGCCGGACCCGCGGCACTACCTCGCCCAGGGCTGGATCTACGGGTTCGCCAACGGTGAGGGCGGCTACCCGCTGCACTGGACCAAGCTGAAGGCCTGGGGCGTCGACGAGCCCGAGCCGCAGCGCGGGATCGGGACCGGCGGCCTGCACGTCAAGAACTGGCCGGCCCACGGCTGGCACGAGTTCCGGGATCCGAACGAGGAATGGGAGCAGTCCCTCTACCGGTACAACGCGAACGTCGTCCGCCAGCTCACCCAGAACATCGAGAACGCCCGCAACGCGAAGGCGTTCGAGCTCTGGAACCCGAACTGGGCCCGGTTCGTCGAGCGCAACGTCGGCGCCTGGATGCACATCGAGCACGTACTCGGCCTGTACGTCTTCGCGTCCAACGAGCGGTCCGCGCCGACCAACATGCACAACACGGCGCTGGCCGCCAACTCCACCCGCAAGATCCGGTTCGCCCAGGACCTCGCGCTCTACAACCTGACCCTCTCCGAGGAGATCGACGGTTTCGACGGCTCCGCACACCTCGACGCGTGGGACAACGCGCCGGAGTGGCAGGGCGCCCGCAAGCTGACCGAGGCGCTCACCGCGGTGCAGGACGACTGGGGCGAGGCGATCTTCGCGACCAACTGCGTCTTCGAGCCGCTGGTCGGGGAGCTGTTCCGGTCGAACCTCGTGATGCAGTCCGCGGCCACCAACGGCGACTTCGTCACGCCGACCGTCATGGGTGCCGGCGAGTACGACTACGCCCAGCGCGACCTGCGCTGGACGGTCGCCTGCTTCGCACCGCTGAACCAGGACCGCGAGTTCGCCGAGCACAACCGCGGACTCATGAGCGGATGGCTGCGGACGTACGTCCCGCAGGCGCTGGAGGCCGCACGGACGATGCAGCCGATGTGGTCCCAGTCCGACTCGAAGCCGCCGACGTTCGAGGACTCCCTCGACCGGGCGAAGAACCGCTTCGCCGGGATCTGCGCCGATCTCGGTCTCGACGTCCCCGAGGAGCTGAAGCAGTGACCAGCACCGACAGCCCGTTCAAGCAGGACAGCACCGCCTCGAACATGTGCGGCTTCACGCTGATGAACAACCAGATCGGCTCGGTGATCGCGACCGTCCTGGACCGTCAGGACAACGTGACCGTGCAGCACCTGCCCTCGATGATCCGCGTCGACGGCAAGGGCAAGTTCGAGGTCGACTACGCCGAGATGGACGAGGAGGCCGGCCACGAGGACGGCTGGTTCGACGCGGCCGAGTTCGAGGAGAACATGTCGACCCACTACGGGCGCATGGTCCACCTCGACGACAAGACGATCATGTTCGCCAATCCCGAGGACGCCGCCGAGTACATCGACTTCGACCTGAAGCCCGTGTACTGACGCCCGGCCGTTCGTCCACCACGACGCCGTACCGCCCGGGGCTGATGGCGCAGCGACCCGGTGCGGGCCCCACCACACACCCGAGCCGGCTCGGGCGGTGCGGCGCCGCTCACGTTGATCCGCACCCGCGCACTGGACCAACTTTCTCCGGGAGGACTCCCACCATGGCCAAGGAACTCCGCTTCGGTGCCGAGGGCCGGCACCTGCTGCAGGCCGGCGTCGACCAGCTCGCCGAAGCCGTCAAGAGCACGCTCGGTCCCAAGGGACGCAACGTCATCCTGGAGAAGATCACGGGCTCGCCCGAGGTCACGAACGACGGCGTGACCATCGCCCGCGAGATCCACCTGCGCGACCCGTTCGAGAACATGGGCGCCCAGCTGCTCAAGGAAGCGGCGGTGAAGACCAACGACACCGTCGGCGACGGCACGACGACCGCGACCGTCATCGCGCAGGCCATGGTCCGCGAGGGCATGGGCGCGATCGAGCGCGGCGGCAACCCCGTCCTGGTCAAGCGGGGCATCGACCTCGCCGTCGGGGCACTGGTGGAGCGGCTGCAGGCCGTCTCGCACCCGGTGAGCTCCGAGGAGGAGTACGCCCGCGTCGCCGCCATCTCCGCCAACGACGACTGGTCGATCGGCAACGTCGTCGCGCGGGCGCTCCACACCGTCGGCGACGACGGCGTGGTGACCGTCGACGACGCCCCGATCCCGGGCGTCACGGTCTCGTTCGTCGAGGACTTCGAGTTCGACAACGGGTACGTGTCGCCCTACATGGTGACCAACCCCGGCACCCTCGAGGCGATCGTCGACGACCCCTACATCCTCTTCTCCGCGGAGAAGATCAAGGACGTCCAGCAGATCATGCCGGTGCTGGACCGGATCATGCGCAACGAGCGCCGGCCGCTGGTCGTCGTCGCCGAGACCGTCGAGGGCACCGCACTCCAGATGCTGGTGCACAACCACGTCAACGGGCACTTCCAGGCCGTCGCGATCAAGGCGCCCGGGTTCGGGGAGAAGCGCATCCACCTGCTCGAGGACATGGCCTCGCTGTGCGGGGGCAAGGTGCACTCCAAGAGCTCGTCGTTCTCGCTGGAGCAGATCGACATCGAGCACCTCGGCCGCGCCTCGCAGGTTCGGGTGACCAGTGAGAGCACCACCTTCATCGGCGGGAAGGGCGACCGGGGCGCGCTGGAGAACCGGCTGGCCCAGCTCCGTGCCGAGCTCGCCAGGGCCACCATCGGCACCGACGAGGACTTCTTCTCCGACCGGATCGCCCGGCTCTCCGGCAAGGCCGCCATCATCTCGGTGGGCGCTCCGACGAACGCCGAGACCCGCGAGATCCGGCACCGTGTCGACGACTCGCTGCAGGCCACCCGGGCCGCGGTCGCCGAGGGCATCGTCGCGGGCGGCGGTGCGGCACTGCTGCACGCCGAGCCGGCGCTCGACGCCCTCGACGTCACCGGGGACTACCGGCTCGGCGTCGAGATCGTCCGGCACGCGCTGTCCGAGCCGGTGCACCTCATCGCGTCCAACGCCGGCTACGACGGCGACGACGTCGTCAAGCAGGTCACCGCGATGGCCTCCGACGACGGGTTCGACGCGCTGGAGGGCCGCTTCGGGAACATGGTCGAGCTGGGGATCATCGACCCGCTCCGGGTGGTCCGCTCCGCCCTGCAGAACGGGGCGTCGGTGGCCGGCCTGATCCTCACCACCAACTCGCTGGTGGCCGAGGAGCAGACGCCGTGGAACAAGGCGCTCATGACGGAGTTCGGCCAGCTGGACGAGGGCATCCCGCAGCCCGACCCGGACTCGAGCACACCGCAGTCGATGGGCCTCGGACCGTCGGTGGGCTGACCCCGGCATACGACGACGGCGATCCGGACCCGGGTCGCGGGTCCGGATCGAAGGCCCGGCACGCCCTGCGCGTGCCGGGCCGGTTCGCGAGAGTGGAGGGATGGTCGAGGTGGACCGGTGGTGCGCGGGTACGGACGTCCCGTCCGTGGTGGACGCCCAGGTCCACGGCTGGGACGGCCGCCCCCACAACCAGGCCGGTCCGGCCGGGGAACAGTTCGTCGCCGACCTGCACCACCGGCACCGGATGGTCGACCCCTCGCCGTCGCCGCTCTCGGCCGACGCGTTCGGCCTGGTCACGCCGGACGCGCTGGCCGCACACGTGCTGTCGGCCGTCGACCGCGCCGTCCTGGTCCCGGCCACGTTCGACGACCTGTTCGTGCTCGGCTTCGCGGCACCCGGGTGGCACGCCGAGCTGGCCGAGGAACATCCCGGACGGCTGGTGCTCGCCGGGGAGCTCGACCCGGCCGACCGGGCTCGGGCCCGCGGGATCGGTGCCCAGGTGACCCGGGGCGGGATGCGGGCGCTGACCGTGCTGCCCTCGCGCCGCCCGGAGACGGCGGTGTCGCTGCGGGCGTCGTGGCTGCGGCGGACGTTGATCCGCGCCGAGCAGGCGGGCGCCGGGGTGGTGCACGTCGGCGTCGCACCGACGGCGCGGCCGCCGGCCGCGGCACCGGGCTGGGCGTACGCCGGCGTGGTCGACGCCGGTGACGCCACCCCGCGGCCGCGGTGGCCCAGCTGGGCCGAGCCCGTCCGGGCCGGCTCCGCGCTCCCGGTGCGGGCACGCACCGCGGGCCCCCTCCCGGCCGGCGGGATCGAGCTCGCCGAGGTGCGGGAGCTCGCCGCCGCCCTGCCCCGGGTGCGGTTCGTGCTCGGGGCGACGATCGCGCCGACCGCGGCACTGGTCCGGCTGGCCCGGCTGCCGAACGTGCACGTCCTGCTCACCGAGGTGCTGGTCGGGCTGCGCCGCGACCCGGTCCCCGCCGCGGAGGCGCTGGGGGAGCTGCTGGCCGCCTACGGCCCGGACCGGCTGATGTTCGGCAGCGGCTACCCCCTGGTGCGGCCGGACCGGCTGATCCGGGACCTCATGACGTTCCGCTACCCGGAGCCGCTGCGGGGCCGCTACCCCGAGCTCGACGACGACGTCCGCGAGGCCGTCCTCGGTGGCACCGCGGCCCGGCTCTACGGCCTGGACCTGCCGCACGCGCCGCGCACCGTGCGGCGCCGGGCGCCGCGCCAGGGCTCCCGCTGAGAGCGTCCGCGACGCGATCGCGACGACAATGGGCCGATGGTCGAGGTCCGTCAGCTGCAGTACTTCCTCGCCGTCGCCGACCGGCTCAGCGTCACCGACGCGGCCCGCGAGCTGCAGATGGCGCAGGCCGCCCTGAGCCAGGCCGTCACCAAGCTGGAGCGCCGGCTCGGCGTCGCCCTGTTCGACCGGAGCAGACGACGGCTGCGGCTCACCGCCGCCGGCGCCGCGCTGGTCCCGGAGGCCCGGCTGATCGTGGGCCGCACCCGGGAGCTGGGCGCGGTCGTCGCGGGCGGGTCGACGCGGACGCCGCTGCGGATCGGCTGCATCCCGTCCGCGGTGTCGGGCCTGCTCCCGGACGTCCTGCCGGGGTTCCTCGCCGGCCACCCCGAGGTGCTCCCGCTGGTGCACGAGATGGGGCAGCGGGCGCAGGTCGAGGCGCTGCGGGCGGGCGCCGTCGACGTCGGGGTGTGCCGGATGCTCGTCTCCGGGGACGGCATCGAGGTCGTCCGGCTCGCGGACGAGCCCCTGACCTGCCTGCTGCCCGTCTCGCACCCGCTCGCCGACGCCGGCCCGGTCGACCTCGCCGACCTGGCGGGTGAGTCGTTCGTCTGCTTCCCGCGCGACCACGCGCCCGTCGCGCACGACACCATCGTCGCCGCCTGTGTGCGGGCCGGTTTCTCGCCGCGGGTCACCCAGGAGGCCGTCAACGACCAGTCGGTGCTCGGCGTCGTCGCCTCCGGGCTCGCGGTGGCGATCGTGCCGCGCGCGACGACCCGGCTGCGGATGGCCGGGGTCGTCGCGCGCCCGCTGAGCGACCCGCTCGCCGTCACCCCGCTGTCGGTGCTGGTCGGACCGGTCAGCGCGCCTGCGGGCCGGGCGCTGCGGGACGAGCTGCTGCGCCTGCGGGGCTGAACCGGCCCGGATCCATCCGGGCGACGTCGAACGCCGTCCCGCCCTCGAGGACCAGGTCCGCGGCGACCCGCCCGAACACCGGCGCCATCTTGAACCCGTGGCCCGAGAACCCGGCCAGCACGGTGACGTTCGGCGCACCCGGTGCCGGGCCGACCAGTGCCGTCCGGTCGGCCGTGTAGCCGTCCATGTAGACGCCGTGCCGGATCGGATCCGGGTGCAGACCGGGCAGCAGCCGCCGCACCGCCTCGGTGACGGGTGCCAGCGCGGGCTCGGGCAGGTCCCGGGTGAGCGCGCGCGGGTCGGCCAGCGGGTCCCAGACGTCGGCGACGCCGGCCTTGACCGAGACGCCGTCCATCACCGGGCAACCGAACAGGTGATGGCCGCCGGTGTCGCGGATGAAGGCCGGGAACACCTCGGGCAGGTAGTCCTGCACCCGGACCGGTGCGAACCAGGTGAGCACGACCGGTTTCGGGGTCACCGCGGCACCGGGGACGAGCTCGCGCACCCACGGCCCCGTGGTGACGACGGCGCGGCGCACCCGCCAGGTCCGCTCGGCGGTCACGACGGTGACGCCGGCGTCGTCGGGCTCGACCGCCAGCACCGCCGTCCGCTCCAGGAGCCGGGCGCCGGACGCGCGGGCCCGCTCGAGCGCCGTGACCACGGCCAGCTCGGGGCGCAGCATCCCGCCCGCGGCGTCGAGGATCCCGATCTCGCCGTCGGCCGGCGCGTGCTGCGGGAAGCGGGCGGTCAGCTCGTCCGGGCCGAGGATCTCGTGCTCCAGGCCGTGCTCGTCGACCGAGGCCCGCACGTTGCGCATCGGGTCGATGTCCGGCAGGCCGACCGACAGGCATCCGGTCGGGGTGAACAGCGGGCGCCCGGAGCTCTCCGTGAGCTCGATCCACATGTCCCGGGCCCGGCGCAGCAGCGGGACGTACTCCGGGCCCTCGTGGTAGGCCGCGCGGAACAGGCGGGACTCGCCGCCCGCGGCCCCGCGGTCGTGCGCGAGACCGTACTGCTCGAAGCCGAGCACGTCCGCGCCGGACTCGGCCAGCTGCCAGGCGGCCATCGAGCCCATCGCTCCGAGGCCGATGACGGCGACGTCGGCGTCGGGCAGGGGATGGTCGTTCATGAGGTCCTCTCTCCGGGGCGGTCGGGTGTGCCGGACCGGGCGCGGGTCCAGCCGAGCAGGAACGGCAGGGCGAGGGCGACGAGCCCGGCCGCGGTCCAGCCGCCCGCGACCGCCCACCCGAGACCCGCGAGCACCAGCAGCGGCGTCACCGCGATGCTCGCCGTCTCCAGCGGTGCGACGGGCAGGTACGCGAGTCCGAACTCCTCCAGGGTGCGGCTGTCGAGATCGGGGTCGACCATCCGCAGCAGCGCGACCGACGTCGCGACGGCGCCGGTGGCCCAGCCCCAGGTGAACAGCGACTTCTCGAACCAGGCGCCGTGCATGACCTTCGGGGCGACCCAGCGGAACATCGCCAGGTTGAGTGCGAGCGCGGCGACGAACAGCAGGGTCAGCGGCAGCCAGTAGTCGGCGACCAGGCTGGGCGTGATCGAGGCGATGCCGCAGACGATGAGCAGGTCCGTGGCGAGACCGGAGATGCTCTTCAGGCTGCGCTGGTCGCAGTACTGCCAGGCCGGCGTCCGGCGGGCGACCGTCTTGACCAGCAGCCCGGCGAGGAAGGCGAGGACGAACACCGGCGCCGCGAACGACGGGACCAGCAGCCCGATCCCCTCGGCCACGCCGTAGCCGAGGACCGTCACCGCCGCGATCAGGCAGACCTGCAGGCCGAGCGGCTCGATCGACGACGGCGAGGTCGTCCCGATCCCGGTCGGCTCCCGGTCCGGTGCCGGCACCAGGCCGGTGCGCAGCGCCGCGGGGAGCTGGTCGAACCGGCCGATCCGGTCGGTGTGCCCGCGCCGGGCACCCCAGTTCGCGATCGCGATCCCGCCGACCACGCCGGCGAGCATCCCGACGGTCGCCGACGTGAAGGCGAGCGACGCCGCGCCCTCCCACCCGGCGTCGGCGAACACCGAGCCGACGGCGGCGGCCGACCCGAAGCCGCCCGCCCAGCCGGCGAACAGCAGCAGGCCGAACCCGTCCGGGGTGCCGAACACCGGCACGAACAGCACGTAGGCCAGCACCATGCCCAGCCCGACCTGGAGCGCGTACATCGCGAACGAGTAGGCGGAGAACGCCGCGGTCGACCGGCCGAAGCCGCGCGAGTGCGGGTCGTCGCCCAGGCCGAGACAGGCGAAGACGACGGCGATGAGCACCGAGGCGTAGGTCCCGAGCTGGTCGGAGAACGGCAGGACCCCGAGCACCTGCGGACCGAGCAGCAGCCCCAGGAACCCCGCGACGACGCTCGCCGGGAGCATCAGCCGCTGGGCCGGGACCACCCACCGCCGGACGAGCGTGCCGACGAGCAGCAGCCCGCCGATCAGGCCGGCGTCGACCACCAGCGACCAGGGTCCGAACTCCATGCGCACCTCCTCGGTTGTCCTGCACGTTCGTAGCAACGCGGCAGTGGCACCCGGAAGGGCTGCGCCATACGGACGCGCGAGGACGTCCTACGTGCCGGTGAACGGTCGTCCGCCGCTCGCCCACCGCGGACGGAGTCAGGCTCGCCTGTATGCAGGTGAGGCAAGGCTGGCTAACATTCCGCCGGAACGATCACGGAGGTGCTGGTCATGGAGTTCTCACGGCGGCAGGTGCTGCTGGGTTCGCTGGCGGCGGCGGGCGGTGTGCTGCTGTCCGGGTGCGGTGGTGGTGAGTCCGGTGGGGGCAGCGGCGGCGCGGCCGACGGCGAGGGCTTCCCGGTGACGATCGAGCACAAGTTCGGCTCGACGACGATCGAGCGCGCCCCGCAGCGGGTCGTGAGCATCGGCTACTCCGACCACGACGCGATCCTGGCGCTCGGAGTGCCGGTCGTCGGCGTCCGCTACTGGTACGGCGACGAGAACACCGCCGTGCAGCCGTGGGCGTCGGCCGCGGCGCAGCAGACCGGCTCGCAGCCCCAGATCCTGAACATGCCGACCCTGGAGCCGGAGAAGATCGCCGCGCTGCAGCCGGATCTGATCATCGGCATCTACTCCGACCTGGACCAGCAGAACTACGCCACGATCAGCGCGATCGCACCGACCGTGGGCCCGCCGGCCGGCTTCAACGACTACGGCGTCCCCTGGCAGGACGCGACCCGGTTCACCGGGCGCGCGCTCGGCCGGGAGGCGCAGGCCGACCAGCTGGTCGCCGACCTCGACGCGCGGTTCGCGCAGGTCCGCGACGCGAACCCGCAGTGGGCGGGCAAGCAGGCGGCGGTCGCGACCCGCGGCGCCGACAACTTCAGCATCTTCGCCTCGCAGGACCCGCGGTCGCGGTTCTTCGGCAACCTCGGGTTCGTCACCCCGCCGCGCTTCGACGAGATCGCCGGGACCAACTTCTACGCCGACCTGAGCTTCGAGCAGGCGACCGAGCTGGACCACGACCTGCTCGTCTGGGACCAGCTGTCCTTCACCCCCGGCGGGAGGGCCACGGTCGAGAACGACCAGTTGGTTTCCCGGCTGCCGGTGACCCGCGAGCAGCGCAGCATCTTCCTCGAGGGCGCGGTGGAGAACGCCTTCGGCTGGCAGACCGTGCTGAGCCTGCCCGCCGCGCTCGACGGCATCGTCCCGATGGTGGAGCAGGCGCTGCCCAGGACCTGACCGGGGACTGACAGGGTGGGGCGTGCCCCGCTCGTTGTCCTCCCCGCCGTTCCTGCTGCTCCTCGGTGCCACCGCGCTCGGTTTCGGCGGCTACGCGCTGCTGCTGCCGGTGGTGCCGCTGTGGGTGGCGCGCGGCGGGTCGGGCGAGTTCGGCGCCGGGCTGACGACCGGGGTGCTGATGGCGGTCACCGTCGGCACCCAGCTCCTCGTGCCCGCGATGCTGCGGAGGGTCGGGCACCGCCCGGTGCTCGTGGTGGGATCGCTGCTGCTCGGGCTGCCCACGCCGCTGCTCGCACTCACCGCGGACCTCGCGCCGGTGCTGGCGGTCTCGGCCGTGCGCGGTGTCGGGTTCGGGATGGCGACGGTGGCGGGCAGCGCCCTGGTCGCCGAGCTGGTCGAGCCGTCGGCGCACGGGCGGGCGTCGGCCCGGTACGGCTACGCGGTCGGCCTCCCGCAGCTGGCGCTGCTGCCCGCCGGGGTGGCCGTCGTCGACGCGATCGGGTTCACGGGGGTGTTCGTCGCCGCGGGGCTGGCCCCGGTCGGCGGGGCGCTGGTGATCGCGTTCGTGCGCGGTCCGGCCGTCGCGGGACGCGCTCGGACGGGGCCGGGCGCCGGGGGAGACCGTCGGACCGGATCGGGTCCGGGCGGCGCGGGACACGCTCCGGAGGTGCCGGGGCCGGGCGTCGCGGGATACACACGTCGGTCGCCGTTCGCCGGCGCCACCGGCCACCCCCGTGACGGCCGCCGCCGGCTCCCGGCCGCACCGGTCCTGGCGATGCTGGTGTGCTCGACCGCCCAGGGCGGCGTGATCACGTTCGCCCCGCTCGCCGCTCCCGGGTCGGGCCTCGCGGTGCCGGCCGCGCTGTTCGCCACCGCGCTCGGCGCGCTGGTCGGGCGGGGTGTCGCCGGTGCGCGCACCGACCGCAGCGGACGACCGGGGGCGTTGCTGCCGATCGGGACGCTCGTCGCCGCGGCCGGGATGACCGGCGTGCTGGCCGCTCCGGTCGGTGCGGCGTTCCTGGTGGTGGGCGCGGCCGCGGTCGGTGCGGGGTTCGGCCTGGTGCAGAACGACGCGATGGTCACCCTCTTCGCCGCCGCGGGCCCGCTGCACTACGGAGCCGCGAGCGCCGCCTGGAACATCGCCTACGACGCCGGGACCGGCCTCGGCGCCTCCGGCCTCGGCGCGATCGCCGAACCCTTCGGCTTCGCCGCCGCCTTCGGCGCCGCGGCCGCGGCCCTGCTGATCGCCACCCCCCTCGTGCGCCACCGCCACCGGGCCCCCTGACCCCACCTCACCGGCCGCCCGACCAATCAGCCGCACAGGTCGGAGGCTTCCCGCACAGGGCCGATCCCGTGCGGCAGCCCGAGAACCCGCGCGGTCGTTGCCGAACCCGTGCGGATCCACGGGTTCTCGTCGGCTCCACGGGACTCGTCGGCGGGGCCGGCCGGTGGTGGGGGCGCCTTCGGCTCGGCGGCGCGGCTGGGCTCGGCGGTGCGGCGCGGCGCGGGGCGGGGCGCGCGCAGAGCGGCGCCGCTGCTGCCGCACAGGTTGACGGCCTCCCGCGCAGGATCGGTCTTGTGCGGGGGCCGCGTACCTGTGCGGCTGCCGTGGAGGCTGTGCGGCATCGGCGCGACCGGTCTGGGCGGGTGCGGTATCAGTGCGGGCGGGTCGCGCGAGGTGGGTTGCTGTGGGCCGGCTCGGTACGAGCGGGCCGTGGCACGGCGCGGGCCCGGCACCGAGGTCGGTGCCGGGCCCGGGTGTGCGCCGTGCGGGTCAGGACCCGTTGCGGATCCACTCCTCGAGGTGCGGTGCCTCGTCGCCGATCTTCGTCGAGTCACCGTGGCCGGTGCGGACCTGCGTGTCGCCGGGCAGGGTCAGCAGCGTGGTGCGGATCGACTCGATGATCGTGTCGAACGACGAGTACGACCGTCCGGTGGCGCCGGGACCGCCCTGGAAGAGGGTGTCGCCGGTGAACACGATCCCCAGCTCGGGCGCGTAGAGGCAGGACGAACCCGGCGAGTGGCCGGGGGTCTGCAGCACCCGCAGGTCGATGCCGCCGGCCGAGAGGACCTGGCCGTCGGCGAGCGTGTCGTCGGGCTTGCGGTCGGGCCAGGTCATGTCCCAGAGGACCATCTCGGCCGGGTTGAGCAGGATCGGCGCGGAGAACCGGTCGGCGAGCGCGGGAGCCTGGTTGACGTGGTCGTCGTGCGCGTGGGTGCACACGATGGCCTTGACCCGGCGGTCGCCGACCGCGGCGGCGATCGCGACGGCGTCGTGGGCGGCGTCGATGACGAAGACCTCACGGTCGTCGCCGACGATCCAGACGTTGTTGTCGACGTCGAAGCTGCCGCCGTCGAGGTTGAAGGTGCCGGACGTGACGACGTGGTCGACGGGGGCCATCAGAGGATCACCACCGAACGCAGGACCTCACCGTGGTGCATCTTCTCGAAGGCGGACTCGATGTCGTCGAGGCCGATCTTCTCGGTGACGAACTTGTCCAGCGGGAACCGGCCCTGCAGGAACAGGTCGACGTACATCGGGAAGTCACGGCTGGGCAGACAGTCGCCGTACCAGCTGGACTTGAGTGCGCCACCGCGTCCGAAGTAGTCGATCAGCGGGATCTCCGGCGCCTGCAGGTCCGGGGTGGGCACCCCGACCAGGACGACGGTGCCGGCGAGGTCGCGGGCGTAGAACGCCTGCTTGTAGGTCTCCGGGCGCCCCACCGCCTCGACGACGACGTCGGCGCCGAAGCCGCCGGTGGCGGCCTGGATGGCCTCGACCGCGTCCTGCTCCTTGGCGTTGACGGTGTGGGTGGCGCCGAAGTCGGCGGCCCACTGCAGCTTCTTCGGGTCGGTGTCGACGGCGATGATGGTCGTCGCGCCGGCGAGCTTCGCGCCGGCGATGGCGGCGTCACCGACACCGCCGCAGCCGATCACCGCGATGGAGTCGCCGCGGCCGATCTGCCCGGTGTTGACCGCGGCGCCGAGCCCGGCCATGACGCCGCAGCCCAGCAGGCCGGCGACCTCGGGCGGGGCGGTCGGATCGACCTTGGTGCACTGTCCGGAGTGGACGAGGGTCTTCTCGATGAACGCACCGATCCCGAGCGCGGGGGAGAGCTCGGTGCCGTCGGTGAGGGTCATCTTCTGGCTCGCGTTGTGCGTGTCGAAGCAGAGGTGGGGCTTGCCCTTCTTGCACGCGCGACAGACCCCGCACACCGCACGCCAGTTCAGGACGACGTAGTCCCCGGGCTCGAGGTCGGAGACGCCCTCGCCGACGGACTCGACGATGCCGGCGGCCTCGTGACCGAGCAGGAACGGGAACTCGTCGTTGATCCCGCCGAGCTTGTAGTGCAGGTCGGTGTGGCAGACCCCGCATGCCTGGATCTTCACGACGGCCTCGCCCGGACCGGGATCGGGAACGTTGATCGTCTCGACCGTCACCGGCTCGCCCTTGGCGCGGGCAACGACCCCGCGTACCTGCTGTGCCATTCGTTGTACTCCACTCGTCATCGACGACGTCCGGTAGGACGGATGCTCGGATCGCGACTCTGGCATGCGTCGTGGGTCACTGTCTCGCCGGATCCGGGCGAAACACGTGTTACTCGCGGGTTACCCCCGGCTGCGGGATCACAGCCCGCCCCGGCGGTGACGCAGCGGTGTCGGCGACCGGGGCCCCGGCCCGCCCACGCCGGGTGGGCGGGCCGGTCCCGCGCCGCCTCAGAAGTCGATGTCGCCGCCGTCGAACCCGCCGTCGAACCCGGGGTCCTCGGCCGGGGGCTCGTCGGCCGCGGCCAGGTCCTCACCGCCGGCGTCGCCGGAGTCGTCGAACATCGCGTCGGCGACCGCGGTCCCGATGAACGCACCCGCGACGCCGGCCAGCAGCGAGCCGGCGATCATGCCGCCCATGCCCGGTCCGCGGCCACCGCCGAGGGAGCGCTCCATCGTGCCGGGCTCGCGCATCTCGGCGCGTGTCGCCATCCGGGCCAGCGCCTGCGGCTCGGTCGAGGTGGCCCGCTCGGACTCCGGCACGTTCTCGCCGACGTCGGTGAGGACCTTCTGCCGCTGCTCCGGGGTGAGCTTCGCGAACGCCTCGGCGTGCGCCTGCTCCACCTGCTCCGGCGGGGCGGTCCGGAGCATGTAGCGGTAGCGCTCGATCGCCTGCTGGTCCGGGTCCTGCGGCTGCTGCGGCGTTCCGCCGAACCCGGCGTGCTGCCGGGGCTCGGCCTGGCCGCCGGTGAGGCGCTCCTTGAGCTTGTCGAGCAGACCCATCTGGGGGTGTCCTCCTGGAATCGGGGAGTCACGCCCGGTCCGACCGAACCGGGCACGGAGGACGAACGCACCACCGGGGCCCGGGGTTCCCGCCACCGAAACGCCCTCTGCCCGTCCCGTCCCACCGCGAGCCGCACAGGTTTCGCGGAACCGCACAGGCTCACGGGCTCCCGCACGAGACCGGACCCGTGCGGGAGGCAGCCAACCTGTGCGGATGCCGCCAACCTGTGCGGGAGGCAGGCAACCTCCGGGAGGCAGCCGGTCTGTGCGAGGGGCGGTCGGACGTGTGCAGCGCGGGGGGCCGGATCGCGGTGTGTCCGGGTACGGTCGGGCGCCGTGACGATCGCGCCGCAGCTCCCGTCCAGCCCGCCGCCCGGACTCGCGCTCGGCGCCGTCGCGGGGGCCGGTCGCCCCGGCGGCTCACGGATCGTGTGCCCGCTTCCCGACGGCGGTCTGCTCGACGTCGGCTCGCTCGCCACCGCGCAGCGCGGCCCCCACCCGGAGCTGCTGACCGCGCCGAACCTCGACCGCCTGCTCGACGCCGGCGCCCCGGCCTGGCGCGAGGTCGTCGAGTGGCTGCGGGGTTGGCGCGACGACCACGAGCGGGCCGCGGCGCACCGGCTGCCGGTCGACGGGCTCGTCCCCGTCCTGCCCTTCACCGTCGCCGACTACGTCGACTTCTACGCCTGCGAGCAGCACGCGCGGAACGCCGGGCTGATCTTCCGGCCGGACGCCGAGCCGCTCACCCCGAACTGGCGCCACCTCCCGGTCGGCTACCACGGTCGCGCGGGGACGGTGCGGGTCAGCGGCAGCCCGGTGGTGCGCCCGTCCGGGCAGCGCGGCGCGGACGACTTCGGCCCGACGCGACGGCTCGATCTGGAGGCGGAGCTCGGGTTCGTCCTGGGTGGACCGGTTCCCGGCCCGGTGTCCGTGGACGACGCGGCGGACCACGTCTTCGGCGTCGTGCTGCTCAACGACTGGTCGGCCCGGGACGTCCAGGGGTTCGAGACCCGGCCGCTCGGCCCGCACCTGGGCAAGTCGTTCGCGACGTCGATCTCGGCGTGGGTGACGCCGATGGCGGAGCTGGCGGCGGCCCGCGTCCCGCTCCCGCCGCACGACCCGGCGCCGCTGCCGTACCTGTCCCCGCGCGAGCCGGCCCGCGGTCTCGACATCGGCCTGGAGGTGCACCTCGACGGGCACCGGGTCTCGTCCCCGCCCGCGGCCGACCTCTACTGGTCGCCGGAGCAGATGGTGGCCCACCTGACGTCGAACGGGGCCGGTCTCCGTGCGGGCGACCTGCTCGGCTCGGGCACCGTCTCCGGTCCCCGCCGGGAGCAGTTCGGCTCGCTGCTGGAGCTGTCCTGGAACGGCCGGGACCCGGTGATGCTCCCGGGCGGCACCCCGCGCAGCTGGCTGTCCGACGGCGACGAGGTCGTCCTCACCGCGACCGCACCCGCGGCCGACGGGAGCCGCTTCTCCCTCGGCGAGGTGCGGGGCCGCATCCGGCCCGCGGTCTGATCAGGCGAAGGGCAGCATCGGCTCCGGCTCGCCGAGCGCGTGCCGGATCAGCGGCGGGATCTCCTGCTTGCCGGAGCCGTCGACGGCGATGACCACGTAGACGGTGCGGCAGTCGCAGGTGACGACGACCTCGCCGTCCTCGCCGGTGCTGCGGACCTGGAAGTCGAGGGCGAAGCTCGTGCGGCCGAGCCGGGCCGTGGAGACGGCGACGGCGACGTCCTCGCCCCAGCCCACCCCGGCCCGCCAGTCGATCTCGGTGTGGACGAGCTGGACGTCGAACCCGGCGTCGAGCATCGCGCGGTAGGTGAGGCCGCGGAACTCGAGGAACTCGGTCATCGCCTCGTCGAACCAGGCGAGGTACCAGGCGTTGAAGACGACACCCTGCGCGTCCACCTCGTGGTAGCGCACCCGGACCGGGAACTCGAACGACGCCATGGCGCGATGTTACGGCGGCCCACGGGTGATCACCCGTTCTGCGACGTCCCGCCCACCCGCTCCCGGATCGTCCGGTTCACGGCCCGGCCGAACGTCGCGACGACGCCCTGCACGGTGACGGGCTTGAGCCGGGACAGCGCCGCGGCGAGCCGGGTGCGCTCGTCGGCGGGGCGGCCGCGGTCCCGGTAGGGCTGGAGCACCTCGTCCTGGAACAGGCTCATGAGGTCCTCGGCCAGGGCCGCGGTGTGCTTCTCGATCGCCGCCTGGGCGCGCTGCCACAGCTCGGGCGGCAGCCCGGAGGCGAGCGCGTCCAGTCCGGTGGCCAGTGCGATGGCGCCGTGCACGCGGACGGTGCCGTCGTCGCGCCGGACGAGGGCGCCGAGGTGGGCGAGGGTGTCGACGTCGGCGTCGGACAGCCGGTGGCCCGCCCGGCGGTCCAGCTCGGCGCGGGTCAGGTCCTCGCCGCTCTCCGGGATCCACGGGGTGAGCAGCGCCCGTTGCAGCGCGAGCTCCTCGGGGCCGGCGTCGTGCGGGAGCCGTTCCAGCTGCCGTTCGATCGCGGCGAGGGTGAAGCCCAGCCCGGTCAGCTCGCTGATCAGTTCGAGGCGGGCGCGGTGCCCGGCGTCGTACAGGCCCGTGCGGCCGCGCAGCCGTGGTGCGGGGATGAGGCCCTTGCCCGCGTAGAACCGGATGGTCCGCACCGAGACCCCGGTCCGCTCGGCGAGCTGGTCGACGGTCAGGAGGTCCTCGGACTCGGTCGGCGCGGCGGACATGGCGAGCAGGTTACGGGCCCGGACGCGAACGTGACAGTCTTGATGTGACATCGATGCTGTCACATACTCGGGCGTGCGCCTTGACCATGTGACAGTGCTGCTGTAACAAAAGCTACCGGTAAGTAGGAGGCGACGGCGCCCGTCGCGCCTCGCGCTGGACCCCAGCGCCCGACCACCCACGAGAGGTTCGGATGAGCGAGATCCCCGAGGCCTACATCTACGACGCGATCCGCACACCGCGCGGCCGGGGCAAGGCCTCCGGCTCGCTGCACGAGGTCAAGCCGATCTCCCTGGTGGTCGGTCTGATCGACGAGCTGCGCGCCCGCAACCCCGAGCTCGACCCGGCCGTCATCGACGACCTGGTGCTCGGCGTCGTCTCCCCGGTCGGCGACCAGGGCGGTGACATCGCCAAGACCGCCGCCATCGCCGCCGGTCTGCCCGACACCGTCGCCGGTGTCCAGCTCAACCGGTTCTGCGCCTCCGGGCTGGAGGCGGTCAACACCGCCACCCAGAAGGTGCGTTCGGGCATGGAGGAGATGGTCGTCGCCGGTGGCGTCGAGGCCATGAGCCGCGTGCCGATGGGTTCCGACGGCGGCGCCTGGGCGATGGACCCGGACACCGCCTACGAGACCGGCTTCGTGCCGCAGGGCATCGGCGCCGACCTGATCGCCACCCTCGAGGGCTTCTCCCGCGAGGACGTCGACACCTTCGCCGTCGAGTCCCAGACCCGCGCCGCCAAGGCGTGGGCGAACGGGTACTTCGCCAACTCGGTGGTCCCGGTGAAGGACCGCAACGGTCTGACGATCCTCGACCGCGACGAGCACGTGCGGGCCGGCGCCACGCTGGAGAGCCTGGGCGGGCTGAAGCCGTCGTTCGAGATGATGGGCCGCGACGGCGGGTTCGACGCCGTCGCGCTGCAGCAGTACCACTGGGTCGAGCAGATCGACCACGTCCACCACGCCGGGAACTCGTCGGGCATCGTCGACGGCGCCGCGCTGACGCTGATCGGCACCGAGGCGGCCGGGAAGGCCAACGGCCTGACCCCGCGGGCCCGGATCGTCGCCACCGCGCTGTCCGGCGCCGACCCGACGATCATGCTGACGGGCCCGGCACCGGCGTCGAAGAAGGCGCTCGCCAAGGCCGGCCTCACCGTCGACGACATCGACCTCTTCGAGATCAACGAGGCGTTCGCCGCGGTCGCCCTGCGCTACATGCGTGACATGGGCATCTCGGCCGAGCAGACCAACGTCAACGGCGGCGCCATCGCGATGGGCCACCCGCTCGGCGCCACCGGCGCGATGATCCTCGGCACCCTGGTCGACGAGCTCGAGCGCCGCGACCTGCGCCGTGGCCTCGCCACGCTGTGCGTGGGCGGCGGCATGGGCATCGCGACCATCGTCGAGCGTGTGTGAGACCGGCAGCGGACTTCGGAAGGAACGAATCACAGTGAGTGAGCAGAAGGCCGTCCGCTGGGAGAAGGACGCGGACGGGATCGCGATCGTCACCCTCGACGACCCCGGCCGCAGCGCCAACACCATGAACGACCGCTACAAGGCGGCCATGGGCGAGGTCGTCGACGAACTCGTCGCCGCGAAGGACGACATCACCGGCGTGATCGTCACCTCGGCGAAGAAGACCTTCTTCGCCGGTGGCGACCTGGAGCAGCTCTCGTCCGCCGGCCCGGACGACGGCGCCCAGGTGTTCGAGAACGTCACCGAGGTCAAGGCCCAGCTGCGCAAGCTGGAGACCCTCGGCAAGCCCGTCGTCGCCGCGATGGCGGGCACCGCGCTCGGCGGTGGCCTGGAGATCGGGCTGGCGTGCCACCACCGGGTCGGGATCGACGCCAAGGGCGTCGTCTACGGCCTGCCGGAGGTCTCGCTGGGCCTGCTCCCCGGGGGCGGCGGCGTCACCCGCATCACCCGGATGCTCGGCATCGCCAACGGCTTCATGAACGTCCTCGCGCAGGGCCAGCGGCACAAGCCGGCCAAGGCCCTCGAGCTGGGGATCGTCGACGAGCTGGCCACCACGCCCGACGAGGTGCTGGCGAAGGCCAAGGCGTGGATCGCGGCGAACCCGGAGGCCGCGCAGCCCTGGGACAAGCCGAAGTACAAGATCCCCGGCGGCACCCCGTCGAACCCGTCGCTGGCCTCGATCCTGCCCGCCTTCCCGGCGAACCTGCGCAAGCAGCTCAAGGGCGCCCCGATGCCGGCCCCGCGCAACATCCTGGCCGCGGCCGTCGAGGGCTCCCAGGTCGACTTCGACACCGCGCTGCGGATCGAGGGCCGGTACTTCGCCGAGCTCGTCACCGGCCAGGTCTCGAAGAACATGACCAAGGCGTTCTTCTTCGACCTGAACGCGATCAACGGCGGCAAGTCCCGCCCGGACGGCCCCGAGAAGTGGCAGCCCACCAAGGTCGCCGTGCTCGGCGCCGGGATGATGGGCGCGGGCATCGCCTACGTCTGCTCGCTCGCCGGCTGGGACGTCGTCCTGAAGGACGTCTCGAAGGAGGCGGCCGACAAGGGCAAGGCGTACTCGCAGAGCCTGGTCGAGAAGGGCGTCTCCCGCGGGAAGACCACCCAGGAGAAGGGCGACGCCCTGCTCGGCCGGATCACCCCGACCGACGACTACGCCGATCTCGCCGGCTGCGACGTCGTCATCGAGGCCGTGTTCGAGTCGGTCGAGCTCAAGCAGGAGGTGTTCCGCGAGGCGGCCAAGCACATCCAGCCGGACGCGCTGCTGTGCTCGAACACCTCGACCCTGCCGATCACCGAGCTCGCGAAGGGCGTCGACCGGCCGGACGACTTCATCGGCCTGCACTTCTTCTCGCCGGTGGACAAGATGCCGCTGGTCGAGATCATCAAGGGCGAGCGGACCAACGACGAGGCCCTGGCCAAGGCGTTCGACCTCACGCTCGGGATCAAGAAGACGCCGATCGTCGTCAACGACTCCCGCGGGTTCTTCACCAGCCGCGTGATCGGCACCTTCATCAACGAGGGTGTCGCGATGATCGCCGAGGGCATCGACCCGCAGACGATCGAGCAGGCGTCGTCGCAGGCCGGGTACCCGGCCCCGGTGCTGCAGCTGATGGACGAGCTGACCCTGACGCTGCCGCGCAAGATCCGCGAGGAGACGAAGAAGGGCGTCGAGGCCGCCGGTGGCACCTGGACCCCGCACCCGTCCGACGCGGTGATCGACCGGATGCTCGACGAGTACGACCGCAAGGGCAAGAGCTCGGGCGCCGGGTTCTACGAGTACTCCGACGGCAAGCGCGCCGGGCTCTGGCCGGGCCTGCGCGAGCAGTTCGGCGCGACGAACCACGACGTCGACCTGCACGAGCTGTCGGAGCGCATGCTGTTCATCGAGTCGATCGAGACCGTGCGTTGCGTCGACGAGGGCGTGCTGGAGACCGTGGCCGACGCCAACATCGGCTCGATCTTCGGCATCGGCTTCCCGGCCTGGACCGGTGGCGTGCTCCAGTACATCGAGGGCTACCCCGGTGGCCCGGCCGGCTTCGTCGCGCGCGCGGACGAGCTCAAGGCGTCCTACGGCGACCGGTTCGACGTCCCGCAGAGCCTGCGTGACCGGGCCGCGAAGGGGGAGTCGGCCACCGCGGCCGCCTGATCCCGTTCCGCCCACCGAGGCCCCGCCGGCACCCTGGCCGGCGGGGCCTCGGTGTCGTCGTGGGGGTCGTCCCGGCCGTCGTAGGGTCGGCGGATGATCCGCAACGTGGTCGTGGGACGGCTGAAGGACGGGGTCGGTCCCGCGGAGATCGAGAAGGGCTTGCAGGCGCTGCGCGACCTCGAGGTCGAGGGCCTCGACCTGGACCTCATGGCCGGTCTCGACCTGGGGCTCCGCGAGGGCAACGCACACTTCGTGCTGACCCTCGACCTGCCCGACGAGGAGTCGTACCGGATCTACGACGCCGACGACGAGCACAACCGGATCCGGCGCGAGATGGTCGCCCCGCTGTGCACCTCGATCGAGCGGATCCAGTTCCGGCTGCCCGGCTGACGCGGGTCCGGGAGTCACTCCGGGTGATCCCGGACGATGTCCGGTTCGCCGGACATGCACCATGGTGGGCGTGACGCAATGGGTGTTCGACATCGTGGACCGGCTCGGCGCGGCCGGGATCGGCTTGCTGATCTTCCTGGAGAACGTGATCCCGCCGATCCCGTCGGAGGTCATCCTCCCGCTCGGCGGGTTCCGTGCGTCGACCGGCGCGATGGACCCGATCGGGGTCTGGGCGGCCGCGACGATCGGCGCCGTCGCCGGTGCGCTCGTCCTCTACGCCCTGGGGTCGTGGCTGGGCTTCGAGCGGGTGCACGCCCTCGCCGGGAAGCGCTGGTTCGTCCTCTCCAGCCAGAAGGACCTGGAGAAGGGACTCGTCCTCTTCGAGCGCTACGGCAGCTGGTTCGTGCTCGGGGGACGGTGCATCCCGATCGTCCGGAGCCTGATCTCGATCCCGGCCGGCATCGCCGGGATGCCGCTGTCCCGGTTCACGGCGCTCTCCACGCTCGGCAGCGCCGTGTGGAACGCCCTGTTCGTCTACCTCGGGTTCGCGCTCGGGGAGCGCTGGGAGGTCGTCGAGGGCTACATGTCGCCGATCAGCAAGGTCGTCGCGGTGGCCGGCGCGCTCGTCCTGGTGTGGCTGGTCTGGCGGAAGGTCCGGCAGCGTCGCGCCCGCGGCGGGGTGGAGGAGGCCGACGCAGCGCCGCGCTGAGTACACGGCCCGCTGCGACGGGCGGGTGAATCCGGACGCCCTGCGTGCCGGTCCCACCACGGCGTGCAGCGCTGTGCTACCGGCTGGGAGCCCGTCCGTCGTGCTGTGCGAACCTGATCGGCGAACTCGGAGCCGTCGGACAGGTGGAGGTGGTCGTGCGCCTCGTCGGCATCCACCACACCCATGCGTCCGGGACGGTCGCGCTGCGGGGTGTCGACCTGGACGTCGATCCGGCCGTCGCCACCGTGCTGCGCGGTGGGAACGGCGCGGGGAAGTCGACCCTGCTGCGGATCGCCGCGGGCGCCGTGGTGCCCACCGCGGGTGCGGTCGAGGACCGGCCCGCCGTCGTCGGGTACCTGCCCGACCGGTTCCCCGCCACGATGAAGATCCCGCCGCGGCGCTGGCTCGACCACCTCGCCCGGGTCCGCGGGCTCGAGCCCGACGACCTCCTCGACCGGGCCGACGAGCTGCTCACCGAGCTCGGCTACGACGGTGACGACGACGAGCCGATGGCCGAGCTCTCCAAGGGCAACACCCAGAAGATCGGCCTCGTCCAGGCACTGGTGTGCGACCCGGGCGCGCTCGTCCTGGACGAGCCCTGGTCCGGCCTCGACGACGACGCCGCCGACGCCCTCACCCGGCTGCTCGCCGGCCGCACCGGGGCGACCCTGGTCACCGACCACACCGGAACCGCCCTCGAGCTGCCCGGGGCACGGGTGCACCGGCTCCGGGAGGGCCGGATCGCGACCGACGCCGATCCCGAGTCGGTGCCGTTGCCGGCGGCGCCGCCACCCGGCGCGATGATGCGGATCGACCTGGCGTGCGCCGGCGATCCTCGCCCGTTGATCGAGCAGGTCCTGCCGCCGGCGCGGGTCGAGGGCGCCGCCCCGGGCCGCTTCACCGTGCGGGTGCCCGCCCCGGAGGCCGACGCCTGGCTCACCGCCGCCCTCTCCGCCGGATGTGCCGTCCGGTCCGTGCGCCCGGTCCGTACCGAGCGGCCCCGGGACGGCGCGCCCTCCGGCCGGACGCCGAGGGGTGCGTCCGGCCCGGTGGGCGACGGCCCCGGGGCGGCGCCGCAGCCCGACCGGACCCCCTACGCCGAGGCCCACCGCGCCGCGCGCCCGCGCCGCGGCGCACGGGGGCCCGCGTGGTGAGGAGGGCCCGTTCCGCCGTGGCCGTGGCCATGCTGCTGGGTGAGGACGTCGCGCGGTCCGAGCGGTTCATCGCGCCCGCCGTGCTCTACGTCGGCTTCCTCGCGATCCTCTTCGGCGGGGCACCCGGGCCGCTCCCGGAGCCGTGGGCGGCGAGCGCCCTGCTGCTGTACCCGGTGGGTGCCTGGCTGGCGCACGCGGTCGCCGAGACGGAGGACGACACCGCCCGCACCGTGACGCTGTCCGCCGCGGGCGGGCCTCTGCCGGTCGCCGCCGGGGTGCTGCTGGCGGCGACGGCCGGGGTGGCCGCGCTCGGTCTCGTCGCCGTCGTGTGGGGGGTGGTCGCCGCCTGGGGCACGGCGACGACGGGTGGCCTGCTCGACGGCCTGCTGGCGCACCTGGCCTGCGGGATCACCGGCGCCGCCGTCGGATCGGTGTTCGCGCGGCCGCTGTTCCGCAGCCAGGGCGTGGCGCTCGTCGCCGCCCTGACGGTCCTGGTGGTCACCGGGACGAGTTCCTGGCTGCCGCCGGTCGGGACGGCCGCGGCGTCGCTGGGCAACGGGCGCGGCGGGCTGGGCCCGTTCGGCGACCTGCTGCTGGCCGTCCTCGTCGCCGTCGCGGCGCTCACCCTGGTGGTGCGGGTCGAGCAGGGGCGGTTCGCGTCCTGGCGGGACTCGTGGTCGGCGCTGGTGGAGCGGATCCGGCCCGGCTCCTGAGGGCGCCCGCGGTCAGGGGACCAGCCCGGCGAGGCGGCCGAGGCGCTCGACGGTGCCCTCGAAGACGGCGTCGCGGTCCTCGAGGACGTTCTCGAACTGGCCGAACAGCTCGAACGAGACGTGCCCGAACACGCCGGTCCACGCGGTGACGCCGGCCAGGAGCGCGGCGTCGGGCAGGTCCGGGGTCCCGAGCGCGTCCCGCAGCCGCGCGGCGTCGCCCGCCGGAGCGGACGCGGTGTCCTCGGGCACCCGCAGCGTGCCGGCGGCGTGCGCGTCGGCGAGCAGCTCCGCGAACGGGGCGATCACCCGGGCGGCCGACGGGACGGTCTCGGCGGGCGCCCGGTAGCCGGGGACGGGGGAGCCGTAGATCAGCGCGTACTCGTGCGGGTGCGCCAGTGCCCAGGTGCGCACCGCGCGGGCGATCGCCCGCCAGCGGCCCGCGGGGTCCGGCTCGGCGCGCGCGGCCGGGCCGACGGCGCCGGCGAGGGCCTCGTAGCTCTGCACGATCAGCGCGGTGAGCAGGTCGTCGCGGGTCGGGAAGTACCGGTGCAGCGCGGACGACACCATCCCGATCTCCCGGGACACCGCGCGCATCGACAGCGCGGCGGCCCCGGTCTCGGCCAGCTGCCTGCGGGCGGCCGCGGTGATCTCGGCGACGAGCTCGGTGCGGGCCCGTTCGCGGGCCGTGCGGGAGGCGTTCATCCGCACCACGGTAGACCACCGGTCACATTCGAGAGCATCGCTCTTGCGATTGGCGCTCCGAGAGGAGAGCATTGCTCTCGTCGTTCGGGAGAGGGGATGCGGGATGGTGCGGAACGGTGGCGCGGTGGCACTCGGCGTGGCGGGGGTGGCGTTCGCGGCGTACCCGGCGCTGCGCCCGTACGTGGACGGCCCGCAGGTGTGGGCACAGCCGTGGTGGGTGCCCTCGCACCTGCTCGGGGTGCTCGGTTTCGCGCTGCTCGTCCCCGGACTGGTCGCGGTGCGGCAGCGGCTGCACGGCACCGCGGGGGAGGGTGCGGCCCGGTTCGGTGTCGTGGCGGCCGGGAGCGGGGCGGCGCTGGTGCTGCCCTACTACGGCGCCGAGGCGTTCGCGCTGGGACGGCTCACCGGCCCGGACGCGGTGGCGGTCGGCGAGGCGATCCGGATGGACCCCTGGGCGGTGACGACGTTCGCCGCCGGCCTGCTCGCGCTGGCGGCGGCGGGCGTCGCGGTGCTGGTGGCGGCACGGCGCAGCGGCGGCACCGTCCCGGTGGCCGCGGCAGGCGTGTTCGCGGCCGGGCTGGTCCTGTACCTGCCGCAGTTCTTCGCGTCGCCCGGTCTGCGGATCGCCCACGGCGTCCTGCTGGCGGCGGGCTGCCTGCTCCTGGCGGCGGCCACGCGGACGCGTGCGCGTCCCGCCCTCGCGCCGGCCTGACCCCGCAGCACCTGAAGCCGACAGGCCGCGCCGGGGCCCGCCCGCAGGCCGCGCGATCGAGCTGCACGGTACGGCCCTCGGCGGGGCCGTACCGTGCGTCCCGACGTCCCGGGCGGCGGGATCAGCGGGGGTAGTGTGGGCCGTTCGCGGCCAGGGTCTCCTCCCAGTCGGGCATCGCCGAGTCCGAGAGGGTCGCGGCGAGCCGGTCGAGGTACCAGTGCCAGCCCGGCCCGGCGTCGGCGGGGGAGAACCCGTCCGGCAGCACGTGCTCGAACACGAGCACGGTCCCCGACGGCGGGTCCGGGGTGAGCGAGACGGCCAGCTCCCACGGCGGCCCCGACTCCTCGGCGATCTCCACGGCCAGCTCGTGCGGCGGCTCGCAGACGACGATCCGGGCGTCGGACGGCGGGCCACCACCGTCCTCGTCGCTGGTCAGGCTGAGCCGGACGGTCCCGCCGGGCCGGGCGTCGCCGGTCCAGGTGCCGAACCAGCGGGCGCACCGGCCGGGATCGGTGATCGCCGACCAGACGTCGTCCACGGGCTCGGGGAACGTGCGGCGGAAGGTGAGTCGTGCCCGTCCGTCGGGATCGCGGGTCACGGTTCCGGGTGTCGCGGTCATGCGGAGGTCCCTTTCCGGCGGTGACGACGGCCGCGCGCGAGCTCGGTGTCCAGTGCGTCGAGGCGCTGCGACCAGAAGGCGCGCAGCCCGTCGAGCCACTGCCCGGCGTCGTCCACTCCGGACTGGTCGACGGCGTAGATGCGCCGCGTCCCCTCCGCCCGGACGGTGGCGAATCCGTTCTCCCGCAACACCTTCAGCTGCTGCGACACGGCAGGCTGGGAGATCCCGAACTCGGCCCGGATGACCTCGGTGACGCGGCCCGCGGTGTGTTCGCCGCGGGCCAGCAGCTCGAGGATCCGGCGCCGGACGGGGTCGCCCAGGACGTCGAACGCGTGCACGGTCGCAGCTTATATAAGACACGACGGAAATAGAAGGCCGGCTGGACGGAGAGGTTCTTCGGCTCTATGGTTCATTACATGAGTAATGAACCACCGCACTACAACACCGGGAGGTCGCCGTGAACGACGACGGCCGCCCGCTGTTCGTGCAGATCGCCGGGGAGATCACCTCCGCGGTGGTGGACGGGACCTACCCCGAGGAGACCCAGGTCCCGTCCAGCAACGAGCTCGCCGCGTTCCACCGGATCAACCCGGCGACCGCGGCGAAGGGGCTGAACCAGCTGGTCAGCGAGGGTGTCCTCTACAAGAGACGGGGGATCGGGATGTTCGTGGCCGAGGGGGCGCGGACCCGTTTGCTGGAGAGCAGGCGGGAGGACTTCGCCCGCCGGTACATCGCTCCGCTGGTCACCGAGGCACGCAAGATCGGGCTCGACCCGGAGCAGCTGAAGAAGATGATCGACGTCTGGGGGGACGAGCGATGAGCGTGATCGCGATGCACGGCGTGACCAAGAGCTACGGCGACGTGACCGCACTGGACGACGTGAGCTTCACGCTCGAGGAGAACCGCATCCACGGCCTGCTCGGCCGCAACGGCGCCGGCAAGACCACCGCGATGCAGATCCTCACCGCGCAGAACTTCGCGACGTCCGGCACCGCGGAGATCTTCGGCGAGCGGCCCTACGAGAACGCCCCGGTCCTCGCCCGCACCTGCTTCATCCGCGAGTCGCTGAAGTACCCGGACGCCTACAAGGTCCGGCACGCCCTGCGCGCCGCGGCGTCCGTCTACCCGCACTGGGACCAGGCCTTCGCCGACCAGCTCGTCGCCGAGTTCGGGCTGCCGGCGAACCGGGCCTGCAAGAAGCTCTCCCGCGGCCAGCAGTCCGCTGTCGGCGTGGTCGTCGGCCTCGCCTCGCGGGCCCCGCTGACCTTCTTCGACGAGCCCTACCTCGGTCTCGACGCCGTCGCCCGGCAGCTGTTCTACGACCGCCTGCTCGCCGACTACGCCGAGCATCCCCGCACGGTGGTGCTGTCCACCCACCTGATCGACGAGGTGTCCGACCTGATCGAGCACGTCGTGCTGATCGACCAGGGCCGGGTGCTGATCGACTCCGACGCGGAGGACCTGCGGGGGCGCGCCGTCACCGTCACCGGGCCGGTCGAGCCGGTGGAGCGCTTCGCCCGCGGGCACGTGGAGCTCCACCGCGAGCAGCTCGGCGGGTTCCTGCGGGTCACGCTCTCCGGGGCACGCCCGGAGCCGGCCCAGCCGGACCTGCAGTTCGAGCCGGTCTCGCTGCAGCAGCTCGTCGTCCGCACCACGCAGCTGAACTCCGGGCCCCGTGTCGACGGGGCCCGCACCGACCGGGAGGTCCTGTCGTGACCGCCGCCGTCACCACCGCGCCCGAGCGGCCCGTCACCGGCACGAGCCGGATCGGCGCGGCCCTGCGGATGAACATGGTCGACGTCCGGGAGCGGGTCGGGGGGCCGTGGCTGATCCTGGCCGCCATCTTCGCGGTGAACTTCGCGATCTGGTGGACGATCCGGGCCAACGTCGACGACGCCGGCGCGGGCACGACGGGCGCGGTCTCCGCCCTGTTCTTCATCGTGGGGGGCTTCTACCTCACCGCGATGACCCAGGTGATGCCGTTCGCGCTGAGCCTGGGTCTCACCCGCAAGCACTTCTACGCGGGCATCTGCCTGCTGCTGGCCGCGGAGACGCTGGTGCACGCCGTCGCGCTGACCGTGCTGCTGGAGCTGGAGCGGGCCACCGCGGGCTGGGGCATCGGGATGGACTTCTTCTCGATGACGTTCATGCCCGAGCAGAACGTCCTCCTGCAGGTCGTGACCTACTGGGTGCCGCTGCTGACGATCGCGCTCGTGTTCGTCGCGATCGGCGCGGTCTTCCGCCGCTGGGGCCAGGTCGGGGTGTGGGCGGTCATGGTCGGCATCGTGCTCGCGCTGGGGGCGGTGGTCGTCGCGGTGACCTGGCAGGACGCCTGGGTCGTCTTCGGACGGTTCTTCGTCGACACGCCCACCGTGGTGCTGATGGCCGGCTGGCCGTTGATCCTCGCGGCCGTCGCGACGGCGGGTGGGTACCTGGTCGTCCGCCGCGCGCGGCCCTGAGACCACGGCCGGGCGGGGGACCCGGCCGATCCGCGCTCCGTGGTCCGGCACCTCCTGGGGGTGGTGCCGGGCCGCGGACGCGTGTGCCGTCAGTGGTCGACCAGCAGCAGGCCGGCCCGCTCCCGGGTGCGGCCGTCCGCCGCCAGCTCCTCCTCGGCACGCCGCCACCCGTCCCGGTGGGGCCGGTACAGCGGCCAGTCCGGACGCGCCCGCAGCCGTTCCTCCCGGACGTCCGCCGGCACGTCCACCCACACCACCAGCGACGTGACCGGTGCCAGCGGCGCGGCGCCCGCCCCGCACCCCTCCAGCACGACGACGGCCGCCGGCGGCTGCTCCCGCTCCGGCCCGGGCCGGTCGCGCTCCCAGTCCCACGACGTCCAGCGCAGCGTCCGCCCGGCCGCGAGCGGCTCGCCGATCCCGTGCCGGGCCAGCTCCGGCGCACGGGGCAGGCCGGCCCAGCCGGGGCAGAGGTCCTCGATCTCCAGCAGCGGCGCCCCCAGCTCGCGGGCCAGCTCGCCGGAGCGGGTGGTCTTCCCGGCGCCGGAGAACCCGTCGACGGTGACCAGCCGGTTCCCGGCCGGTCCCGCCGGGGCGGAGCGCACCAGGGCGGCGGCCCGCCGTTCCCAGCCCGGCCGGGCAGCCAGTACGGCAGGGGTCACGGACGGACCATGATCTTCACCTGGGACGGCCCGGGGTCGAGCGCGTCCCCGACGTGGTCGAGGTCGACGTGCCCGGTCACCAGCCGGTCCAGGTCGACCGACCCGGACGCGGCGAGGCGCACCGCGGTGGGCCAGGTGTTGGCGTAGCGGAAGGTGCCGGTCAGGACGATCTCCCGGGACTGCAGCGCGGAGACCGGCAGCGTCATCTCGTCGGCACCCATGCCGACCAGCACCACCGTCCCGCCGGGCCGCACGGCGCGCAGCCCGGCGGCCACCGCGGGCGCGACGCCGGAGCAGTCCACGAAGGCGTCGACGGCGTCCGACGTGGACACGGCGTCGGCGGCCGGGTCGAGCGTCGCCGTCGCACCGAACGCGCGGGCGAGCTCGCGGCGCACCGGGTCCGGGTCGCTGACCAGGATCTCGGCCGCGCCCTGCACGGCGGCCACCTGGGCGACCAGCAGCCCGATCGGCCCGGCCCCCGCGACGAGCAGCCGCGACCCGAGGCCGGTCCCGGCCTTCCGGTTGGCCCAGATCGCCACGGAGAGCGGTTCGAGCAGCGCGGCCGCGTCGTCCGACACGTGGTCGGGCACCGGGTGGGCGAAGTCGTCGGCGATCGTGACGTACTCGGCGAACGCGCCGTCCACCGGCGGCGTCGCGAAGAAGACGATGTCCGGGCACAGGTTGTAGGCACCGGTGTGGCAGTACCGGCAGCGCCGGCAGGGGACGCCGGGCTCCAGCGACACCCGCTCGCCGATCCGGGCGGCGTCGACCCCGGGACCGACGGCGACGACCCGTCCCGACGGCTCGTGCCCGAGCACCAGCGGCTCGCGCACCACGAACTCGCCGATCCGGCCGTGCCGGAAGTAGTGCACGTCGGACCCGCAGGTGCCGACCGCGCCCACCCGGACCAGCACCTCGCGCGGCCCGGGGTGGGGCACCGCCCGCTGCCGCACCTCCAGGTCACCGGCGGCGCGCAGCACGCTGCACCGCATCGACTCGGGCACCTCGGCGGACGCGATCACGACGACGACGGTGGCACGCGGCGACCCGCCCGGCAACGCGCTCGCGGCGGGAGGCGTTCCGGGCCAGGCTGTCGGCCATGGACCCCGGCACGGATTCCGGCACGGACCCGGACGTCGCGCTCGTCCCGCTCGACGAGGCGGGGCTGGCCGAGCTGCTGGAGGCGGCCGTGGCCGGGGCGGCGCCCGCGGAGGTGATGCCGGCACCGGACGGGGCCGGCTGGGACGAGCGGCTGCGGACGGGGTTCCTGGCCTTCCACCGCGGGCGGGCGCTGGCCGCGGATCCGGTCGAGCGCACCTGGGTGGTCCGGTCCGGTGGCCGGGCCGCCGGGGCGGTCCGCGTCGAGCCGGGAGCGGACGGCGACGAGGTCGGGATCTGGCTCGCGCGCGGCGACCGCGGCCGGGGGACCGGTACCGCCGCACTGCGCCTGCTCCGCTCGGAGCAGTCCGTGGCCGCGTCCGGCGCACCGCTCGTCGCCCGGACGACCGCGTCCAACCACGGCGCACGGGGCCTCCTCCGCACGCTCGGCGCCGCTACGGCACCGGGCACGGAGGGGACGGTGACGGCGCGGCTGCCCACCGTCGATCATGATGGCGGCCCGGCGGCCGGACGCCGGACGGGCCGCGGGTGTTGACTGGGCGCCGCATCGGCGACGGGACGGGAAAGGGTGGGAGATGGCTTCGGGCATCGAGCGGCCGACGGTCACCGGCTTCCACCACGTGTCGGCGGTCGTCTCCGACGTGGAGTCCAGCGCCACCTGGTACCAGCGCGTGCTCGGGCTCCAACGGTTGCCGATGACCTTCCCGCACCACGACGCCGGCGGCGGCGACCCGGAGAAAGCGGCGCTGCTGCTCGACCCCGCGACCGGCGTCATGATCGAGCTGCACGCCCCGGCGGACGGCGACGGCGGCCCGGTCCGCGGTGCGCTCGACCACCTGGCCTTCGGCGTCGCCGACCGCGCGACGCTGGACGACTGGGCGGCCTGGCTGGACACCCTCTCGGTGCCGCACGGCGGCGTCGTCGACCGGACCGACCCCACCCGCTACGCGACGCTGGAGTTCCAGGGCCCGGACGGCGTCGCGCTCGAGTTCATCCACTTCCCCGGCCGCGGCTAGCTACGCCGGGTCGACGCAGACCAGGCCCCACGGCCGGTCCTCGACCCGGGTCATGACGACCGTCGCCCGACGCGAGCCGCGCCCGCGCAGCGTGCGGGCGAGCGCGTCGACGTCCCCGGCGAGGCCGCGGCGCCGCACGTCGACCGCGCCGACGTCGAGGTCGCGCAGCACCCGCGGGAGCCGCTTCTGGTCCCAGGGCCGGGAGTCGATGACGCGCAGGCGCCGCGCGAACGGGGTCGGTCCCGGCTCGTCGTCGCCGGTGAGGAACGCGACCCGGGGGTCGATCCGGCTGGTCCCGGTGCTCCGGGCGAGCCCGGACACCAGGCCGGCGCGGGTGACCGCCGGGTTCGGGTCGAGCAGCCAGCCGCCCGGCCCGGTGACGGCGACGCCGGTGTCCCCGTCCTCGGGGTCGGGCTCACCGGCGACGGAGTGCACGCCGTCGCCGTCGACCACGGTGGCCCGGGTGCGCGCCCCGGCCAGCGCGGGCGACCAGACCGCCGCCTCCTTGAGGTCGCGGCCCAGCGCGAGGAACTCGATCTCCCAGCCGTCCGGGACGGTGTCGTGGTCGATGCCGGGAGCGGCCTTGATCCCGACGGCGTCCACCCGTCCGGCCAGGGCGAGGCACCAGTCCAGCGGCGGCTCGGAGTCCCCGGTGCGCATCCGCCGCCCCGCACCGCGCCGGGCCGGGTCGACGAAGACCCCGTCGGCGCCGGTCAGGTCGGCGTCGCGGACGTCGCCGCGGACGGTCCGCACGCTCCGGTCGTGGGCGGCGGCGTTGCGCCCGGCCATCCACAGGTGCACCGGGTCGAGATCGACGCCGGTCACCTCGTGCCCGGCCGCGGCGAGGGCGACCAGGTCGCCGCCGATGCCGCAGCACAGGTCGGTGAGCCGGTCCCGGCCGGCGTAGCGGGCCGCGCGGTGCCGGGCGATCGACTCCGACGACGCCTGTTCCAGCCCGTCGCGGGTGAACCACATCCGCGGGGCACGGGCGAACTTCGCCGCCGCCTTGTCCCGCAGCCCGGCGACGGCCATCGCGTCGGCGACCAGCGTCGCGTCGTACTCGCGGCGCAGGGCGGTGCCGAGCCGCAGCGCGGCGTCGCCGGAGCGGTCGGCCGCGGCGAGCCGGTCGAGCAGCGCGGTGCCCTCCGGCCCGTCGAGCCGGTCCAGCCAGGCGGTGTCCTCGCGATCCACCCGCTCACCCTCCCGGATGCCCGGCGGCCGGGTGCGCACCGGGCTCTGGCACGGGCGTACCGTCTCCCGGCCGGGAGAGTGGAGGAGGGACCGTGGTCGAGCAGGACGACCGGGTCCCCGCCGTACCCGCCCCGCGGGAGTCGCTGCCGCGCGAGATCCACGTCCTGGCCGGCGCCGCCTTCATGATCGCCGTCGGGTTCGGGCTGGTCGCGCCGGTGCTGCCCGCGTTCGTCCGCTCGTTCGACGTCGGGATCACGGCGGCCTCCGCGGTGATCAGCGTGTTCGCGTTCTCCCGGCTGGTCTTCGCCCCGCTGGCCGGCTCGGTCGTGGGCCGCTTCGGTGAGCTGCCGGTGTTCGTGTGGGGTCTGGCCGTGGTCGCCGTGACGACGGCGGAACTGGCCTTCGCCACGGCGTACTGGCAGCTGATCGCGCTCCGGCTCGTCGCCGGGATCGGGTCGACGATGTTCACGATCTCGGCGGTGTCGCTGCTGGTCCGGATCGCGCCCCCGCACCTGCGCGGACGGGCCACCGGCGTGTGGGCGACCGGGTTCCTGCTCGGCAACATCGGCGGCCCGCTGCTGGGCGGGACGCTCGCCGCGATCGACGTCCGGGCCCCGTTCCTGGTCTACGCCGGACTGCTCGTGCTGGTCCTCGCGGTGTGCGGGCGGATGCTGCGCCGTCCCGCGCGGGCCGGTACGGACGACGGCGACGGGGCCGCCGACGGCGGACCGGTCCCGGCCGCCCGGTTCTCCGGGGCGCTGCGGCACCGCGCGTACCGGGCGTCGCTGATCGGGAACTTCGCGAACGGCTGGGCGGTCTTCGGTGTCCGGGTGGCGCTCGTGCCGCTGATGGTGGTCGAGACGCTCGGCCGGGAGGACGCGTTCGGCGGGGTCGCGCTGTCGGTCTTCGCCGTCGGGAACGCGGCGACCCTGCTGCTCGCCGGTCGGGTCGCCGACCGAGCGGGCCGCCGGCCGCCGCTGATCGCCGGGCTCGTGGTGTCCGGGCTCGCGACCGCGGTGCTCGGCTACGTGTCGGCGCCGTGGCTGTTCCTGGTCCTGTCCCTCGTCGCGGGTCTGGGCAGCGGTCTGGTGAACCCGCCGCTGAACGCGTCGGTCGCGGACGTCATCGGGGAACGGGCGAGCGGAGGTCCGGTGCTCGCGGGGTTCCAGATGGCGGCCGATCTCGGCGCGATCGCCGGCCCGCTGGTCGCCGGGGCCCTCGCGGAGGGACTCGGGTACGGGCCCGCCTTCGCGCTGACGGGCGCGTTGTCCCTGGTGGCGGCCGTGGTGTGGTGGCGGGCGCCGGAGACCCTGCCGGGCCGCCGCGGCTGAGCCCGGCCGTCGTCGCCACCCGGACGCGGGGCACCTCGTGCCTCTCCCGCGTCACCCCGGTCACCGGGTGCCCGCCCGTCCCGCGCCCGCTGCCGCATCGTCACCGCGCTGCCCGGGCCGGGGGACCCACGACCGGGTGGGCTCACCCCACCGACGGGTGGAACGCGTGGGTGTCGTGCACGGAACGCCTCTAACGTCCGCCATATCGGACAAGCCGGACACGGACGGGAGCGGATCGGAGCCATGAGACGCGGACTGGCGCGACGCACGGTGATCGGCGCGACAACGGTCGTCACGGCGAGTGTTCTCGCTGTGTCCGGCGGTGGGCTCGCCCTCGCCGACGGGGTGAGTGGCGCGCCGCCTGCCACACCCCCCGTGTCCGGGGTCCCCGTCCCGGGCGCTCCGCCCGCGGCGGGCGCGGACACGCCGGACCCGGAGCCGGGCGGTCTCGGGCCGGTCCCCGCGTCGGGATCGGCACTGCGCTCGTCGTCGGGTACGGCGGAGGCCGACCCGCCACCGGGCCAGGACAGCGGCCCCCCGGCGGACGCGGATCCCGCCCCCCGGGCGGCGCCGGGCCCGGAGGAGCCGGAGCCCGGGGGCGACCCGGCCGGTGGCCCGGGGCAGGGTCCGGCCCGCGCGGCCGAACCGGTGGACCCGGCGGATCCGGCCCCCGCGGCGGACCCGGCCGATCCGGCAGGCCCGGCAGGCCCGGCGGAGGAACCGGCGGGCGCCCCGCCCGAACGCCCCGCGGGTCCGGCGGAGCGGCCCGGCGGTCCGGCGGACGAGCCCGCGGACCCCGCCGATCCTGCGAAGGACCCGGCCGGTCCGGCCGCTCCGGCCGAGGAGCCCTCCGCCCCGGGCGCGGGGCCCGCGGGTCCGGGGGAGGACCCCGCGGGCCAGGGGGAGGACCCCGGGGATCCGGCCGCAGACCCCACGGACCCGGCGGCGGGGCCCGCGGAGGACCCGGCCGGGACCCCGGCCGAGGACCCCGCGGCGGAGCCCGCCGAGGACCCCGCCGACGGACCCGACCCGTCCGCGCGGCCCGCCGACCAGAGCGTCCCGAAACCCGGCGCACCGACCGCCGCCGAGCGGTTCGGCTGGGGGACCCCGCTGCCGGCGTCCGACGAGTTCGACTACACCGGGCGGCCCGACCCTGAGCGGTGGAACCACCCCGGCGAGTGCTGGCCGGGGCACGACGGCAACGGCGGCCGCTGCCTCAGCCGCTCCACCGTCGACGGGGAGAAGCTCGTCCAGACCGGGCTGCGCAACGGCGACTCGGCGTGGATCTCCTCGAAGTTCAACCAGCAGTACGGCCGCTGGGAGGCCCGCGTCCGCTCCGAGGCGAACGGCCCGGACAACGGCAGGCAGTACCACCCGCTGCTGATCATCTGGCCGCAGTCGGACCGGTGGCCCCAGGACGGCGAGTACGACTTCCTGGAGAACGGTGCCCCCGGCGAGCAGTGCGCCGAGGCGTTCATCCACTACCCGCACGGCCGCGGTGCGATCCAGCAGGAGTTCGTCCGCGAGACCGACTGCGGGGAGCCGCTCTCGGAGTGGCACAACGTCGCGGTCGAGTGGACCCCGGACCACATCAAGGGCTTCATCGACGGCGAGGAGTGGTTCAGCTTCTCCGGCGGGGCGCAGGCCGGCCGGCGCGCCATCCAGGACATGCCCAGCGGGCACCTGACGATCCAGCTCGACAACTTCTTCGGCGGCGACATGCAGCCGGCGACCTACGAGGTCGACTGGGTCCGGATCTACGACCTCGACGACGACTGACCGGCCGGGCGGCACCGGGTCGTCCCGGTGCCGCCCTGGCGGGGTCAGTCCGCGGTGACCCCGAGCGCGCCGGCCAGCCGCAGGTGCGGCGCGGCGTCGTCGTGCCGGGACCGCCGCTGCAGGGTGCGCCCCAGCAGCAGGTGGGCGTACCCGTCGGACGGGACGCGCTCCACCAGCTCACGCAGCTCCGACTCGGCGCGTCCGAGCTGGGCCGAGTGGTAGTACGCCCGGGCCAGCAGCAGCCGGACCGCATCCGCGCCGGGCTCCTCGGT
Source organism: Pseudonocardia sp. EC080619-01 (assembly GCF_001420995.1). NCBI lineage: Bacteria > Bacillati > Actinomycetota > Actinomycetes > Pseudonocardiales > Pseudonocardiaceae > Pseudonocardia > Pseudonocardia sp. EC080619-01. Next base: position 2,208,295 of record NZ_CP012184.1, on the reverse strand, counting down.
GGCCAGGTCCGCGAGGATCCGGGCGGCCCCGACGTGGTCGCCGGAGTCGAACAGGTAGCTCGCGCGCTCCCACCGGTCGGCCGGAGCCGTGACCTCGTCCAGGGTCCAGGGCAGGAAGTTCATCGCTCGGCCTCCTTCGGCGTCGTGGAAGTTGATACATCAACCACAACCGGGGTGCGGCCGTCCTTGTTCCCGGACCGGTGGTCAGGACCGGTCGAGCGCCGCCCGCACGACCTCGCGGATGCCGGTGGCCGGGCGACCCAGCAGCCCGTCCAGGTCGTCCGACGGCTCGGCGAACAGGCCCGACGACACCAGCGACCCGAGGAACGCGTGGTCACCGGCCTCCTCCGGCGTCGGTCCCCGGTGGACGACCGGCGTCCCCGACTCCTCGCCGATCACCGCGGCGAGCTCGTCGAAGGTCCACAGCGGCCCGCGCAGCTCGTACGAGCGGCCGGTGTGGCCGTCGGAGGTCAGCACCGCGGCGGCGGCCCGGGCCAGGTCGTCGATCGTGGCGGTGTTGAGCGCCCGGCCCTCGTCCGCGGCGACCGTGGCGCCGGTCGCGACGGCGTGCGCGACGGCGTCCCGGTTCACGAACAGATCGGTGTAGAAGGTGTTGCGAAGCAGCGTCACAGGCAGGCCGGAGTCGCGCAGCAGGGCCTCGGTCGTCGTGTGGTCGGCGAGGAACCCGGGGGCGCCGCCCTCGGCGTCCGCCGCGATGGCGCTGGTGTACACGACCTGCCCGGCGCCCGCCTCGGCCGCCGCGCGCACCACGTTGCCGTGCTGGCGTGCGCGCACGCCGGGTGTCACATCGGAACCGGACACGAACAGCAGCCGGTCGGCGCCGGTGAAGGCCTCCTTCAGGGAGGCCGGGTCCTCGTAGTCGCCCCGGCGCACGACGACGCCGGCCGCGGCCAGGTCCGTCACCGAGGCGGGGTCGCGCACCAGCACGGCGATCCCCTCGGCGGGCACGGTCTCCAGCAGGGCCCGTACCGCCGCGCGGCCCAGCCGCCCGCTCGCTCCGGTCACCACGATCATCGTCGTTCCTCCTCGTTCGCGATCCCTGTCGTACCCACGATGTGTGCTCTACTTACGAAAAGTAAGTACGCACCTTCGGGTAAGCACGGGAGGCCGATGTGAGCACGCAGGTCGGGGCCGTCGAGTGGTTCGGGCCGGGTGACGCGTTCGACAGCGACTGCCCGGCACGTACGGTGCTCGACCACGTGACGTCCAAGTGGGCGGTGCTCGTGCTGGTCGCGCTGTCCCGGGAGGAACTCCGGTTCTCCGCGCTGCGCCGCACCATCGGCGGGGTCAGCGAGAAGATGCTGGCCCAGACCCTGCGCACCCTGGAGGCCGACGGCTTCGTGCACCGCGAGGTGGCCCCCACCTCGCCGCCCCAGGTCGGCTACCGGCTCACCGCGCTGGGCCGCGACGTCACCGGCCACCTCACCGGCCTGATCGGGTGGATCAACGAGCGGGTGCCCGACGTCGTCGTGGCGCGGTCGCGGGCGGTCGCCGGCCGGTGACCGCCGGCCGGGTGTGCTCCGCCACAGCGGACCTCCTCCCGGGGGACGTCTCAGCGTCGTCACAGCCGCGGTGAGCACCATGGTGTGCATGGCGACGAACCCGGACGGACCGACGTGGGTGGGCGAGCTGGACCGGCTCGCCCCCGCTGCCGACCTCGTGGTCGACCCGCGCTTCGGTGCCGCCCGGCTGCTGATCACCGTGGACGGGACCCCGCAGGACCAGGTGACCGTGCCGCTGCGGAACGGACGGGCCGGCGCGGCCGAGCTGGCGATGGCCATCGCGGCCCTGCCGCCCGCCGGTGCGGTCGACCGGGCGCCGGTCGGATCGGACCCGGTCACCGTGGTCGTCGCGACCCGCAACCGCCCCGAGTCCCTCGCCCGCTGCCTGCGCGCCGTGCTCGCCTCCGACCACCCCGCCCTCTCGGTCGTCGTCGTCGACAACGACCCCGACGACGAACGCACCCAGCAGGCCGTCACCGCCACCGGCTCACCCCGGGTCCGCTACGTCCGCGAACCCCGCCGCGGCGCCTCGGTCGGGCGCAACCGCGGCCTCGCCGAGGCCCGCACCGACCTGGTCGCCTTCACCGACGACGACACCGAGGTCGACCCCGCCTGGGCCTCCCGCATCGCCGGCGCCTTCGCCGCCGACCCCGACCTGGCCTGCGTGTCGGGCCCCGTCCTCGCCGCCCGCCTGGGCAGCCCCGAGGAACGCGCCGCCGACACCGCCCTGGCCTGGAACAAGGGCTTCACCGCCCGCCGGTTCTCCCTCGCCGCGCCCCCGCCGGACTCCCCGATCTTCCCGTTCGCCCCCGGCCTGCTCGGCATCGGCGCCAACCTCGCCGTGCGCGCCACCGCCGCCCGCTCGGTCGGCGGCTTCGACGAGGCCATGGGCCCGGGCACCCCCACCCACGGCGGCGAGGACGGTGAGTTCCTGGTCCGCATGATCCTGGCCGGGCACGTCCTGGGCTACCTGCCCGGGGCCTACCTGTGGCACCACCACCGCCCCGACCAGGAGGCCCTGCGCAAGCAGATGGAGGGCTACGCGGTCGGCCTGGGCAGCTTCCTGGCCAAGGTCGCGCTGTCCCCGCAGGGCCGCTCCGCAGCCCTGCGCCGGCTGCCCGCCGCCGTCGCCCGGCTGCGCCACATCTCCGCCCGCGAGGCCGGGGCGGGCGACGCCGTGCCCGAGGCCGGTGCCGCACAGCGCGGTGCCCGGCTGGCCCGAGGCGGCTGGGCCTACCTGCGCCGCTCACGCGAGGTGCGCCGGGCCGGCGGTGCGGTGCCGCCGATGCTGCCCCCGCGGCGGGCGAGCACGGTCCCCGCGCACGTCCGGCGCGCGGCCCGGGAGGCCGCGCAGACGTCCGGGACGGTCAGTGGCTTCCCGCCGCCGCAGCAGCCCGGCCCCGGTGACGCCGCGCGACGTCAGCCGCTCTCGGCCTGACCGCCGGCCCCGGGCGGGCGGGCGCGACCGGCCCGCCCGGGACCGGTGCCGTCAGAGCCCGTAGGTCTTGCCGATGATGTCGCGCTGGATCTCGCTGGTCCCGCCGTACACGGTGGACACCACGCTCTGGCGCAGCAGCCGCTCCATGCCGTACTCGGTGGCGTAGCCGTAGCCGCCGAGCATCTGCATGCCCTCCAGGGACAGGTGCTTGGCCAGCTCGGTGGCCTTCAGCTTGGCCATCGACGCCTCCCGCGGGAACAGCGCGCCCGGCTCGGCCTCGTCGATCGTCCGCGCGGTGTCGTGCACCAGCAGCTTCGTCGCCGCCAGCTCGGTGGCGTTGTCGGCGATCCGGTGCCGCAGGGCCTGGAAGGTGCCGACCGGCCGGCCGAACTGCTTCCGCTCCTTCACGTAGGCGACGGTGTCGTCGAACGCCCGGCGGGCCAGCCCCAGCATCAGCCCGGCGAGGATCATCCGCTCCAGGTTCAGCCCGGCCATCAGCTGCTTCCAGCCCTGGCCCTCGGTGCCGACGACGGCGTCGGCGGGCAGCTCGCACCCGTCGAAGTAGAGGTCGTTGACCTCCTTGCCGCCCATCGTCTCGATGCCGTGGACGCTCAGGCCCGCCGCACCGGCCGGCACGACGAACATCGTCAGGCCGTCGTGCTTGCCGCCCTCGGTCGAGGTGCGCGCGACGAGCAGGATGTGCGAGGCGATGTGCGCGTTGGAGCACCAGGTCTTCTGGCCGTCGATCCGCCAGCCGTTCTCCGTCCTGGTGGCCTTGCACGTCAGACCACCGACGTCGGAACCGGCCTCGGGCTCGGACATGGAGATCGACAGCACGTCGCCGCGGCACATGCCGCCGAGCAGCTCCTGCTTCTGGGCCTCGGTGCCGAACTTCTCGATCGCGGCCGCGGTGATGATCGTCGTGCCGAACCCGGAGATCGGGGCCTGGCCGTACGCGGTCTCCTCCAGGAAGACCAGCAGCTCGCGCATGCCCTGCCCGGCGCCGCCGTACTCCTCGGGGGCGGCGATGCCGAGCCAGCCGACGTCGGCCATCTTCCGGTAGATCTCCTCGGAGTGCGGGTGCCTCCCGTGGTCGGTGAGCTCGTCGCGGCGTTCCTTCGAGCCGATCTCGCGACGGCAGAACTCGCCGATCGCGGTGGCCAGGTCGGCCTGGTCCTCGGTCAGGGTGACGGGCATCGGTGCCCCCTCCTCAGTCGGTCGTCCACATTCCGATGGTGTCCAGATGGGCTAGCAGCAGGTCCCGGCCGTCGAGCACGTGCCGGCGCATGGCCGACCGGGCCGCCTCCGGATCGGCCGCGCCGAGGGCGTCGAGCAGCTCGGTGTGCGCCCGCAGCGCCCCGGTCCGCCAGGCGGGCGAGCCGGTGTAGAAGTGCGCCGGCAGGTAGTGCGACGACCGCCCCACCAGCCAGGCGAGCTTGCGCGACGACGCCAGCCGGTTGATCTCGGCGTGCAGCCGGTGCTCGGCGGAGACGAGCGGTTCGAGATCCTCCGGGCCGGCGTCGTGCGGCATCCGGCCGCACAGCTCGGTGACCCGGCCGGCCAGCGTGCGCAGGCCGTCGAGATCGGCCGGGCCGAGCTGCTCGGCGGCCCGGGCGGCCAGCGTCCCGGTCAGGTCGGCCTGCACCTCGAACAGGTCGGCGACGTCGCCCCGGGTCAGCTCGGCCACGACGAAGCCGCGGCGCGGGACCGCGAGGACCATGTCCTCGGCCCGCAGCGACTGCAGGGCCTCGCGGACCGGGGTGTGGCTGACGCCCAGCTCGGCGGCGATCCGGTCCATCCGCAGGAAGGTGCCCGGGCGCAGCTCGCCGGACAGGATGCGGTCCCGCAGGACGAGTGCGATCCGGTCGGGCAGCTGCGGTGCACGTCCCGGCGAGGTGTCGGTCGCGAGGTCCGGCATGAGCACTCCACTATCATATACGGTTGTTCGAACCCTGTGCCGACGACGATCGAGGGAGACCGACGTGCCTGGTCAGACGAGTGTTGCCACCGACTTCCGGCTCACCGACATCCTCGCCGACCCCGGCCGCGCGCACCTGGTGGCGGTGACGGCCGACGGCGCCGAGACGACCTACGGCGAGCTCGACCGGCGGGCCGGGCTGGCCGGTGCGGCGTTGCGCGACCTCGGGCTCGGCGTCGGGGACCGGGTGGTCTGGATCGGGAAGAACCGGCCCGAGTTCCTGGAGCTCCTGCTCGGCGCCCCCCGGGTCGGCGCGGTCTCGGTGCCGCTGAACACCCGCCTCACCGAGGCCGACCTGCACGCGCTCGTCGCCGACGCCGACGCGGGGCTCGTCGTACTCGGCCCGGAGTTCGCGGGACTGCGCGCGGACCTCGGTGGGCGCCGGGTGCTCGTCGTCGGGGAGGACTACGCGGACTGGCGGGACGCGCCGGACGCGCCGCTGCCACCGTCGGTGCCGGAGGGGACGACCGTCGACGACCCGGTCCTGCAGCTCTACACCTCGGGCACCACCGGACTGCCGAAGGGCGTGCTGCTGGCCCACCGGCAGTTCTCCGCGCTGCTGCTCGCCGCCGGTCACTGGTCGATCGACACCACCTCGACCGCCCTGGTCGCGATGCCGCTGTTCCACATCGGCGGGGTCGGCTACGCGCTGGTCTGCCTGGCCGCGGGGTCTCGGCTGGTGCTGGTCGCCGACATCGTCCCGGACGCGCTGCTCGACACGATGTCCGGCGAGCGGGTCACCAACGCGTTCCTCGTCCCGGCGGTACTCCAGATGCTGGTCGCGGTACCCGGTGCCGCGGACCGCGACTGGTCGGCGCTGCGCTCGGTGGCCTACGGCGCCTCACCGATCACGGCCGGAGCGCTGCGGAAGGTCGTCGAGACGTTCCGGGCCCCGCTGTTCCAGGTCTACGGGGCCACCGAGACGACCGGGGCCATCACCCAGCTCGATCCCGGGGACCACGACCCGGACGGGCCGCGGGCACACCTGATGCGCTCGGCCGGGCGGGCCTACCCGTGGGTGGAGCTGACCGTCGTCGACCCGGCGACCGGTGAGCAGCTCGAGGCCGGCCGGGTCGGTGAGGTGCGGATCCGTTCCGACCAGGTCACGGCGGGCTACTGGCGGCGGCCCGAGGAGACCGCGACCGCGCTGGGCGACGACGGCCGGCTCCGCACCGGTGACGCCGGCTACCTGGATGCCGACGGTTTCCTGTTCCTGACCGACCGGATCAAGGACATGATCGTGACCGGCGCCGAGAACGTCTATCCGATCGAGGTCGAGAACGTCCTGTCCGAGCACCCGGACATCGCCGACGTCGCCGTCATCGGGGTGCCGGACGAGCGCTGGGGAGAGGCGGTGAAGGCGGTCGTCGTGCCGCGTGGCGGGGCCACGATCGACCCGGACGCGCTGCTCGACTGGATGCGCCCGCTGATCGCCGGCTACAAGCGTCCGCGTTCCGTGGACGTCGTGGAGGCCCTCCCGCGGAACCCGAGCGGGAAGATCCTCAAGCGTGAGCTGCGCGCGCCCTACTGGGCCGGAGTGGGCAGGACCATCGGCTGATCCCTTCACTCCACCGTTATCTGCGGTTAGCCTGACCTGAACAGCGGTCAGGGAGGGCTCATGTCACTGCGCCTGCCGGCCGGCAGCATCACGGTGCTGCTCGGGCCGTCCGTGCAGCGCCGACGGATGATGAACCGGCTCGACGACGCGTCCGGGCGGTCCGCCGACGGCCACGACGCCGTCGTCCGGCGTCTGGGTGCGCGCGTGGCGGAGCCGGTCGCGGACCGGCTGGCCGCGGTCGGGGCGGTCCGGACCGGGGTCACCGCGATGGTCCTCGCCGACCGCCTGACCGACGGCCTCGGCGCGCACGACCGCAGCGCGGTACTGGCCGCACTGCGAGAGGTCGCCGCCGGCGGGGTGGCCGTCCTCGTCGACGACATCGACCCCGTGGCGGCCCTCGCCGTCGCCGACGGCGCGCTGCGCGTCGACGAGCGTGGCGAGGTGCGTGCGGAGGAGCTGACCTACCTGGCCTCGTAGGTCAGGCAGTCGGCGGCGTCGGCACCCTGGCCGATGTTCACCGACGAGGCGGTGCACTCGAGCTTCTCGTTGAAGCGGCAGTCCGAGCGGTGGCACGCGCCGACGAGGCCGTTGCCGTTGCCGCCGCGGAACGAGATCTCGACGAAGGTGCCGCAGTGGGCGTGGTCGCCGGAGATCGTGATCGCTCCCGCGCCGCAGTGCGAGTCGGAGTTGTAGGAACAGCTGGTCGCGGAACACTGCTGCACCTGGGGCATGTCCTGAGCGGTGGTCATGGGGCGCAGCGTGGCGGTGTCGCCTGCGGCGCACCAGCCAACGCAGGCTCGCCTGACCTGCGGTGCGGTCGGCCTCAGTTCGCCGTCCGAGCTGTGGAAACATGTCCGGAAACCTGGTGTTAATGTGATGCGGGTCACAGAAACTGGCATCTGTTCGAGTGATGTGGATCGACACCGGGCCGGGTGATCGACCGGGTCGGCGGCCGGGCATGCTCGTGCCCGTCCGCGCACGCGACCTGGAGGGATCCGTGGAGAGCGACCTGATGACCCGGCTGATCCGGTACGCCGATCTCACGGCCTGGCCGGCGTTCGCGGCGTTCGGGGTGCAGGAGGAGGAGATCGACCGCGTCCTCGCCTCCACGGCGGGCCTCGACCCGTCCGCCGTGTCCGGGGTGCGCGACGCCCTGGCCGGCCGGGTCCGGGCCGCCGCCGGTGCGCTGATCGGCGAACGCCCGGTCGCCGCCGGCCTGCACCGGATGGCGCTGCGCCCCGGCGAGCGGGTCGTGGTCGTCGGTGACTCGATCTCGGCCGACCGGCTGAGCTGGGCCCGGCTGCTGGCCGAGCTGGTGCCGATGGTCGAGCCGGAGGCGTCCGTCGAGGTCCTGGCGCTGTCCGGGCGCACGAGCTCCGAGGCGCTCGCGCTCGGCCCGGTGCTGGTGTCCCGGGTCCCGACACGGGTGCTGGTCATGCTGGGCACGAACGACGTCCGTCGGGAGGGGGCGACCACCGGCATCCGGATGGTCTCGGCGACCGAGACCGCCCGGAACCTGCGGGCGCTGCGCCTGCTGCTCGAGACCGAGGCCGGCTCGCGGGTGCGGTTCGTCGTGCCGCCGCCGGTGGACCCGGCCCGTGTCGGGCTCACCCGGGAGCTGACGGGGGAGTGGTGGGACGCCGCCGACCTGCCCGAGCTCGTCGCGATGGTGCGCGACGTCGACCCCGACGCCGTCGACCTGAGCCGGCTCCCGGCGCGCCCGGACTTCTGGGAGGACGACGGCCTGCACCCCAGCCCGATCGGGCAGGTCGCCATCCTGCGGGCGGTGCTCTCCGCGATCTGAGCGGGCGTCACCCGCGCAGCGCGGCCAGCGCCGCCCGGGTCGCCGCGGCCACGGCCGCCGCGCCGCGGTCGTCGTCCGGTGCGGAGGGGTCGGCCGGGACCGTGAACACCGTCAGCAGCACCGGGGCGCCCTGCGGCGGGAACAGCACCCCCGCGTCGTTCTTCTCCCCGAGCGGCCCGCTGCCGGTCTTGTCCCCGACCTGCCAGCCGTCCGGCACACCGGCCCGGATCTGCTCGTCGCCGGTGGTGTTCGCGCGCAGCCAGCCCACCAGGCGGTCCCGCTGGGCGGACGGCAGCACGTCACCGGTGGTCAGTGCGCGCAGGGTCGCCGCCAGTGCGGCCGGGGTGCTGGTGTCGCGGTCGCCGTCGACGTCGTTGAGCGCCGTCTCGTACCGGTCGGCGCGGGTGACGCCGTCGCCGGTGGAGCGGAGCCACGCCGTCAGGTCGGCGGGGGAACCGACCTCGCGCAGGAGCAGGTTGTGCGCGGTGTTGTCGGAGACCGTCACGGCGGCCTCGCACAGCTGCGCCACCGACAGTCCCGAGTCCACGTGCCGGGACGTGACCGGCGCGTACTCCAGCAGGTCGGCGCGGCCCCAGCGGACCGGGCGGTCCAGCAGGGCCGGGTCGGCCACCGACCGGTGCAGCACGAACCCCGCCATCAGCGCCTTGACCACCGAGCACATCAGGAACCGCTCGCCGTCGCGGTGGCCTGCGGTGGCGCCGGTGCCGGAGTCGAGTACGTGTACCCCGATCCGGCGGCCGAACTCGCGCTCCACCCCGTCCATCGCGGGGATCGGGCGCGGTGCCGGCGCGGCGGGGGCCACCGGTGCGGTGGGCGCGGAACAGCCGAGGAGCGCGCCACCGAGACCGGCGGCGCCGGCGAGCAGCAGGGAGCGGCGGGAGAGCGTCATGGCACCAGACCAGCAGAGCGCACGCCATATCGCGAATATGCTCGTACGGCGTGTGCCATATCGGATGGGTATGAGGCGAGGTGACGATCTCCGGTGGACCTGCTGCGGCACCTGGCCTTCTTCGTGACGGTCGCCGAGGAGCGGCACTTCGGGCGTGCCGCCGCACGCCTGGACATGGCGCAGCCGCCGCTGTCCCAGGGCGTGCGACGGCTGGAGGGCAGGCTCGGCGTCGTCCTGTTCGACCGCGGGCCCGGCGGGGTCGCCCTGACCACCGCCGGGCGGGACCTGCTGCCCCGGGCCCGTGCCCTGCTGGAGGACGCCGACGCGTTCGGCCGCGCCGCCGACCGGCACGCCGAGGCGGCGCAGGTGCTGCGGATCGGTGTCGTCGGTGACCTGGGCGCACGGGCGTCGGCGGAGCTCGCCGCGCGGGCCGGTGCCGCTGCGGGGCGCCGGGCGGTGCTGACCGCCGGGCCGACCGTGACGCTGGTGGACGCGGTGTCGGTCGGGACGCTCGACGTCGCCGTCGTCGCGCACCCGGCGGTGCTGGAGTCGGCGCGGGCCGGTCCCGTCGTCGCCCTGCCCACCGACGTCCTGGTGCCGGCCGGCCATCCCGCCGCGGCCGGTGCGGGGCCGGTCGTGCTGCGCACGCTGCGTGCCCTCGACCTGGCGACCGCCCCGCGGGTGCACGCCCCGGCGGCGCACGACCTGCTGCTCGACACGCTGGAGACCCGCGGGCGTCCGGTCCGGGCGGCGGACGCGGCGGGCCAGGCCGAGGCGCTCGCGCTGGTCGCGACCGGCACCGCGTTCGCGCTCACCCCGGACCGGGCGCTGGCCGCCGCCGGGGTGGCCCGCCGGCCCGCGGCCGGGGAGCCCGTGCCGTTTCGGGTGCGGGTGGTGCACCGCGACGACACCCCGGACGGCGTCGTCGACGCGCTCGCCGCCGTGCTGCGTGAGGTGGCCCGGGCGGCGGGCCCGTGACCGCGGCCGCCGAGGTCCGCGCGGTGTTCCGGGACGCAGGCGTGCGGGGCTGGCTGCACGCCCGTCCGGTCACGTCCGACGGCTCCGGCCCGGGTGAGGTGGCGGTCGGCGCGGACGTCCCGGTGGTGATGGCCTCTGTCTACAAGCTGCTCGTGCTCGTCGGGTACTGCCGCGCGGTCGACGAGGGCCGGCTCGACCCGCGGGAACCGGTCGTCGTCCCGCCGGGGCGGACGCCGGGGGCGACGGGGATCTCGGCGCTCGCCGACCCGGTGACGATGAGCAGGCGCGACCTGGTGACCTCGATGATCACCGTGTCGGACAACGTGGCCGCCGACGTCGTGCACGCCGCGGTCGGGCGGGACCGGGTCGCCGCCCTGCCCGCCGAGCTGGGCCTGACCGGCACCCGGATCCGGGGCGGCACCGCGGACGTCCTCGCCGGTCTCGTCGCCGACACCGGGACCGACGACGTCGCGGCCGCCTTCGCCGTCCTCGCCGACAACGACGTCCCGGCACAGGTGCGGGCGCTCAGCCCGGTCTTCGGGTCCTCGACCACCGCGGCCGACGCGACGGCGCTGCTGGCGCGACTGTGGCGCGGCGAGCTGGCGTCGGACGCAGGGACCGCGTTCGCCCGGCAGGTCCTCTCGGCCCAGATCTGGCCGCACCGGCTGCGGGCGGGCTTCCCGGCGTCCGCCGCGGTCGCGGGGAAGACCGGCACGGTCGGCGCCGTCCGCAACGAGGTCGGGGTGGTGACCTACCCGGGCGAGCACCCGGTCGCCGTCGCGGTGTTCACCCACGCCGCCCGCAGCGACGCGGCAGTCCCCCGGGCCGACGCGGCCATCGGCGCGGCCGCCCGGACGGCCGTGAACGCGGTCCGCGCACCGGCCCTCTGAGTGCCCAGGCGAACGCTCACCGGTTGCGGCCGCGCTCGCCCGATCGCGCGAGCGACCCCGGAACCCGTGAGCGCCGGAACCCTCTAGGTGGGCGGCGGGAGCCAGGCGCGGGCGGCCGCGGTCAGGGCGGCGACGCCGGTGGACAGCGTCGGCTCGATCACCGGGGCGTAGCGCGGGGAGTGGTTCGACGGCAGCTCCGCGACCCGCTCCCGGATGTCGTCGACGCTCGTGCAGTGCGCGAACTCCGTGGGGTCCGCCCCGCCGAGCAGCCAGTACGCGCACGGTACGCCCGCCGCGACCGCGAACCGGCCGACGTCCTCGCTGCCGGTGACCGGTCCCGGGTCGACGACCGGGAGCGCGGTCGCGGTCGTCAGCGCGTGCCGGGTGCGCTCGACGGCGTCGGCGTCGTTGACCACCGGCGGGAACGACTCGAGGACCCGGATCTCCGGGTCCCGCGGCGACCCGGACGCGGCGGACTCGCCGCGCGCGATCCGCTCGATCGCGCCGAGCACCCGCGTCCGGACGGCCGGGGTGTAGGACCGCACGGTCAGCCCGAGCTCCGCCGAGTCTCCGATGACGTTCTCCTTCGTCCCGGCCCGCAGCATGCCGACGGTGAGCACCGCCGTCTCGGTCGCCGGGACCTCCCGCGAGACCACGGCGTGCAGACGCTGCACCGTCGACGCGGCCAGCAGGACCGGGTCGACGGTCGTCTCCGGGCGGGAACCGTGGCCGCCCGAGCCGTGCAGGGTCACGCGCACGGTGTCGCTCCCCGCGAACGCCGGGCCCGGGGTGATCGCGAGGACGCCCGCGGGCAGCGGGGCGACGTGCTGGCCGAGCACGACGTCCGGTGTCCCGAACCGCTCGTAGAGGCCGTCGTCGAGCATCGCGTCGGCCCCGGCGCCGAACTCCTCGGCCGGCTGGAACACCACCAGCAGCGTCCCCGACCAGGTGTCGCGTGTGGACGCGAGCTCGGCGGCGGCCCCGGCCAGGCAGGTGACGTGCACGTCGTGCCCGCAGGCGTGCGCGACGGCGGTCTCCTCCCCGTCGCGGCCGGTGCCCCGCGCGGTGCTCGCGTAGTCCAGGCCGGTGTCCTCGGCGACCGGGAGCGCGTCCATGTCGGCCCGCAGCAGGGCGGTCGGCCCGTCGCCGTTGCGCAGGACGCCGACCACCCCGGTCCGGCCCACGCCCTCGGTGACCTCGAACCCGGCGGCGCGCAGCCGGTCGGCGGCGATGCCTGCGGTACGGGTCTCGGCGAACGACAGCTCGGGATGGCGGTGCAGGTCGCGGTAGAGGTCGGCGAGGTCGGTGCTCACGTGAGCCGAACCTAGTCCGGGACGCCCGGTGCGGCACCCGCGCACCGATGCGCACGCGCTACGTTCATCGGACGTTCCGGACAGCTGCCGTCCGGGTGCACGGGGGAGCCACCATGCCGATCAGCCGCCGCGCCCTGCTGGGTGCCGCCGCCGTCCTGCTCGGGACGACCGCCTGCTCGGCGGAGGCCGACAACCGGATCACCGGCCGTCCCGTGCAGCCGGAGCCGGTCGATCCGGACGACCCGGCGGGCCCGCTGTTCGAGCGGCTCCGGTCCGCACCGGAGAGCTGGTCGCTGTACCTGGACGACGGCCGCGGGACCGTCGTCGAGCACCGCGCCACGACGGTGCGCCCGATCGCGGCCGCGGGCGCGGTCGTGCCCCTCGCCGCCTACGCCCGCGCCGTCGCCGCCGGGTTCCCGGCCGACGCGCCGGTCCCGGTGGCGGAGTGGGACCGCTGGTACGTACCCGGCACCGACCGCGACGCGCACCGCAACGCGCTCACCGCGCTCGGCGCCGGACCGCAGAGCAGCGTGGACTGGGACGACGTGGTCCGCGCCCTGACCGCGCACGGTGACCCCGCCGCCGCCGACCTGCTGCGCGAGACGCTCGGTGACGACCCACTGACCGAGGCCGCCGCGGCCGGCGGCCTGCCCGGCCACGACCTGCCCTGCCACGCCGGCGAGACGCTGCTGGCGACCCGTGGCCGGGTGCCGGACCCGGCGACCCGGCGGGCCGACGCGCTCGCCGCCGGCCGGGCGTACGCGTCGTCGCCGGAGCAGCGCTCCGCCGTGGCGGCGGCGGCCCGGGCCGACGCCTCCGCGGTCCCCGGTGACCGCGAGTTCTGGGCGGGGTCACCGGGCGGCACCGCCCGGGGCCTGGCGTCCCTGCACCGGGCGTGCGCCGCCGACGACCTCGGCGTGCCCGGTGCCGGAGCGGTCGCCCGCCGGCACCTGGAGGGTGCCCGGACCGCGCGGCTGCCAGCGGGCGTCGCGGCCGTCGGGATCACCGACGGCGACCTGCCCGGCGTCTGCAGCACCGCGCTCGCCACCCGCAACGACGACGGCACGGTCGCGTCCGCCGCGCTCGTGCTGACCGGGCTCGACGAGCCCACCCGGCAGGACTTCCGGGACAGCGGCGTCGTCACGTTCGCCGCGTTCCGCGGGACGTTCTCCGAGCAGGTGCGGGACCGGCTCGCCGGGGTCGCCCTCGGCTGAGGCGCCCGGCCGTGATGGGGTCGGGACGGACGCGGTGTCGACACGAGGAGTGACAGTGGAACGGGTAGGGGTCGTCGGCTGCGGTCAGATGGGGTCCGGCATCGCGGAGGTCGCCGCGCGGGCCGGGTACGACGTCCGCGTCGTCGAGACGTCGCCGGCCGCGGTGCAGGCCGGTGTCGAGCGGCTGGAGTCGTCGCTGCGGCGGGCGGAGAAGCGCGGCCGGATCGAGTCCGCCGACGCCGTGCTGGAGCGGCTGGAGGTCGTCGAGGGGCTGGACGCGCTGGCCGACCGCGAGCTCGTCGTCGAGGCGATCGCCGAGGACGAGGAGATCAAGACGGGCGTCTTCCGGGAGCTGGACCGGGTCGTCACCGACCCGGGCGCGATCCTGGCGTCCAACACGTCCTCCATCCCGATCATGAAGCTGGCGGTCGCGACGTCGCGCCCGGACCAGGCCGTCGGGATCCACTTCTTCAACCCGGTGCCGGTGCTGTCTCTGGTCGAGCTGGTGCCGAGCCTGATGACGTCGGACGGCACGCTCGCCGGCGCCCGTTCCTTCGTCGAGGAGGGGCTGGGCAAGAAGGCGATCGACTGCCAGGACCGGGCCGGGTTCGTGGTCAACGCCCTGCTGGTGCCGTTCCTGCTCTCGGCGATCCGGATGATGGAGTCCGGGTTCGCCACCGCGGAGGACATCGACGAGGGTCTGGTCCGCGGGTGTGCGCACCCGCAGGGCCCGCTGGCGCTGTCCGACCTGATCGGGCTGGACACGGTGAAGGCCGTCGCGGAGTCGATGTACGCCGAGTTCAAGGAGCCGCTGTACGCGCCGCCGCCGCTCCTGGCCCGGATGGTCGAGGCGGGTCTGCTGGGCAAGAAGGCCGGCCGGGGGTTCCACACCTACGCCTGAGCGGTACCGGGGGGTACTGCACCCGCCGACAAGGGCTCTGCCCGCAACGCCAAGACCCGGACCCGGTCCGGCAGCCAGTCTCGTGGACGACGCGCCATCCACCACGAGGCCGGAGGTACTGCCATGACCGCGACGTTCGACCCGACCGCGACGACGGTGGTCCGGGCAGCCTGTCCCCAGGACTGCCCGGACACCTGCGCGATGCTGGTGACGGTCGACGGCGACGGCCGCGCCGTCGACGTCGCGGGGGACCCCGGGCACCCGTACACCAACGGCGGGCTCTGCGTGAAGGTGAACAACTACCTGGACCGGGTGTACGACCCCGGCCGGGTGCTGTTCCCGATGCGCCGCACCGGACCGAAGGGCAGCGGCCGCTTCGAGCGGATCACCTGGGACGACGCCGTCGCCGAGATCGCCACGCGGTTCCGGGCGATCGCCGACGAGCACGGCCCCGAGGCGATCATGCCGGTCAGCTACCTGGGCACCCAGGGCATCCTGAACGGGCTCAACGTCGGCGACCCGTTCTTCGCGAAGCTCGGCGCCACCGTCGCCGAGCGCACCTACTGCGACTCCGGCTCCTGCACCGCCTACGCGATGACGATCGGCGACACCGCCGGTGTCGATCCCGAGAGCCTCGTGCACTCGAAGTTCGTCCTGGTGTGGGCCTGCAACATCATGAGCACCAACCTGCACCTCTGGCCCTACATCGCGAAGGCGCGCAGGAACGGCGCGAAGGTCGTGGTCGTCGACCCGATCCGCTCCCGCACCGCGGCCGCCGCCGACCAGCACATCGCGATCCGGCCCGGTACCGACGGTGCGCTCGCCCTCGCCATGGCGCACGTGATCATCGCCGAGGGGCTGACCGACCAGGACTACGTCGACCGCTACACGGTCGGCTTCCCCGAGTTCGCCGAGCGCGTCGAGCGCTACACGCCGGAGTGGGCCGAGACCGAGACCGGCGTCCCGGCCGAGACGATCCGGGTCCTGGCCCGCGAGTACGCGACCGCACAGCCGTCGGTGATCCGGATCGGGGTCGCCGTCGAGCGCCACGCCGGCGGCGGGCAGACCGTGCGCGCGCTGTCCTGCCTGCCCGGCCTGGTCGGGGCGTGGCGCAGGCCCGGCGGCGGCATCCTGCAACTGCCGCTGTGGGCGTTCCCGGTGAACTGGGGCGCCTTCATGCACCCGGAGATGCTCACCCCGGGCACCCGGGTGGTGAACCAGTACCGGCTCGGTGCCGCGCTCGCCGGTGACCTCCCCGCCGGCCCGCCGATCCGGGGGCTGATGGTCTACAACTCGAACCCGGTCGTCACCACCCCGGACCAGGACCGGCTGATCGAGGGGCTCCGCAGCGAGGACCTCTTCACGGTCGTGTCCGAGCAGTTCATGACCGACACCGCGGAGTACGCCGACATCGTCCTGCCCGCCACGACGCAGCTCGAGCAGGACGACATCATGTTCTCCTGGGGCCACCTCTACGTGACCTACAACCACCGCTCGATCGACCCGATCGGCGAGGCGGTCCCCAACACCGAGCTGTTCCGGCGGCTCGCCGCGGCGATGGGTTTCGACGACCCGGTGTTCCGGCGCACCGACGCCGAGATGATCGCCGAGGCGTTCGACTGGTCCCACCCGCACATGGAGGGGATCACCGTCGGGTCGCTGCAGGAGCGCGGCTGGCAGCGGCTCTCCGTGGCCCCGCCCGACGCCTACGCCCCGCACGCCGAGGGCGGCTTCCCGACGCCGTCGGGCAAGGCCGAGTTCGTGTCCGCTGCCGCCGCGGGCGGCAACTTCGTCGTCCCGCTGTTCCGGCAGGGCAGCAACGACCACCAGCCCGGCCAGCCGGTCGACCCGCTGCCGCACTACATCCCGCCGCGCGAGTCCGCCGCCGCCGACCCGGAGCTCGCCGCCCGCTACCCGCTGAACCTGCTGACCCCGAAGTCGCACGCGTTCCTGAACTCCAGTTTCGGCAGCCACGAGTTCCACCGCCGGGTGGCCGACGAGCACAGCCTGGTCGTGCACCCCGACGACGCCGCCTCCCGCGGGATCACCGACGGCGCCCCGGTGCGGGTGTTCAACGATCGCGGGGAGTTCACCGTCGTCGCGTCGTTGCAGGACACCGTGCCCCGCGGGGTCGTGGTCAGCCCGATGGGCGGCTGGCGGAAGAACTCCAAGGCCGGCTCCACGCTCGCCGCCGTCAACCCCACCGTGTTCGGCGACCTGGGCAACGCGCCCACGTTCTCGGACACGCTCGTCGAGGTCGAGATCGCCTGAGTCCGGCCCCGCCGCACCCCCTCCGGAGAGGAGACCACCGTGGCGTACGTCGTCACCGAGGCCTGCATCGACGTCCAGGACCGCGCCTGCATGGAGGAGTGCCCGGTCGACTGCATCTACCCGGGCGACCGGATGATGTACATCCCATCCCGACGAGTGCGTCGACTGCGGCAAGTGCATGCCGGCCTGCCCCAGCGAGGCGATCCACTGGGAGTACAAGGTCCCCGCCGAGCAGGCGGCGTTCGTCGAGGCCAACGCGGTCTTCGTGCGCTCGCACGGCCTGACCGGCGGCGGCGAGGACGCCGACCCGGTCGGGGAGGACCACCCGCTGGTCGCGGAGCGGAGGCCCCGGTGAGCCGGGACCTGCAGGCCGATCTCGTCGTCGTCGGAGCGGGACCGGCCGGGCTGTACGCCACCTACTACGCCGGGTTCCGCGGCCTGTCCGTCGTCGTGGTCGACGCGCTCGACCAGCTGGGCGGGCAGATGTCGGTGCTCTACCCGGAGAAGCCGGTGTTCGACGTCGCCGGCTTCCCCCGGGTGCGGGCCCAGGACCTGGTCGACTCGCTCGTCGAGCAGGCCGCGCCCGGCGGGCCGACCTACCTGCTCGGGCACGACGCCACGCAGCTCGAACAGCTCCCGGACGGCGTCGCCGTCACCACCGACCGGGGCGCCCGGATCCGGGCCGGGGCGCTGCTGATCACCGGCGGGATGGGGCGGTTCACCCCGCGCCCGCTCCCCGCGGGCGACGAGTACGCCGGACGCGGCCTGCGCTACGCCGTTCCGCGTCCGGCCGAGCTCGCCGGGAAGGACGTCCTCGTGGTCGGGGGCGGTGACTCGGCCGTCGACTGGGCGCTGTGCCTGGAACCCGTCGCGTCCTCGGTCACGCTCGTGCACCGCCGCGACGCGTTCCGCGCGCACGAGCGCAGCGTGACCGGCCTGCGGGCGTCCGGGGTGCGGATCCTGACCCCGTACGAGGTGCTCGACGTGCGCGGCGGCGACCGCGTCGCCGAGGTCGACCTGCGGGGCCCGGACGGTGTGCTGACCCTGCCCACCGACGAGATCGTCGCCGCGCTCGGGTTCAGGGCGGACCTGACGGCCCTGTCGTCCTGGGGGATCGGGCTGAACCGGCGGAACATCGCCGTCGACCGGTCGATGCGGACGAACCTGCCCCGGGTGTTCGCCGCCGGTGACATCACCGACTTCGACGGCAAGGTGCGGCTGATCTCGGTCGGGTTCGGGGAGGCGGCGCTGGCCGTCAACAACCTCGTCCCGCTGGTCCGGCCCGGCCTGCCGGTCGTCCCCGGTCACTCCAGCGACGCCGCCTGAGAGGACCCGGATGACCACCGCACCCGCCACGGGCCGTGCCGGTGCCGTGCCGGTGGACGTCGCCGGGGCGATGCTCCGGTTCCCGCGGACCTGCTCCCGCACGACCACGGTGCACCAGGCCCGGGAGGCGTTCCGGAACGACCACGTGCACGCCCTGCTCGTCGTCGACCGCGGGACCCTGCTCGCCGTGGTCGAGCGCGGCGACCTCATCGGCCGGCCGCCCGCGGCACCGGTGCGGTGGCTTGGGACGACCCGGGGCCGCACGGCCGCTCCCGGGACACCGCTCGGCGACGCCCGGGACGCGATGCGCGCGGCGCGGCGGCGCCGCCTCGCCGTCGTCGACGACGACGGCCGGCTGCTCGGGTTGTTGTGCCTCAAGCGTTCCGGCGCGGGCTTCTGCTCCGACGCCGGCGTGCGGGCCCGGGCCGCCGACCGGCACCGGTGATCGACCGCGAACATCCGGGCAATGCGCGCGTGACCTGCGCGTGTCACGCTGCGGTATGGCCCTGGTCACGATCGACACCACCACCGTGGCCGAGTGCGACCGCCTGGACTTCTGGCGGTCCACCGTCTGCGACCAGTTCGTCGCGCTCGACGTGCGGCCGGCCGGGCGCGGCCTCGTCGCGGGCCGGGTGACGGCCGCGACCGTCGCCGACACCCACGTCCGTCGTATCTCGTCGGTGCCGCACCGGTTCGTGCGCACCGAGCGGCAGGTCCGCGCCGCCGACGAGGACTACCTGCAGATCGCGCTGGCCCGCCGCGGCCGGACGCTCGTCGTGCAGGACGGGCGGGAGACCGTGATCGGCCCGGGCGAGTTCGTGATCTACGACAGCAGCCGCCCGTTCAGCTTCGTGACCTCCGACAGCTTCGAGTACTCGGTGTGCCTGCACCCGAAGAGCCGGCTGCCGCTCTCCGCCGCGGAGATGTCCGCGGCCACCGCCGTCACCTTCGACGGCCGGCGCGGGGTCGGTGCGATGCTGCCCCCGCTGCTGTCCTCGCTGGACCGCGCCGTCGCCGACGACCTGCCCGTGGCCGGCCAGGACGCGGTCGCCCGCACGATCGGGGACCTGTTCGTCGCCCTGGTCCGGAGCCACGTCCCGGCCGCCGCACCGGAGAACCTGCACGTGGCACGCGCCCGTGGCCATATCCGGGGGAACCTCGCCGACCGGGACCTGTGCCCGGCCTCGGTGGCAGCGGCCTGCGCGATCTCGGTCAGCTACCTGCACAAGCTCTTCGCGGAGGAGGACACCTCGGTGGTCGGCGTGATCCGCGAGGAGCGGTTGCAGGGGGCCTGGGAGGACCTGCGCCGCCGCGAGCTGGCCCATCTCGGCGTCGGGGCGGTCGGCGCGCGGTGGGGGATGCCGGACCCAGCGGCGTTCAGCCGGGCGTTCCGCGCCCGCTTCGGCCGATCCCCGAGCGCCCACCGGGCCGGCTCGACCTGACCCGAGGCGCAGCCCGCGCCGGTCCCGCCCGACCGCTCAGCCGAAGAACGCCGCGAGGTGCTCCGCGACGATCTCCGGCCGCTCCTCGGGCAGGTAGTGGTCGGCGTCGACCGGGATCCCGGCGACGTCCCGCGCGTACTCCCGCCAGACGCCCGGCACGTCGTAGGTCCGCCCGACGAACGAGTGCGCACCCCACAGTGCGAGCAGCGGCGCCTGCACGAGCCGGCCGGCGTCGGCGTCGTCGTGGGTGAGGTCGATCCCGGCGGCCGCCCGGTAGTCCGCACACGACGCCGCGATCGCCGCCGGGTCGGCGAAGCACCGCACGTACTCGGCGACGGCGGCCGGGTCGAACGGGGTCCCGCCGTGGTGCCGGGACCGCATCCGGGCGGTGATCCAGAACTCGGGGTCGTTGCCGATCAGCCGTTCCGGGATCCCGGCCGGCGCGGTCAGGAAGAACCAGTGCCAGTAGCCGTGCCCGAAGTCGGCGTCGGCGTGCCGCAGCGCGTGCCGGGTCGGCACGATGTCGAGCACCGCCAGGGCCGACACCGCCTCCGGTGCGTCGAGCGCGAGCCGGTGCGCGACCCGGCCGCCGCGGTCGTGCCCGGCGACCCCGAACCGGTCGAACCCCAGCGCGGCCATGACGGCGAGCTGGTCGCCCGCCATCGCGCGTTTCGCGTACGCCGCGTCGCCGGGACCCGGCGCGGGCCTGTCGCTGTCGCCGTACCCGCGCAGGTCGGTCGCCACGACGGTGAACCGCCCGGCCAGCCGCGGCGCGACGTCGTGCCAGATCAGGTGCGTCTGGGGGTAGCCGTGCAGCAGCAGGAGGGGCGGGCCGTCGCCGCCGACGGCCGCCCGGATCCGGACCCCGCCGGCGTCGACGTCGGTGGTCCGGAACGGCTCCGGCAGCCTCATCCGCGGACGGCCTCGGTGATCGCCGCGCCCAGCTCGGCGGTCGTGGCGGTGCCGCCGAGGTCGGGCGTCGTCGTCGCGCCGCCACGGCCGATCACGTCCTCGATCGCGGCCAGGACCGCGTCCGCGGCGGCCTGCTCACCGAGGTGCTCCAGCATCATCGAGGCGCACCAGATCTGGCCGACCGGGTTCGCGATCCCCTTGCCGGCGATGTCCGGTGCGGAGCCGTGCACCGGCTCGAAGAGGCTGGGGAACGTGCGGTCCGGGTTGATGTTCGCGCTGGGGGCGACGCCGATCGTGCCGGTGCAGGCCGGGCCGAGGTCGGAGAGGATGTCGCCGAACAGGTTGCTGGCGACGACGACGTCGAACCGGTCCGGGTTCATCACGAACTGCGCCGTGAGGATGTCGATGTGGTACTTGTCCACGTCGACGTCCGGGTACTGCGCGGCCATCGCGGCGACCCGCTCGTCCCAGTACGGCATGGTGATCGCGATGCCGTTGCTCTTGGTCGCCGAGGTGAGGTGCCGGTCCGGGCGGCTGCGGGCGAGCTCGAACGCGTAGCGCAGCACCCGGTCGACGCCGGTGCGGGTCATGACGGTCTCCTGGATCACCGTCTCCCGGTCGGTGCCCTCGAACATCCGGCCGCCGACGCTGGAGTACTCGCCCTCGGTGTTCTCGCGGACGATCAGCATGTCGATGTCGCCGGGCGAGCGTCCGGCCAGCGGCGCGGCGACACCGGGCAGCAGGCGGGCCGGACGCAGGTTGACGTACTGGTCGAAGCGGCGCCGGAACTGCAGCAGGCTGCCCCACAGCGACTCGTGGTCCGGGAGCACCTCGGGCCAGCCGACGGCGCCGAAGAACAGTGCGTCGAAGCCGCTCAGCTGCTCGAACCAGTCGGCGGGGAGCATCGTGCCGTGCTCGAGCCAGTAGTCGGCGCTCGCGAAGTCGAAGGCGGTCAGGTCCAGCCCGAACCCGAAGCGCTCCGCGGCGGCCTCGAGCACGCGGACGCCCTCCGGGACGACCTCCTTGCCGATCCCGTCACCGGGGATGACGGCGATGCGGTGCGTGGCGGGCATGGAACTCCTCCTACGGCCGGGGCTGGTTCCTCCTAGCCTCTCCCGCGAACTCCGCCGGTTGAAGGCCCGTCTGCCCGTGACAGTCTTTCGGGAGACGAAAGGAACCGCGTGGACCTCCCCGAGCTCGACGACCTCCGCTTCTTCACCGGCATCGCCGCGGCGGGCACGCTCACCGAGGCCGCACGGGTCTGGGGCGTGTCGGTGTCGGCGGTGAGCAAGCGGCTCGCGCGGCTGGAACGACGGCTGGGAGCGCGGCTGGTCAACCGCAGTACCCGGCGGCTGACGCTGACCGACGAGGGGCGCCGCTACGCCGAGGGTGCGGTCGACGTCCTCGGGCGGATCGACGACCTGGAGGACGACATCGGCCGCCGGTCCGCGCGGCTGCACGGTCGGATCGCGGTGCACGCGACGATGGGGTTCGGGCGGTCGCACCTCGCGCCGCTGCTGGGGTCGTTCGGGGCGGCCCACCCGGACCTGCGGATCGACCTGGAGCTCTCGCACCTGCCGGTGCACGTGGGCGGCACCGGGTACGACTTCGCCGTGCGCGCCGGGCCGCTGCCGGACTCGCGGATGCACGCGCGGCCGCTGCTGCGCAACCGGCGGGTCGTCTGCGCCGCCCCGTCCTACGTGGCCCGGCGCGGCGAGCCGCGCACGCTCGGCGAGCTCGCCGAGCACGACTGCATCGTGATCCGCGAGAACGACACCGCCTACGCCCACTGGCGCTTCGGGACCGGGCCCGACGTCGCGGGCGTCCGGGTGACGGGGTCGACGACCTGCAACGACGGCGAGGTCGCGACGGCGTGGTGCCTGGCCGGGCGGGGGCTGGTGATGCGGTCGCTGTGGCAGGTGGCGCCGCTGCTGGAGGCGGGGGAGCTGGTGCAGGTGCTGCCCGGGATCCCGACGCCGCCTGCCGACCTCGTCGCGGTGCACGATGCGTCGCCGCCCCGGCGGGTGGTCGCGGCGCTCGACCATCTCGTCGCGGGGCTCGCGGAGCGGCTGCCCGCGGCCGGGTCGCCCCGGACCTGAGGCAGAGCATTTCTGTCTTCATTATTGTTGACAATTTCGTTAGCATTGACGTGCACTGCCGTCGGAGCGCAGCTCCGGACCCGGAGGACTGCATGATCATCGACTGTCACGGCCACTTCACGACCGCGCCGGGAGCGCACACGTCCTGGCGGGAGGACCAGCTCCGGGCGTTCCTCGACGGCCGTCCGGCGGCCCCGTACCCGCGGATCGGCGACGACGAGATCCGGGACGGCATCGAGGAGAACCAGCTCCGGCTGATGGACGAGCGCGGCGCCGACCTCACGATCTTCTCCCCTCGGGCGTCGGCCATGGCGCACCACGAGGGTGACCTCGCGGTCGGGACCGCCTGGGCACGGGCCTGCAACGACCTGATCGCCCGGGTCGTCGCCCTGTACCCGGACCGGTTCGCCGGGGTGTGCCAGCTGCCGCAGACGGCGGGGGAGCCGCTCGACGCCGCCGTCACCGAGCTGCGCCGCTGCGTCGAGGAGCTCGGGTTCGTCGGGCTCAACCTCAACCCGGACCCGAGCGGCGGCCGCTGGACCGCGCCGCCGCTGACCGACCCGTACTGGTTCGGGCTCTACGAGACGATGTGCGAGCTCGACGTGCCCGCGATGGTGCACGTGTCGGCGAGCTGCACGCCGGTCTTCCACGCGACCGGGGCGCACTACCTGAACGCCGACACGACGGCGTTCATGCAGCTTCTGCAGGGCGACCTGTTCGCCCGATTCCCGCAGCTGCGCCTGGTCATCCCGCACGGCGGCGGAGCGGTGCCATACCACTGGGGCCGGTACCGCGGGCTCGCCGACATGCTCGGCAGGCCGCCGCTGGAGGAGCACCTCATGGGCAACGTCTTCTTCGACACCTGTGTCTACCACCAGCCGGGGATCGACCTCCTGCTCGACGTCGTCGACACCCGCAACGTGCTGTTCGGGTCGGAGATGGTGGGCGCCGTCCGCGGGATCGACCCGCGCACCGGGCACCATTTCGACGACACCCGGCGCTACGTCGACGCGGCCGCGCTGACCGACGAGCAACGGACGGCCGTCCTGTCCGGCAACGCGCTGCGCGTCTACCCGCGGCTGGCGGCCGCGCTCGCCGGGTGAGCCGCCGGCCGGGCGTCAGCCGCGGCGCCCGGCCCGCGGAGCGGGCTCGACCTGGGGCAACGCCTCGACGACGCTCTGCAGGTGCACCCGCATCGCCCGCTCGGCCGCCTCGGGGTCGCCCGCACACAGCGCCTCGATGATCGCGAGGTGCTGGGGGAGGGACACCGACGGGCGCCCGGGCTGCATGGCGAGCCGGAACTGGTGACGGACGTTCTGCCCGCGCAGCCGCTCCAGGATCGTCCCCGCGGTGTGCTGCTCAGCCGCCTCGCGGACGACGCCGTGCAGCTCGCTGTTGAGCGCGGAGTAGCCGAGCAGGTCCCCGGAGGAGACGGCCTCCTGCATCGCGGAGCCGATGCCCCGCAGCCGGGACCGGTCGTCGTCGGACAGGCGGGTCGCGGCCTTGGCGGCGAGCAGCCCCTCCAGCACCATCCGGACCTCGGTGATCTCGACCGCCTCGTCCAGCGAGACCGCACGGACCCGTGCCCCGCGGTTCTGCACCCGCTCGACCAGGCCCTCGCTGGTGAGCTCCAGCAGCGCGGCCCGCACCGCCGCCCGGCTCGCCCCGAACTGCTCGGACAGGTCGGCCTCGACCAGCCGCTGGTTGGGGGCGAAGTCGCCGCCGGCGATCGCGTCACGGAGCGCGTCGGCGACCGTCCCGGCCGGGGCCGTGGCGTCCCGGCGCTCCGCTGAGCTCATTGTCGACAACCTCCACGCCAGGATCGGCAACACCCGGGGCCCACGATAGTCGTGGGGCCCGCGGAGCCGGTCACGCCCGGGGTATCGCGACGCCGTCGAACAGCGCGCGTGCCGTGCGGACCACCGTCGAGCGGGTCACCCGGGGCGGGTCGCCCGCGGCCATCGCGACGTCGATCTCCAGCGAGCCGGTCGGGTGCTCGACGGCGAGCGGGCCGCCGTCGCCGCGGGCGAGCAGGTCGTGCCCGACACCGCCGTCGATCAGCGCCGCGGTCACGACGCTCACGGCGCCCAGCACGCCGATCGCCGGGTGCGGGCGGACCGGGATGAACGTGCGGGTGCTGATCGCGCCGCCGTGCCGGGCCGGCGCCACCAGGGTCGTCTTGGGCACCGGCGCCGCACGGACGTCGCCCAGCCCCATCAGCTCGCCGGCCCGGGTCCGCACCGCGTCCACCCGGGACGCGAGCCCCGGATCGGCGGCCAGTTCGGACGGCGTCTCGTAGCCGCTCAGGCCGAACGCGTCCGCCCGCGCGACGACGACCGGCATCCCGTTGTCCACACAGGTCACGTCGACGCCGTCGATCCGGTCCACGACCCGGCCGGTGGGCAGCAGTGCGCCGGTCGTCGAGCCCTCGGTGTCGAGGAAGTCCAGCAGGACGGGCGCGGCGGTCCCGGGCACCCCGGCGATCGCGGTCCCGCCGGACCACTCGACCCGGCCACCCGGCGTCGCGAACCGGGACACCGCCGTCGAGCCGGAGTTGACCATCCGGATCCGGACCTCCGTGCGCTCCGGGCCCGCCGGGACGAGCCCGCGCCCGATCGCGAACTGCCCGACGGCCGCGAGCAGGTTCCCGCAGTTCTGCCGGTCGGACACGGTCGCGGCGTCCACGCCGACCTGCAGGAACAAGTAGTCGACGTCATGGCCGGGATCGTCGGACGGACCGACCACGGCGACCTTGCTGGTCACGGGGGTCGCGCCGCCGACGCCGTCGATCTGGGCGGGGTCCGGGCTGCCCATCAGGCGCAGGAGCAGCTCGTCCCGGGCGGCCCGATCGGCGGGCAGGTCCGAGGCGAGGAGGAACAGCCCCTTCGAGGTGCCGCCCCGCATCAGGGCGGCAGGCACGCCGTCGATCACGCCGGCTCCCCCGGCGTGGAGCCGTCGACGTAGCGGACGCCGAGCCGGGCCAGCTCGTCGCGCAGGCCGTACCGGTCCAGGCTCAGCTCGCCCCCGGCGAAGGCCCGGCGCGCCGCCTCCTCCTTGTCGAGCCGGGCCCGTCCGGCCGTGACGGTCTCGCCGACCCGCTCGCGGGCGACGACGACGGCGCCGTCGTCGTCGGCGAGGACGGCGTCGCCGGGGCGGACCACCTCGCCGCCGAGGACGACCGGCACGTTCACCGCCCCCGGGCTCGCCTTCACCGAGCCCTGCGCGCTGACCGCCGCGGACCACACCGGGAAGCCCATCGCGCGCAGCTCCGCCACGTCCCGCACACCGGTCGTCGTGACCAGCCCGCGGACGCCGCGGTGGGCCAGCGCGGTCGCGAACAGCTCGCCGAACAACCCGTCGACGCACGGCGAGGTGGTCGTGACCACGAGGACGTCGCCGGTGCGGCACTGCTCGACCGCCGCGTGGATCATCAGGTTGTCCCCGGGCCGGCACAGCACGGTCACGGCGGTCCCGCCGGTGCGGACGCCGTCCTGCCTGGCCCGCAGGTCCGGGCCCAGGTAGCCGGTGCGGCCCAGCGCCTCGTGGACGGTCGCGACGCCGTAGCCGGCCAGTACCGCGACCTCGGCGGCGTCGGCCCGCGGCGGGCCGGTGACGACCACCCCGGTGCGTGGAGTCGTGCTCACGTCGGTTCCTTCCGGTGTCTGCTGGAGTCGGTGACCGCCGGTGCGGTCGGGGGTCATGCCCCGCCGGTCGTCGCGGCGGTGCGGCGCCGGGCGGACGGCCGGGTGCGCGGGCCGAACACGGCGAGGACGAGCGCCCCGACGGTCCACGACCCCGCGATGAAGAAGAAGACGCTCTGGTAGCCGGACCCGGTGTAGAGCGCGGCGATCACCAGCGGGCCGACGGCGTTCGACAGGCGCCCGACGCCGTACGCCACACCGGTGCCGAGCGACCGGCCCCGGATGTCGAACAGCTCGGGGGAGTAGGCGTAGGCGAGCGCCGTGTAGCCGCGCTCGAGCATGTTGACCAGGAACCCGAAGGCGACGATGAACAGCGGATCGAAGGTCAGCCCGTAGAGCAGCCCGCTCACCGCGATCGCGAGTCCGAACACGACGAGCAGCCACTTGCGCTCGAACCGGTCGGTGACCAGGGCGGCGAGCAGCGACCCGAGCGGGGCGCCCACGGTGGTGAGCGCGACGTAGAAGATCGACTTCTCGACGCTGAAGCCCTCCGAGGCGAGCAGCGTCGGTGCCCAGCTCGAGTACCCGAAGAAGCCGATCGTCTGGGTCACCCAGAGCACGGTGAGCACGACCGTCGGCATCAGGTAGCGGCGCTGCAGCAGCACCCGCAGCGGCGCCTTCCGCGCCGGCACGGTCGCGTCCGGGGCGGCCTCCGCGGGTGTCGTGAGCGGACCGTGCTCGCGCTCGATCTCCCGCTCGATCCGGCCCAGCGCGGCCTCCGCCTCGTCGTACCGGCCCCGGCTCTCGTACCAGCGCGGGGACTCCACGATCCGGCGGGAGAAGAACAGGAAGGCGATGCCCAGCGCGCCCCACACGTAGACGAGCCGCCAGGACCAGTCCGACAGCGGCACGACGGCGCTCGCGATCAGGTTGGTGACCGGCGTGCCACAGATGCCGATCACGATGGCGTAGGCCTGGTAGCGGCCCCGGACGGCGGCCGGGTAGAGCTCGTTGACGTAGATGACCGCGACGACGGTCATCGCGGCCAGGCCCGCGGAGGTCAGCACCCGGCAGACGCCCATGGACACGATGTCCCAGGTGAAGGCGGAGGCCATCGAGAAGATCGAGAACCAGATCGTGGTGCCGATGAGGGTCGCGCGGCGCCCCCAGCGGTCCGCCAGTCTCCCGGCCACGATCGACCCGACGAACATCCCGACGAACGACAGGGAGGTCACGTAGGCGACCTGGTCGACCGTCACCCCCCACAGCCGGACCAGCTGGGGCGCGGTCGTGGCGAAGGTGTTGATGTCGGCGAACTCGAAGAAGTACGCGAACGCGACGGCGACCAGGGTGACCTTGTGGAACCGGCCGATCGGCAGGCGGTCCAGCCGGTTCGTGGCGTTGGTGTGCGGGGTGGTTCCGGTGCTCATGCGCACTCCTCCGGCCAGTAGAGGGCCATGGGGTTGTCGACGAGGAGCCGGCGGCGCAGGTCCGCGGAGCCGGCGACGTGCGCGACGTGGTCGACGAGGAGCCCGTCGTCGGGCATGTGGTCGGTGAGGTTCGGGTGCGGCCAGTCCGTCCCCCAGAGCACCCGGTCGCCGAACTCCTCGACGACCGTGCGCGCGAACGAGACGACGTCGGTGTAGGCGTGCCGCTCGCCGTCGAGCGCCCGCGGGCCGGTGACGGTCAGGCGCTCCGGGCAGCTGACCTTCACCCAGCAGCGGTTCCGGTCGGCGAACCGCAGGAAGCGAGCGAACTCCGGCCCGTCCGGGTCGCGGGTGACGTCCGGGCGTCCCATGTGGTCGATGACCAGCGGGACGGGGAAGGTCGCGAAGAAGTCCTCCAGGTCCGGGAGGTCGGCCGCCTCGAAGTAGACGACGACGTGCCAGCCCAGCGGGGCGATGCGCGCCGCGATCCGGGACAGCTCGTCGGTGGGGGCCGCGTCGACCAGCCGCCGGACGAAGTTGAACCGGACGCCGCGGACGCCGGCGTCGTGGAGATCCCGGAGCTCGGCGTCGGTGACGTCGGGGCGGACGGTGGCGACCCCGCGGGCCCGCCCGTCCGCGGAGCGCACGGCGTCGACCATCGCGCTGTTGTCGGCTCCGTGGCAGGTGGCCTGTACGACGACGCGGCGGGCGATCCCCAGACGGGTGTGCAGTGCCTCCAGGCGGTCCCGGCCGGCGTCGCACGGGGTGTACCTGCGCTCGGGCGCGTAGGGGAAGGTCGCGGCGGGGCCGAAGACGTGGCAGTGGGCGTCGACCGTGCCCGCGGGCAGGTCGATCGTCGGCGCCGCCGGCGCCGGGTGCGGTGCCAGCCAGCCGGGGGTCACGGCGGGGTCCGCCGTTCCGGGCGGCGTGCTGTCGGTGGGCAACTCTGGCCTCCTCCTGCGAAGTCCGACGTCGCTCGGACGTCCGGCGCGCAGGACGCTACGTCTCGACCACTTTCCAGCACAAGATGTTCGCCGTGATTGTTAACAATTTTGGCTGGATGCAGTGTCGTCACGTGGCCTGGTGTCGTTACTCACTGCAACGTATGGTGCAGATCACATCCGATGGTGATCTCCGCAGTGCGGGAGGGTTCGATGACGCATCCGTCCCCGACGACGACGCCGACGCCCCGGGAGACCCGCCGGGTCGCCCTGGCGACCCTGATCGGCACGTCGATCGAGTGGTTCGACTTCTTCGTCTACGGCGCGGCCGCCGCGCTCGTGTTCGGCAAGCTCTTCTTCCCGACCGCCAACCCGCTCACCGGCACCCTGCTCGCGCTGTCCACCTTCGGCGTCGGCTTCGTCGCGCGGCCCTTCGGCGGGGTGATCTTCGCGCACTTCGGCGACCGGATCGGCCGCAAGTCGATGCTGGTGCTGTCGGTCGTGCTGATGGGCGGGGGCACGTTCCTCGTCGGGCTGATGCCGACCTACGCGACGATCGGCGTCGCCGCGCCGATCCTGCTCGTCCTGCTGCGGATCGTGCAGGGCATCGGGCTCGGCGGCGAGTGGGGCGCGGCCGCGGTGATGGCCGTCGAGTACGCGCCACCGCACCGGCGCGGGTTCTTCGGCAGCTTCCCGCAGACGGGTGTGCCCGCCGGCATGCTCACGGCGAACCTGGCGCTGCTGGTCATGTCCGCGACGATGTCGGAGGAGGCGTTCCTCGCCTGGGGCTGGCGGGTCCCGTTCCTCGCGTCGATCGTGCTCGTCGCCCTCGGGATCGCGATCCGGCTCAAGGTCGCCGAGTCGCCGGTGTTCGAGCAGGCCCGGGCAGCCGGGAAGATCGAGCGGCAGCCGGTGCTCGCGGTGCTGCGCCGGCAGCCGGGGAACGTGCTCCGCGCGGCCGGCCTGCGGTTCGCCGAGAACAGCACCTTCTACATCCACACCACGTTCGTGCTGACCTACGGCACGGTGGTGCTCGGGATGGCACGCGGCGACCTGTTGGTCGCCGTGATCGTCTCGTCGGCGATCGGGCTGGTCAGCATCCCGTTCTACGGTTGGGCGTGCGACCGCTGGGGGCGGCGGCGCACCGTGCTGTGGGGTTCGTTCGTGCTGCTCGGGATGAGCTGGCCGTACTTCTGGGCCCTCGACACCCGGTCGCTGCCGCTGATCGTGCTGGCCACCGTGGTGGCGGTCAACGTCGGCAACTCGGCCGTCTACGCGCCGCAGCCCGCCTACTTCTCGGAGCTGTTCGAGCCGGAGGTGCGCTACAGCGGCGCGTCGATCGGGGCCCAGGGTGCGAGCGTGTTCGCCGGGGGACTCGCCCCGGTGATCGCGACGGCGCTGCTCGACGCCACCGGTGGTTTCGACGCCATCGCGATCTACATGTCGGCGATGGTGCTGATCACGATCGTCGCGGCGTTCCTGTCGCCGGATCCGTACAAGGCCGGGCTGCGGAAGGCGGCCGCGGCGCAGGCCGCCGAGGTGCGTCCGATCGGCCGGTGATCCCGCCCCGCCCGCCCCGCCGCACCCCGTCACCGCCCGCCGCACCCGTCACCGCCCCGCACCCGTCACCGCGGCGCACCCCGTCGCCGCGTGACGCACCCCGTCGCCGACCGGCGCACCCGTCGCAGCGGGTGCGCGGGCCGGTGACGGGGTGCGTGGAGGGGGTCGTCGGACTGGTGAGTGATCGAGGCGGCGGATTCTGTGTGTCGCTTTCTCCTGAAACGGATCTGCCGGATATCGGCGAAAATAAATCTGTCGCGATTATCAGTCGATCGGCGGGCTCTCGCCGTTCATGCTGCTGAGAGGTGGTTCGTGCGGTCTATCGTGGGGCAGTCGAGCCACTCCGGTGAATGTCGTCGTTCATCACACCGGCAACAATGTCGATCGCCACGGAGAGAGCGCCATGACCGTTCTGTGTCCTGTCGGATCCCGTTTCCCCCTGACCCGCGGCCGTGGCCGCTCCGCCGCGGTGGCGGAGGAGGTCGCTGACGGATCGGCCGACGCTCTCCGTCCCTTCGGCCTGAGGTTCTTCACCCCGCAGCCGGCGCCGTGCGCGGAGCCGGCGTTCGGCTACAGCGAGGACCAGCAGGTCACCGTCGACGTCGGTGGCCGCCCGGTCGTCGAGGGGCCGGATGCGTCGTGGAGCCAGACCTCCACCGGCAACATGGACGGCAACGAGGAGACCAAGATGGATCAGGACCCGGACAGCAACTGATGACGGTCCTGATCCTCGCGGCGAAGGACGACATCGCCGTCGATCGGGTCCTGCTGATGCTCACCGAGCGCGGCGTTCCGGTCGTCCGGTGCGACACCGCGGACGTGCCTCACGACGTCGGTATCGATGCGATGTTCACCTCCGGCCGGTGGTCCGGAACCCTGCACAGCGGGCAGCGCACGGTGGACCTGACCGAGATCCGGGCGATCTGGAACCGGTCCACCCGTCGCTGCCGGTGGCCCGCCGGGATGAACCCCGCCGAGCGGCGCCACGCGGATCTGGAGACCCGCCTGGCCCTCGGCGGGGTCCTCTCGGACCTGCCGGTGCACTGGGTCAACCACCCGGCGGTGCAGGCCGACGCCGACTACAAACCTCGCCAGCTGCGGATGGCCGACCACTGTGGTCTGGAGACCCCCGAGTCGCTGATCACTTCGAGCCCGGAATCGGCTCGCTCGTTCGCCACCGCTGCGCCGACGGTGATCAAGCCGCTCGGCTCGATCATGCTGATCGACGGGACCGACACTTCGATCGGACACACCCACCTCCTCACCACCGAGGACGTCCGCGACCTGTCCGGCATCGAAATCGGCCCGCACTTCCTGCAGCGCTGGATCGACAAGGACCACGAGGTCCGGCTCACCGCGGTCGGCGACGAGTTGTTCGCCGCCCGGATCCGGGCCGGCAGCGCCTCGACCCACATCGACTGGCGCTCCGACCCGACCGCCCTGTCCTACGAGGTCGCGGAGACACCGGACGCCGTCCGGGCCGGAGTGCAGCGCTATCTGAAGGGGTTCGGGCTCGTGTTCGCCGCGTTCGACTTCGTCGTCCGACCGGACGGCACCTGGGTGTTCCTGGAGGCGAACACCTGCGGCCAGTACGGCTGGATCGAGCACGAGACCGGAGCTCCCATCTCGCGAGCACTCGCCGACCAGCTGGCTCGGGAAGCGGACGCGCGGTGACACCCGGCTGGAGGATCCGTGCGGAACGGCTCGCCGGGACGCTCGCCGAGGACGGGGCGTCGACCGACCCGCGGTGGGCGGAGGCGCTGCGCACCGTGCCCCGCCACGTGTTCGTACCCGAGTTCTTCGAGCAGACCACCGACGGGAGCGGTTGGGAGCGCGTGGACCCCACCACCGACCCCGAGCGGTGGGCCGACGCGGTCCACGCGGACCGGTCCCTGGTCACCGAGCTCCGGTCGTCACCGACGGTGCTGGACGGGCACCCGATCCCGTCGTCGTCGTCCACGCTGCCGTCGTTGATGGTCCGCATGCTCGAGCTGCTCGACGTCACCGAGGGGGACCGGGTGCTGGAGATCGGCACCGGCACCGGCTGGAACGCGGCCCTGCTGTCGTCGGTCGTCGGCGCGGCCCGTGTCACCACCGTCGAGCTGCAGCCCGATCTCGCGGAGACGGCGCGCGAACGTCTCGCCGCGCTCGGCATGCACCCGACCGTCGTCACCGGGGACGGTGGCGACGGGGCGCCGGAGGGGGCGCCCTACGACCGGATCATCGCCACCTGCGGAGTCTCCAGGGTGCCGGGCGCGTGGGTGTCCCAGCTCGCCGCCGGTGGCCGGATCGTCGCCGACCTGCGCAGCGAGTCCAGCAGCAGCCTGGTGGCGCTCGACAGGCTCGACCACGACCACGTCGCCGGGCACCTCGTCGGCCGCCCCGGGCTGTTCATGTGGATGCGCCCGACCGTCGACCACCCGCTCCTCGACCCGGCGCGCACCACTCCGGACATCCGGGCCGGGGAACGCACCGGCCCCCGGGAGAGCGTCGTCGATCCCCGCGATCTCGACGCCCCGGGGCTGCGGACGCTGATCGGGATCGCCTGCCCCGAGCTGGAGGTCCCGCCGGTACCGGGGCAACCGATCTCCGACGGCGCCGGTTCGTGGGCCCGGCTCGACGGGAGCGCGGTCACCCAGGGCGGCCCGCGACGTCCGTGGGACCGGATCGAGGCGGTCGCCCGGATCTGGCGGCAGCTCGGCTCGCCGGGTACCGAACGGTTCGGCGTCACCGTCGACTCCGTGGGGACGCACCGGTTCTGGCTGGACCGCCCGACCGACGAGCTGCCCGCCGAGGTCGGCGACATCTGATCGGCGACGCACCCCGTCACGGCGTGGCGCACCCGCTGCGCGGGGTGCGCGGCACCGCAACGGGGTGCGCGGCACCGCAACGGGGTGCGCGGCACGGCAACGGGGTGCGTGGCCGAGGGACGCCGGTCAGTGCGCGGCCGACGCCCGCCGGGGCCAGGGGACCAGGTGCAGCACCGCGACGACGATCGCGCCCACGACGATCCCGAGGATCGCCGAGCCGACGGTGTTCGTGAGCCAGCCGAGGAACCCGCCGAGCGCGCCGGTCGCGTCGTGCACCAGCAGCTCCAGATGGTGGACGAATCCGTACAGCGGGTGGAAACCGAGCTCGTCGGTGCCCACCAGCAGGATGTGCCCGCCGACCCAGAGCATCGCGGCGACGCCGACGACCGACAGCACCGTGAGCACGACCGGCATCGCCCGCACCAGCCCGCGGCCGAACGCGGCCACCGCCCCGGAGCCGCGCGCGGCCAGTGCCAGCCCGGCGTCGTCCATCTTCACGATCAGCGCCACCACGCCGTAGACGAGCGCGGTGATCGCGACGGCCACCACGGCCAGGATCACGGCGCGGGCGACGAATCCCTCGGACGCCACCTCGTTCAGCGCGATGACCATGATCTCGGCGGAGAGGATGAAGTCGGTCCGCACCGCACCGGAGACGACCTTCTTCTCGTGCGCGTCGGGATCGGCGGCGGCCTGCTCGTCCTGGGTCTCGGCGGTCGGGGTGTGCCCGGCGAGCTTCTCCCAGATCTTCTCGGCGCCCTCGTAGCAGAGGTAGGTGCCGCCGAGCATGAGGATCGGGGTGAGCAGCCACGGCGCGAACTGGCTCAGCAGCAGCGCCACCGGCAGGATGACCAGCAGCTTGTTGCGCAGCGAGCCGGTGGCGATCCGCCGGATGATCGACAGCTCCCGCTCCGGCTCGAGGCCCTGGACGTAGCGCGGGGTCACGGCGGCGTCGTCGACGACCACGCCGGCCGCCTTCGCCCCGGCCCGCCCGGCCGCTCCGGCGACGTCGTCGAGGGACGACGCGGTCAGCCGCACCAGTGCCGCCACGTCGTCGAGCAGGGCGAACAGGCCGCTCATCGGGTCATCACGGTGGCGCAGCCTACGGGGTCGGCGTTGCACGGAGACATCACTCGGCCGTCGACGGGTCGTTCCGGTGGAACCGCCCCCTCCGCCGGTAGGTTCGCGGTCGATCATCGACGGACCTGCGGGTCCCGCTGCGGTCCGGAGGCCCCATGCCACGCCCGACACCGAGCCGCACCCGGCGGACTTCGGTGGCGCTCGGTGTCGCGCTGTCGGTCGGTGTGCTCGCCGCCGCCGGGGTCACCTCGTCGCTGCCGTCACGCGGCCCGGACCGGTCCGAGGGGCCGGCCGGGCCACCGCCCGTCCCGGCCGCGGACGCCGGGACGCCGCGGCTGGAGACCGACGGCCGGTGGTTCTCCGCGGGCGGCCGGCCGTTCTTCTGGCTGGGCGACACCGCGTGGGCGCTGCTCGGGAAGGCGGACCGGGAGGAGACCCTCCGTTACCTCGACACCCGCGCCGCCCAGGGCTACACGGTGATCCAGACCGTGGCGATCTTCCCGCAGGCCGGGGCGACGAGGCCGGTGAACGGCGACGTGAGCAGCGTCGGTGAGCACGACGAGTTCTGGGACCGCGTCGACGCCGTGATCGACGCCGCCGCCGAGCGCGGCCTGTACCTCGCGATCCACCCGGTGTGGGGCGACGACCAGACCGGCTCGGTGGTCGACGAGGGCAACGCCGGTGCCTACGGCCGGTTCATCGGCGAGCGCTACGGGGACCGGGACAACGTGACCTGGACCCTCGGCGGGGACCATCCCGCCGACGGCGAGGAGGAGCTCTGGGCCGCGCTCGCGGAGGGCCTCGACGCCGGCGGTGGGACCCAGCTGACGACGTACCACCCGCAGGGCGACCAGAGCTCCGCCCAGTGGTTCGCCGGTGCCCCCTGGCTGGACTTCCACATGATCCAGGGCGGGCACTGCCTGCGCTACGACGTCCGGCGGGAGCTGGTCGGGTCCACCTACGCCGCCACCCCTGCCCGGCCGTTCGTCGACGGCGAGCCGATCTACGAGGACCACCCGTACTGCTGGGAGCCGGACCAGGGCTTCTCGACCGCTCAGGACGTGCGCCGCGACGCGTACTGGGCCGTGCTCGGCGGCGCCGCAGGCCACACCTACGGCGCGCACGCGGTCTGGCAGTTCAGCGACGGCGGCAGCGGCGAGCTCGGTGCGCGCGGGAGCTGGACCGACGCACTCGAGCTCCCGGCCGGGCGGCAGATGGTGCACCTGCGCGACCTGATGACGTCGCTGCCGTTCACGCAGGGGGAGCCGGCGCCGTCGGTGCTCGCGTCGGACACCGGATCGGGGGCCGACCGGATCGTGGCCAACCGCGCCGCCGACGGGTCCTACCTGCTGGTCTACACCCCGTCGGGCCGGTCGGTCGCGCTCCGGCCCGGGGCCCTCGACGGGACGGCCCGGGCGCAGTGGTTCGACCCGAGGACCGGGGAGTACCGGGACGCGCCGCGATCCGGCGGGGAGTTCGCGCCGCCGTCGGACGAGGACTGGGTGCTGGTCGCGCGGCGCTGATCGGACAGGACGTTTCCCCACGGCGGACCCCGGGGAGCCGGACGGGTGGCGACGATCGGAGGCCCGATGCACCTGCAGGACGGACCGCTCTGCCGCCGGTGCGGCGTCCAGTACCCGCTCGGGGCCGGGTCCGGCCCGTGCCCCGTCTGCGAGGACGAGCGCGAGTACGTCGACTGGTCCGGCCAGCACTGGACGACGCCCGCCGGCCTGCACGCCGAGGGCGTCCGCGGCGAGGTCCGCGAGGAGGTCCCGGGCCTGTGGGGGGTCGGCACGACGCCGTCCGTCGGGATCGGGCAGCGGGCACTGCTGGTGCCCGGGCCCGGCGGCAACGTCCTGTGGGACTGCACCGCCCTGCTCGACGACGCGACGGTGCAACGGGTGCACGAGCTGGGCGGCGTCGACGCGATCGCCGTCTCGCACCCGCACTACTACTCGACGGTCGCTGCCTGGAGCAGCGAGTTCGGGGACGTGCCCGTGTACGTGCACGCCGCGGACCTCGACTGGGTCCCGCGCGGTGTCGACGTCGAGGCGTGGGACGGCGCCGGACGCGAGATCCTGCCCGGCCGCACCCTGGTGCACCTGGGCGTGCACTTCGCCGGGGGATCAGTACTGCACTGGGCCGACGGCACCGACGGGCGCGGTGCGGTCTGCGCCGGCGACATCGTGACCGTCGTCCCGGACCGGCGCTGGGTCGGTTTCATGTACAGCTACCCGAACCTGATCCCGGAGCATCCGGACACGGTCCGCCGGGCCGTCGCCGAGCTCGGACGGCTCCGCTACGGCGCGCTCTACGGCGCCTGGTGGGGACACGTCGTCCAGGGCGACGCGCACGACGCCGTCGTCCGCTCGGCGCGGCGGTACCTGCGTCATCTCGGTCTCGACCCGGGTGCGGCCGACGCCGACGGGTAGGCGTCCGGACGGCCCACCGGCAGGCGGTCGTCTCGTCGGTATGGGGGTCGGGGCCTCGTCCGGACCGGGATCGGCGAGTACGTTCACAGCTCCTCCTCCCACGGAGCGGTCGGTGTGCGGGGACGACCGGTCCGGGTAGGTGTGCCGACGCCGAGGACGGGAGCGGTCATGGCGCAGGTACGGGTTCGTGCGGTGGGCATCGACGTCGGGCCGGACACCCCGGTCCTGCTGCTGGAGGAGATCGGCGGGGCGGGTCGCGTCGTCCCGGTGTCGGTGGGCGGGCCGGAGGCGACCGCGCTGGTCGTGGCGCTGGAACGGGTGCACGGTGTCCGTCCCGACACCCATCGGCTGATCGGTGAGCTGCTGACGACCTTCGGACGGCAGCTGGTGCAGGTACGCGTGCACACGCTCGCCGAGGGGATCTTCCACGCCGAGCTGATGCTCGACGACGGCACGACCGTCGACTCCCGGACCAGCGACGCCGTCGTGCTCGCCCTGTGGGCGGGTGCCGGCATCCAGGTCGACGAGGACATCCTCGTGGCGGCGGGGGTCGCGGCCGAGACCGTCACCATCGAGGGTGCCGGGCGCGCCGGCGCGGACGCGGAGATCGAGGAGGAGCTCCGGCGGTTCCTCGACACCGCCACCCCCGACGACTTCGGCCCGGACCCGCAGGACTGACGCCGACGTCACCGGGCGGGGTGCCGGTCCGCCCCCACGACGTCGCGGAGCTCCTCGCGGGCCAGCCGCTCCAGCAGCTCGGGCAGCGATCCGGCCGGCACACCGTCCAGCCGCCGCCGGCAGGTCCGCACCACGGCGACGACGGTGCGGTGGTCCAGGTCGGCGGCGAACTCGGCCGCCAGCCGCGCGGTCACGTGCGACTCGTCGCCCGCCGGGCGGGCCGTGCGGGTCCGGGACACCGCACTCACCCGTCGGCGGCCGCGACGCCGCGACGACGCCGGTGGCCCCGCCGCAGCGGCGTGACGACGGCACTGCCGGCAGGCGCCGGGCTCCGGTCCGGGACCGCGTCGCCGTCGGGGACCCGGGTGACCTGACGGACCGGGTGCAGGCCGCGGACCCGCAGCAGCCGCCGCCGGGTGCCGAGCCGGTGCTGGGTGCGGCCCAGGAGGGCCGGCAACCGGTCGTCGTACCGGGCGACCGCCGAGGCGTCGATCGTCAGGACCTGTCTCCTGCCGGCGAGGAAGTCCGCGATGTGCGTGTCGATCCGGTCGAGGACCGCCTCGTCGATCGCGCCCCGGAGGACGATCAACCAGTCACCGGGACCGTCGATGAACGACCCGACGAAGCTGACGCTCCGCGTCCCGAGCGCTTCTCCGTAGTGCATCGCCGAGCCCTCCCCGACCCTCGATCACACACGACGTGCGGATCACCGAGGTCCAGGGCGATGCCGAGAAAGTACTTGTACCGCACGTCGCGGGGGGTGTCGAGAGGCTCGCGGCCGTATCCGGACGTACCTCTCACCGGGTCGCGAGCCGGGTGAACGCGGCCGCGGCCGGGCTCGCCGACGTCCGCGGCAGCACCAGCGCCCCGTGCAGGCTCTCGCCCGTGGCGGCCGGGCGGACGACGAGTCCGGCCTCCTCCGCGAGCCCGCGCCACGAGTCCGCGACGACCGCGACCCCCATCCCGGCGAGCACGAGCGGCAGCAACGCCTCGCGCTGCTCCACCTGGACCGCGATCCGGCAGTCGGTCGAGGACAGGATCGCCTCCGCCAC
The DNA here is from genome assembly GCF_001420995.1 of Pseudonocardia sp. EC080619-01. NCBI lineage: Bacteria > Bacillati > Actinomycetota > Actinomycetes > Pseudonocardiales > Pseudonocardiaceae > Pseudonocardia > Pseudonocardia sp. EC080619-01. Next base: position 2,170,117 of record NZ_CP012184.1, on the reverse strand, counting down.
CCGGCGCATCCCGGTGCCGTGCTGACCGACGACGAGGTCCAGGCCGCGCAGGGCGTCCAGCTCGACCGGTCCGTCGCCGGCCGGGAGGTCGGCCGCGTCACGGGCGACGACGACGTAGCCCTGCACGAACAGCGGCTCGACCCGGAGGTCCGGTTCGAGCACCGGGCCGTTCGCCGTCGCGAGGAGCCCGACCTCGGCCGCTCCGGTGCGGACCGCGTCGCACACCTCGTCCGGTCCGGGCGCGGTGGCGACGCCGACCGACACACCGGGATGGGCCCGGCGGAACCCGGCGATCATCGTCGGGAGCGGGTGCACCGCCTGGGACGGCATCGACGTGACGGCGAGCCGTCCCCCGTGCAGGCCCTCGACCGACGCGACCGTCGCCCGGGCGACGTCGAGTGCCCGGACGAGGTCGCGGGCGGGCTCGACGAGCGCGCGGCCGGCCGCGGTGAGGACCAGCCGGCGTCCGGTCCGGAGGAACAGGTCGCTGCCGAGCTCCCGCTCCAGCCGGCGCAGCGCCTGCGACACCGACGGCTGCGCGACGTGCAGCCGGGCGGCGGCCGCGTGCACGGTCCCGGTCTCGACGACGGCGAGGAAGTACCGCACCTGCCGGACGTCCATGGCGGGACCCTAGCGAGGCCCCCGTCAGCGGGGGCGCATCCGGTAGAAGCGCCAGAACCCGAAGTCCTCGATCGGCAGGACCTCGACGTCGGTGAGCCCGGCCCGGGCGGCGTAGTCCCGCACCGTCGACTCGCGGATGACGGTGCCGGTCGCCGCGGACGGCTCGTGCGACATCGCGTCGGGCAGGCACAGCATCGTGCTGAAACCGTAGAGCAGGCGTTCGACGTCCCCGGCCGGCGCGCGGAAGGTGTCCTCGGCCGCCTCGTCCATCACGACCACGACGCCGCCGGGACGCAGCGCGCGACGGGCCGAGGTCAGGAACTCCACCGGATGGGGCAGGTCGTGCAGGCACTCGAACGCGAACACCGCGTCGTACGCGGCCTCCGGGAGGGCGGTCGCCGCGTCGCCGGTGCGGAACGTGACCCGCTCGGTCTGCCCGGCCGCCACGGCGTGGCCTGCCGCGGCGGCCGTCGACGGCGGGTCCGGGTCGACGCCGTGGACCGTGGCACCCGGGTAGGCCCTGGCCAGCGCGATCGTCGACCAGCCCTCGCCGCAGCCGAGGTCCGCGATCGCGGCACCGGACCGGTCGAGGTGCCGGTGCAGGTCGGGGACGCCGGCGAGCGCATCGGCGAGCCGGTGCTCGTACCAGGGCCGGTTCATGTCGGCCTGCCCCGTGCGCGCGTCCGGTCCGAACTGCGCCCAGCTCACCCCGCCGCCGGAGCGGTAGGCCGCGCCGAGCGCCGGCAGCTGGACGGCCGCCGCGCCGACGAACCGGGTCAGCGGGGCCAGGAAGTTGACGCTGTCGGTGGCCGTCATGACCTCGGCGACGCCCGGTCCGAGCCCGAACCGGCGCGGCTCGGTGCTGTCTGCGCCGTCTCCGTCTCCGACGACGGTGCTGTCTGCGCCGTCTCCGACGACGGTCAGAAACCCCGACGCGGCCTGCTGCTCCAGCCATTCGCGGGCGTAGCGCGGGTCGGTCCCGCTCCGGTCGGCGAGCTCGCCGGGGGAGAGCGGGCCCGCCTCGGCGAGGACCCGGTACCAGCCCAGCCGGTCGCCGAGGTAGCACGCGAGCACGTCGAACGCGCCGAGCGTCGCGGCGAGGACGCGTTCGGCCACCGCCTCGGCCGCCTCCGGGGCGTCGGACCCGGTGGTCGTCGTCTCCGTCGTTCCTGACATCGCGTCCTCCCCTGGACGTGGCCGTGGAAGCGGCCGATCGTCCGCCGTCCCTCTGCGGGCCGGAATCGTCAAGGTTGGGGAGGGGCGGCTCTCATCGGTCCGGACCCACCTCGGCGAAGAAGTCGAGGAGGCTGTGCGGTGCGTCGGCGCCGTAGCAGGCGTCGAAGACGACGGCCCCCTCCGCCGCGGCCTCGGCGCTGCGGGGGAACAGGGCCTGCTCGTACGCGGTGAGCGCGGCCTCGACGTCGCCGGGGTGGGCGGCGATCGCCCGGCCCAGCTCGGCGCCGTCGAGCATGGCCAGGTTGGCGCCGTCGCCGGACGGCGCCATGAGGTGGGCGGCGTCGCCGAGCAGGGTCACCCCCGGCACCCGGTCCCACCGGTACCCCGACGCGGGCAGGGTCGTGATCGGTCGTACGACGGGAGCGGTGTCGCTGTCGGTGATCAGCGCGGTGAGCTCGGGCGCCCAGCCGTCGAACTCCGCGGCGACGAGCGCGGTCGCGGTGGCGGTGTCGCCGGTGCCGATCGGGGCGAACCACTCCTGCGGCCTGGTCAGCGCCACGTAGGAGTGCAGGGTCCCGCCGCGCTCGCGGTGGGCGACGATGCCCGCGCCCGGGGTCAGCGCGAACAGTGCCCCGCTGCCGACGGCCCGGGCGGTGGCCGGGTGGCGGGTGTCGCCGTCGTACAGGTAGGTCTCGACGAACGACGTGCCGACGTACTCCGGACGCGCGCCGGACAGCAGCGCGCGGACCCGGGACCACGCCCCGTCCGCGCCGATGAGCAGCATCGTGACGGCGGTGTCGCCGTCGGCGAAGGTCACCTCGTGCCGGCCCCCGCCGAGCGCCCGGACGCCGGTGACCTTGTGTCCCCACCGGACGGTGCCGTCCGGGAGGGAGTCGAGCAGCATCCGGCGCAGCTCGCCGCGCTGCACCTCGGGCCGCCCTCCGGAGCCGTCGTCGGGCTCGTCGAACAGGACGGTCCCGTCCGGGGCGACGACCCGCGTCGCCTCCCCGCCCGCCAGGACGAGGGCGCGGAACTGCTCGCCCAGACCCGCCGCCTCGAGCGCGGGCCGGCCGGTCTCGTCGTGGATGTCGAGCATCCCGCCCTGTGTGCGGGCCGTGGGGGAGGCCTCCGCCTCGTGGACCGTGACGGGGATCCCGTGGACGTGCAGGACGCGGGCCAGGGTGAGGCCGCCGAGTCCGGCACCGATGATCGTGACAGGGGAGTTCACGACGGCTCCTTCCGACGATTGGAATGTTGTTCCAAGGGGGAGTTTGGAACAACGTTCCAGACCTGTCAAGATGGCGGCATGACACCTCGGACGCGTCGCAGGGATGCGCTCTCCCGCGAGCGCATCGTCGGGACCGCCGTCGAGGTGCTCGACGCGTCCGGCGAGAACGGGCTCACGTTCCGGGCGCTCACCGAGCGCCTGGCCACCGGTCCCGGCGCGATCTACTGGCACGTGGCGAACAAGGACGAGCTGCTCGCCGCGGCGACCGACGATGTCGTCGCCGCCGCGCTGGCCGTCGACCCGGGCCGGGACGTCACGCCACGGGACGGGGTCCGCGCCGTCGCGCTCGGCCTGTTCGACGCGATCGACGACCACCCGTGGCTCGGCGCGCAGCTGTCGTCGCAGCTCTCCCGTGCACCGTGGGGGCCGGTGACGACGCGGATCCTGGAGAGCGTCGGGCAGCGGGTCCGCGCGCTGGAGGTGCCCGAGGACGCGTGGTTCACGGCGACCACCGCGCTCGTGCACCACATCCTCGGCGCCGCGGCGCAGAATGCCGCGAACGCCCGTGTGGCCGGGCCGGACGCGGACCGCAGCGCAATGCTCGGCGTCGCCGCACGGGCGTGGGAGGAGCTCGATCCCGTCGAGTACCCGTTCGTCCGTGCCGTGGCGGACCGGATGCGGGAGCACGACGACCGGGAGCAGTTCCTCGCCGGGATCGACCTCGTGCTCGCCGGGATCGCCGCGCTCTCGCCGGGATCGTCGCCGTGATCCCGGTCATTCGTTCCGGGGATTCCGGGCTTCGGCTGCGTCGGGGCGCTGACCGGTCCTGATCTCGCCGATCGGCCCCACCTGGGGTTTCCGTGTCGAGCCGGGTCTACTCGGAACCGGGTGCCACAAGAGAACAATTCCTTGGTGCAGATTCCTGGCAGGTGATCCGTTGGGGCGATCCCGTTCTGTCCGTACGGTTCGCGGAATCGAGCCGAAAGGGACGTGATGCGATCGCTGTTCGCGGACACGCGGTTCCGGAACCTGTTCGTGGCGCAGGTCGTCGCCCTCACCGGCACCGGCCTGGCCACGGTCGCGCTGGGCCTGCTCGCCTACGACCTCGCCGCCGACCGGGCCGCGCTGGTGCTGGGGGCGGCACTGGCGGTCAAGATGGTCGCGTACGTGGTCGTCGGCCCCGTGGTCGGCGCGGTCGCCGACCGGGTACCGCGGCGACGGCTGATGGTCGGCGCGGACCTCGTGCGCGCCGGCGTCGTCCTGCTCCTGCCGTGGGTCGCCGAGGTCTGGCAGGTGTTCGTCCTGATCGGGGTGCTGCAGACGGCCTCGGCGACCTTCACGCCCGTCTTCCAGTCGGTCCTTCCGGACGTCGTCACCGGCGAGAAGGACTACACGCGGGCCCTGTCGGCGTCGCAGCTGGCGAGCAGCCTGGAGACGGTCGGGAGCCCGCTCCTGGCCGCGGCGGCGCTGGCGGTGCTCGGCTACTCGTCGCTGTTCGTCGGGACGGCGGCCGGGTTCCTGGTCTCGGCCGCGCTCGTCGCCGGGACGGCCGTGCCGGCGGTCACCGCGCGCGCGGAGGGCGGCTTCGGCACCCGGGTGCTCCTCGGGGTACGGCTGTTCCGGGCGGTCCCGCAGCTGCGCGGGCTGCTCGCGCTGAACGCGGTGGTCGCCACGGTCGGCGTCGTCTCGCTGGTCACCACGGTCAACGTCGTCCGCGATCTCCTGGGCGGGTCCGATCCCGAGGTGGGCCTGCTCCTGGCGGTGTGCGGGGCGGGGACCGCGCTCGCGGCCGTCCTCTCGCCCTGGGCGGCGCGGCGCGCGTCGACCCGCACGGTCATGCTCTCCGGCGCGGTGGTCTCGCTCGCCGCCGCGGCCGCGACGGTGCTGGTCGGGCTGCACCCGTCGTGGCCCGCGGCGGTGGTGGCCTGGGCGCTCGTCGGCGCCGGGCCGGGACTGATCATGGTCAACACCGGGCGCCTGCTGCGGGTGTCGTCCGGTCCGGCGCAGCGGCCCGCATTGTTCAGCGCGCAGTTCTCCCTCTCCCACGCCTGCTGGCTGGTCACCTACCCGCTGACCGGCTGGCTCACGGTCGTCGCCGGGTTCACCGGTACCTGGGTCGTGCTCGCAGTGGCGGCGGTCGCCGGGACCGTCGCGGCGGTGACGCTGTGGCCGAGGACCGGCGCCGACCTGATCCGCCACCGCCACGACGGCGCCGACCACGCCCACGTCGCCCTGGCGCGGTGGACCGGGCGGGGCTGGGTGCACTCGCACCCGATCGTCGTCGACGACCGGCACCCGCACGGTCCGGTACCGGTCTGAAGCAGTACCCGACGCGGCCACGGTCCTCAGTGGACAGCACCCGGATCGTCGGCGGACTCCGGGAGGATCACCCCGTCCTCCATCACGTTGGCGCCGGGGACCTCGTGGAGGAAGATCGCCAGGCTCTCCTTGGCGTCCCCGGTGAGGCCGCACCACGCGTCCGCGATCCCGTGGATCAGCCGGCCGCGGACCTCGGCGGACCGGCCGTCCCGGATGAGCCCGACCATGCGCGGGCCGTCCACCGGCTCGCCGGCCACGAAGATGCTCCCGGCCGGGACCTCGGCGAACGAGCAGTGGACGTACGCGGCGGGCGCGCCGGTGACCTCGCTGTGCACCTTCGTCACGGCGGCGGCGATCTCGCGCTTGTGCTGCAGCGTCGCGCCGCCGGTGGGGACGGTGAACTGGTAGTAGGGCATCCGGGGCCTCCACAGGTAGGACTCGAAGAGAGTTCGACCGTAGCGAGGATTCGGCACAGCCACAAACTCGTCGGACTCGAATCGTTTCCTACTATGGAGGGGTGAAGCACGACGAACTGCAGGACGTGTACTGCTCCGTCGCACGCACCTGGTCGGTGATCGGCGAACGGTGGACGATGATGATCCTCCGCGAGTGCTTCCGCGGGGAGCGTCGCTACGACCACTTCCGGTCGAAGCTCGGCCTGGGCAGCAACGTGCTCAACGACCGGCTACGGGTCCTCGTGGCCGAGGGGATCCTGGATCGTGTCCGCTACCAGGAGCGGCCGGCGCGGTACGAGTACCGGCTCACGACCAAGGGCGCCGATCTCTACCCGGTGCTGGTCGCGCTCATGGCGTGGGGCGACCGGTACGAGAACGACGTCCCGCCGGTGCGGCTGGTCCACCGGGGCTGTGGGCACGCCGCGGAGCCGAGGCCGACCTGCGCCCACTGCGGCGAGCCCGTCGGGTGGCGGGACATGACGGCCGAGTTCGAGCCGGACGCGTGGTGAGGCCGGTGCTCACGGGGCGTACGTGACGGGCCCGTCGGGTCCGGGAGGCGGCCCCTAGGCTGCCGGGGTGCCACGACCTGCCCGTTTCGACCAGGACACGATCCTCGACGCCGCGCTCCGGGTGATCGCGGCCCACGGGCCGGCGGGAATGACGGTCGAGGCGGTGGCCGGGGAGATGGGCGGGCACGTCGGGTCGATCTACTACCGGTTCCCGACGAAGGACCATCTGCTGGCGCGGTTGTGGATCCGGTGCGCCCGCACCGGTCAGGCGGGCATGATTGCCGCCCTGTCGGTCGAGGACGTCGAGACCGCGCTGCGTACGGCCGTGCTGCACTATCCGCGGTGGGCGCGGGAGGACCGGCCCGCCGCCCAGGTGCTCGCCGCCTACGGCCGTGAGCAGCTCAGCCCGCATTGGCCCGACGACCTCGCGGCGGAGCTCGCGACGGTGAACGACGACCTGGCCGCGGCGGTGTCCCGGTTCACCGGGAGCTGGTACGGCGAGGTGACTCCGGCGCGGCGGCGGGCGGCGACGCTGGCGTTGCTGGATCTGCCCGGCGCGGCGATCCGCCGCTACCTGCTGGCCGGGCGACCGCCCCCGTCCGGTCTGGATGCCGTGATCCTCGCCGCCTCCCGTGCTGCGCTCGATGCGGCATGAGTGTCACCAGGTCGCTTCGGTTCCCTTGAGCTGCTGCCAGTAGCGCTTGTGGGCGTGGCGGGCGTCGGGCGTGGTGAACCAGCGTGGGAGCTCGTCGTCGAGGGGGTCGGACAGGTCGGCTATGTCGCGCAGGGCGGCGGCCTGGGTGGCACGTTTGGTGAAGGCATAGTGCTCGAGCGTGTCGGCGGGGATGGAGTCGGCGATCTCGACGGCGCGGCCGAGCAGCCGGTCGGCGGGCAGCAGCTCGTCGACCATGCGGAGGTCGAGGGCCTGGTCCTGGTCGACGGTCTCTCCGAACAGGGATGCGCGGGCAGCGGTGCGCTCGCCCCAGGCGTAGGTCAGCATGCGGACGTAGACCGCGGGCATCGGAATGCCGATGGGCACCTCGTTGAGCGCGAAGCGGGCACCGGTGTCGACGGCGATGCGTCGGTCGCACACCGCGGCGGTGATCAGGCCGCCGGCGAAGGCATGGCCGTTGACCGCGGCGACGGTGGGGCGCGGGTAGGTGAACAGGCGGACGTTCGTGGCCCGGTAGGCGGCGAACCAGTCGCGGACCCCGTCGGCCGGGCCGGCGAACAGGGGGAAGTGCTCACCGAGGTCGAGGCCGGCGGAGAACCGGCCGTCCTGTCCGGTGAGCACGACCGGCGAATCCGGGTGGTCGGCTTCGAGGCGGTCGAACGCGTCGTGCAGGTCGGCGAAGAAGGCCCGGTTCTGGGCGTTGACCTTGTTGGTGGTCATGGTGACCACGGCGACGCGGCCGTGTCGGTCGATGGTCCAGCTCATGGGATCTCCTCGGTGGACGGGGTCAGAGTGGCCAGTCGCGCGGCCAGGGCTGGTCGAGCGCAGTGGGGTCGACGGGGACGTATTCCGCGGCCGCCCACAGACGTCCGTCCTGCTCGACGACCGCACCGCTGCGCCGCATCGTGGTGACGAGCTCGTCGACGACGTCCGGGGCCGACCGGTCGAGCTGGGTCGCGGTGTCGGTGATCCAGGCCCGGGCGAGCAGGTAGTCCTGCAGCTCGGGGAGCGGGATGCCGCCGCGGATCATCAGGGCGTAGCCGAAGATGCGGCGGGCGGCATACCAGACGGCACCCTGCGGATCGTCGACCAGGCGCTGGGCGCGGCGGTGGGCGTTCGCCAGTGCGGCGGCGGGGTCGTCGGGGATCCGTCCGTGCGCCGGGAGGAGCACCCTGGGGTGCAGGCCGTCGAGCCGCTCCAGCGACGCCTTCGCGATCGCGGCGGCGTCCGGGCCGTCGAGTGCGGTGGAGACCCAGCCGACGTCGTGGTCCGACAGCGCGTCCCCCACGACGAGCAGCCGCTCCTCGGGCTGCCACAGGCTCAGATGTCCGCGGGTGTGGCCGGGTGTGTGCACGACCTGCCACTCGACCTCGCCGAGCCGGAGCATCTCGTCGTCCTCGAGGGAGCGGTCGACGGTGTACGGGCTGACGGGTTGGTCGAGGTACTCGGCCATGCAGCAGCCGGGATCGCGCCGGGCGACGGCATCGGCATCGGGGGCGCCGGCGGCGATCTGTGCGCCGGTGGCCTGCAGGGCGGCGTTGCCGCCGACGTGGTCGGCGTGCCAGTGCGTGTTGACGACCGTGGCGATCCGGGTGCCGGCCTCGGCTTCGGCCCACGCGCGGGTCTGCTCGGCGTGGCCGACGAAGCCGGTGTCCACCAACGCGGGTTCCGGTCCCGGCAGCAACAACAGGTTGGCATCCGGGAACGGGCGCGGCCGATAGCGCACCCACTTCGGCAGCCGGTCGTCGTCGAGCGCGTCGTCCGTCATGTTTTTGACTCTATGCTCAACAACGATCGGGGGCCAGGACCCACGATGGAGCGGGAGGTTCAGCCGGCGAACTGTCCGACGAGCAGGCCCGCGCCCAGCACGACCATCGCGGCGCCGGACACGCGCGACACCAGCCGTGACCATGTCGGCCGCGCGGCGAGGAGGCGTCGTGCGCCGATCCCGACGCCGATGTAGACGACTCCGCAGGTCACCACGTGCACCGCGCCGAGAACCAGCATCTGGATACCCGCCGGCCAGGAGCTCGCAGGGTCCGTGAACCGGGGCAGCACGGCAAGGATCAGCAGTAGCGCCTTCGGGTTCAACCCGCTGATCCCTGCGCCCTTCGTGACCTGCCGCAGCCACGACGCCGTCTCGACCGTTGCGCCCGGCACCGCGCCTGCGGGGCGGGTGAGGCCGGACAGCCCCAGCCACACGAGGTAGGCGGCACCGATCGCCGTGAGTGCGGTCAGGATCGTCGGGGAACCCGCCATGACCGCCGCCATCCCCGCGGCGACCGCCGCCGTCAGGGTCAGGTGCCCGGCCATCAGGCCTGCGACGGCGGGGAGGACGCTGCGCTGCCCGACTCCGGCGCCGATCGCGTACGCCCAGTCCGCACCGGGAGTGCACACGAGTAGCAGCGACAGTCCCCAGAACGCGACGACCGTCCCGACCACCATGCCTGCCTCCTCTGTTCCGGGCTCCGGAGCGCCTCCGGGCCTGCCGGCAACGCTAGGAGCGCAGCGGTGGAAGGTGTTCTCATTCTTTCGACGGAGCGGCTCACTTGAAGTAAGAATCCATGGGTGGATGCCACTGACCGAAAAATTCTTGCCGAGCTCCAGGAGGACGGCCGAATGACCATCACGGAACTGGCGGAGCGGGTGCAGCTCAGCGTGTCGCCGTGTCACCGGCGACTGCGGGCGCTCGAGCAGGCCGGCGCCGTCGCCGGGTACCGAGCCCATCTCGATCCCCACGTCCTCGGCCTGGACTTCGACTCCCTCGTCTTCGTGACCATGCGCGAGTCCGACCGCGACACCATCGACGCCTTCGAGGGGGCCGTCGCCGACATCGCACACGTCGTGCAGGCCCAACGTCTCTTCGGAGACCCCGACTACCTGCTCCGCGTCCTCACACGCGACCTGACCGCGTTCCAGGAGCTCTACGACGAGCGACTCGCGGCGCTCCCCGGAGTTCAGCGCCTCAGCTCCACCCTGGTCATGAAGAGTGTCGTCGAGAATCGAGTGCTCCCGCTCTGACGGCGGACACCTGTCGGCTGAGGGCGCAACACACCGGAAGGGGAGACAGAATGGCAGAGGTCGCTGTCGTCGGTTGCGGCGCAATGGGATCGGTTGCGCCGGGCTGATGCAGCGTGCCGGTCACGAGGTCCACGGCGTCCGCTACCCGTCCATCAGGTCGATCACGGTCAGCGCCGACTCGAGGCCGGCGAAATCAGCGGCGTTGCGGGTCAACAGCGCGACATCGTGCCGCGCCGCGGTGGCGGCGATCTGCAGGTCCATCCGTCGTGGTCGGGGATTCCGCCCGATCTGGCGCACCAGGGTGGCCAACGCCCCGTAGTACTCGGCGGTCACCACGTCGAACGGCAGTACCTCGAACCGGTCGAGGACGGCCTGCACGCGTCGGCGTCGGCGCATCTGGACCAGAGGGTCGGCCGTGGCGGTCACCCCGTAGTGCAGCTCGCCCATCGTGACCGCCGAGACAGCGACCTCGTCGGCGACCTCGAGAACCCGAGCGGCCGGGAAGTCGATCACGACGGAGGTGTCGAGCAGGGCTCGGCGCGGCTCGCTCCTCGTCAACGCCGGCCACCGTCGAACGGGTCGGCGATGTCGTCGTCGCCGAAGAGCTCGTCAGCGGCATCCAGGTCGGCCTGCCACGCCGCCGGGTCGGGAGGCGGCTCCGTCGCGAACGTATCGACGAGCTCGGACACCGGGACGAACCGGCGCTTGCCCGTGCCCCGCTGGTGCGGGACCACATCGGCTACCGGACGGCCGTTCACCGTCACGACGAAGGACTCGCCCTCGGCGACCCGGCGCATGACCGACGCGTTGTCGTTGCGCAACTCCGACTGCCGGATCTCCTGGCTCATAGCGTCACGATAGCGCTCTCATAGCAATCAGGGTCCAGTCTGCCGGATCGGGGTGCCCGACGACGTCGTCGAACACCATCTGATGGACCGCTCTCGAAGAAAGCGGCGCGCTGGATCGACAGGGTGGTGAGTCACGCAGGCCTGGAACAGGCTGTAGAGGATTTCGCGGGCTCGGCGGCAGTCGGTCGGAGGATCGTCGATGTGCCTCTGACCTGCGTGCCCCCGGCAGGATTCGAACCTGCGACACCCGCTTTAGGAGAGCGGTGCTCTATCCCCTGAGCTACGAGGGCGTACGTGGAGGTTACCTGGGAGTCTCCGGCGCCTCGTCGCCGCCGTCGTCGTCAGGGGGCACATCCGGGACACATGGTGCGGCGTCCGTCCGGTGTCCCGGTGCGGGCCGGGCCGCTGGCTAGTGTTCACCGGCAGAGTGCCTGACGAGCGGAGCAGCCGGGAATGATCGAGTCCAGTGTCGTGGTCGAGCGCGGAGACGTCCTCGGCGAGGAGTACCGGCGCCGCATCACCGAGGTGTACGTACGGAGCTTCGCCGACGACTTCGTCGCCTTCTCCCGCGACCCCGGGAGACTGGCCGACGCGTTCGAGCACATGCTGCTGCTCGAACGGTTCCACGTCGCCCTCGTGGACGGGGAGCCCGCCGGTCTGGCGTCGCTCACCGAGGCGGAGCAGACGCTGTTCGCGCCGCGGTTCCGGGAGATCAGGCGTCATCTCGGGCTGGTCCGCGGGCTGCTCGGTTACGTTGTGATCCGGAGGTGGTTCATGCCTCCCTCGGAGGGTGCACGGCCGGGGCTCGCCGAGATCGGGTTCGTCGCCACCGAACCGGAGCATCAGGGGCGGGGAGTCGGCACCGCGCTGCTGCGTCACCTGCTCGCGCTGCCGGGATACCGCGAGTACGTGCTCGAGGACATCAAGGACACGAACGTCGCCGCCCTCGGGCTGTACACGAAGCTCGGCTTCACGGTGTACAAGCGTCGCTCGGTGCGTTTCGCGAAGCGGGTCGGGTTCACCGAGCTCGTGTCGATGACGCTCGTGCGGGAGCCCGCGCCGCAGGACGACCCGCTCCGGACACCGGAAATCTGATCCCGCCGGGAGGAGCGTCCGGCTAACGTCGGCGGTGATGACCACGGCCGTGACCCTGATCCGTTCCTCGCGACTCTCCGACGTCGCCGAGTACGCCTACGCCGCGACGGTGCCCGCCGGCACGCGACTGATCTTCCTGGCGGGCAGCTGCCCGCTCGACGCGGACGGTGCGACCGTCGCGGTCGGTGACTACGCGGGTCAGGCGGCCCAGGCCGTCGAGAACCTGACGACGGCACTGGAGGAGAGCGGGGCGTCGCTGAGCGACGTCGTCAGCACCCGGGTGCTGGTCGCATCGACCAGGCAGGCCGACCTGGTCGCGGCGTGGGAGGTCGTGCGGGATGCCTTCGGCGAGCACGACGCGCCCAGCACGCTGCTCGGGGTGACCGTGCTGGGCTACGACGACCAGCTCGTCGAGATCGAGGCCGTCGCCGCGGTCCGTGACCGCTGACCGGCTGGAGCCTGTCGAGCCACGAGGGTCACCCACGGCCCGGAGCAGGCACGGGCCGTCCGGGCCGTGGGTGCACGGCGAACCTCAGTTCTGCGGCGGCCCACCCGGCGCAGCGGCGACCTGACCCTGCGGCAGCAGCACCGACTGGCCCTCGTCGAGCCCGGAGCGGACCTCGGTGAACTCGTCCCCGACCATGCCCGGGACGAAGGGCACCGGGGCGGCCTCGCCGTCCTCGCCGAGGACGTCGACGATCCGCTGCCCGTTCTCCGTCCGGACCGTGGACGACGGGACGCGCAGCACCCCGTCGGCCGCCTCGACCCGGACGGCGGCCTCAGCGGTCTGTCCGTCGCGGAGCTGCGGGTCGCCCTCCCGGAGGACGATCGAGGCGTAGTAGTTGACGATGCCGGAGACGTCGCGACCGGTCGGCGCGATCGCCAGCACGGTGGCCGGCGTGGTCAGGCCGGGGACCGCGTCGACGGTCACGTCGACCTCCTGGTTGGGCTGGATGCGCGCGGCGTCGGACTCCTCGAAGGGCACGACGAGCTGGAACGACGCGACGTCGTTGAGGACGATGAACGGTCCGCCGCCGGCCCCGGCGGCGCCCGCGGCGTCCCCGCCGCCAGTGCCCGACGCACCGCTCGCGGCGGCGTCGGGGATCCGGGCCGAGCTGCCCGGCGCGAGGGCGGTCGTCCCGGACGCGGCCGGGAGGAACTCGCCGGTGGCGCCGTTGACCTCGGAGACCACCCCGGCGGTCGGGGCGCGGAGTGCGGCGGCGTCCAGGTCGTTCTGGGCCAGGGCGACGGCGGCCTCGGCGTCGCGAACCATCGCCTCCTGGGCGCTGGTGTCGGCCGGCCGGTCCGTGCCCGCGAGGCCGAGGTCGTTCTCCGCGGTGACCACGCTGGTGCGGGCCTGCTCGATGGAGACCCGGCCCGCGGCCTGCTCGGTCCTGGCCTGCTGCTCGGCCGTCGCCAGGTTGGTCTTCGACGTGACCACCACGCCCTTGGCCTGCTGGACGGCGCTCTCGGCCGTCGGGACGTTCTGGCACGCCGGGTCGGTGGTCAGCCCGCCGGTGGACCCGCCGGGCGTCGCACCGGTGGCCCCGTCGGTACCGCCCTCGGCGCCACGGCCGAGCAGGCTCCCGAGGCCTCCGGAGCCGGGCTCCGACGGCGAGGTGGACGGCGAGGTCGAGGGCGACGTGGAGCTCCCGGTGCCGCAGGCCGCCTCGGCCTCCCGGAGCTGCTCCTCCGCGCGCTCGAGGCTCTTCCGGTCGAAGTCCAGCTGGACCCGCGCCCGTTCGACGGCGACCTCGCCCGCCCGGTTCGTCGCGTCCACCTGACCCCGGGTCGCGTCGAGGACGGCCCGTGCCTGGTCGAGGTTCGCGGCCGCGGCCTCCACCGAGTTGCTGTTGCGGATCTTGTCGAGCGCCGCCTGCTGCTGGGCGAGCTGGGCCCGGCTCTGCTCCAGGGCCTGGGAGAGGGCGAAGTCGTCGAGCCGGGCGAGGATCTGGCCGGGCTCGACCCGCTGGCCCACCTCGACCAGGACCTCGGACAGCCGGCCGCCCTCGGCGAACCCGAGGTTCTGCTCGGTGATCGACACCAGTGAGCCGGTCGCCGCGACGCTCGACACGACCTCGCCGCGGTCGACGTCGACGACCGGTGGCGGTGTCTGGCCCGCGGTGCACGACGCGACGGCGAGCAGCGGCAGCAGTGCCGCCCAGCGCCGGCCGGGTCGTCGTCGAGTCGTCTGCCGGGATGCCGGAACCGGCATGCGGGGCCCCCTGTCGTCGGTCGTGGGTGGAGGTGTCACTGGAACCGGAGCGCCTCGATCGGGCGCAGCCGCGCGGCGCGGTTGGCCGGGTACCCGCCGGCGACGAGGCCGATGAGGAGGCTGATCACGAAGGAGACGACGACCGAGGCGGGATCCACCACGGGCGGCGGGAAGTCGGGGACCACCTGCGGCAGGGTGGCGGCGGCCAGTGTGGACAGACCGACGCCGAGCAGGATGCCGGCGAGCCCGCCCAGCCCGGCGAGGATCGTCGACTCCAGCAGGAACTGCTGCAGCACGGCCCGCCGGGGCGCGCCGATGGCCTTGCGGATCCCGATCTCGCGGGTCCGTTCGGTGACCGTGACCAGCATGATGTTCGCGACGCCGACCCCGCCGACGATCAGCGAGATCGCGGCGACGGCCACGGTGAACAGCGTGAGGAAGCCGAGCGTCTGGTTGACCTGGTCGAGAAGGTTCTGCTGCGCCGTGGCGGAGTAGTCGCGGTCCGTGGGGTCGCGGACGTCGCGCCGGTCGTCGAGCAACGCCGTGACCTGGTCCAGCGCCGCCGGGACGGTGGCCGACGAGGTCGCCTGCACCAGCACGGTGCCGATGTCCTCGCCGCCGCCGAGGACGAACCCGCGGGCGGTGTCCAGCGGCATGATCACCGTCTGGTCGTCCCCGGTGGCCTCCACGACGCCGATCACCCGGAACGAGCTCCGGCCGATCCGCAGCTCCGAGCCCAGCGCGGCCCCGGCGTCCCCGCCGAACAGCTCCTGCACCGGCCCGGGCGCGAGCACTGCGACCTTGGCCTTGGACCGGACCTCGGCGTCGTCGAACATCCGGCCGACGACGAGGTCACGGCCGGTGACGTCGAGGTAGTCCGCGGTGGTGCCGGTGGCCGTGCCGCGGAACCGCTCGCTGCCGTCGCGCTGCACGACGACCGGGCCGCCCGCGACCGGTGTCGCCGAGGCGACGTCCGGGGCGTCGGTGCGGTCGTCGAGCGCGGCGACGTCGGCGTCGGTGAGGGCGCGCGGCGTGCCCCCGCCGTCCTGGTCGGTGTTCACCGTGATCTGGGTGGCCAGCGACCCGAACGAGTCGCTGAAACCGCGCTGGATCCCGTTGCCGAGCGCGACCAGCACGATGACCGCGGAGACCCCGATGATGATGCCGAGCGTGGTCAGGGCGGAGCGCAGCTTGTTGGCACGCAGCCCGCGCAGTGCCAGGCGGGCCGCCTCGACGACGTTCATGCCGGACCGGCCGTCGTGCGGGTCGGCTCCTGCCGGACGTCGCTGGTGATCCGGCCGTCGCGCAGCCGTACGACCCGTCGCGCGAACTCGGCGACCTCGTCCTCGTGCGTGATCAGGACGACGGTCCGGCCCGCCTCGTTGAGCTCCACCAGCAGCTCCATGACCTCGACGGTGGAGCGGGTGTCGAGATTGCCGGTCGGCTCGTCGGCCAGGATCATCGACGGCTCGGTGACCAGCGCGCGGGCGATCGCGACCCGCTGCTGCTGCCCGCCGGAGAGCTCGTTCGGCATGCTGTCGCCGCGGTCGCCGAGGCCGACCCGGGACAGCGCGGCGAGCGCCCGGTCCCGGCGCGCCCGGCGCCCGGCGCCCGCGTAGACCAGGGGCAGCTCGACGTTGCGCGCCGCGCTGGTCCGGGGGATGAGGTTGAAGGACTGGAAGACGAACCCGATCCGCCGGTTGCGGAGGTCGGCCAGCCGGTTCTCCCGCAGCCCGACGACGTCCTCGCCGTCGAGGCGGTAGTGACCGTCGGTGGGGACGTCCAGGCACCCCAGGATGTTCATCATCGTCGACTTGCCCGACCCGGACGGCCCCATGATCGCGACGAGCTCGCCCTCGTCGATCGTCAGGTCCACGCCGGCGAGTGCGTGCACGTCGCCGGCACCCGCTCGATAGGTCTTCGTCACGGATCGGAGTTCGATCATCTACGCCTGGTCCCCCCGGATGGCTCGAACGGTCCAACGGGTTACGGCGTAGGAGGTAACGAACAAATCGGAAGACATCGTGAACGGGCACGGATTCCACCCGTCCGGGGCGGCGGTGGAGCGCCTACCGTCGGGGCATGGTGCAGCACGTCCTGGTCTCCGGAGCGAGCGTCGCCGGCCCGGCGCTCGCCTCCCTGCTGACGGCGTCCGGAGTGGACGTCACCGTCGTCGAGCGGGCCGACGGCCTGCGCGAGGAGGGACAGAACGTCGACGTCCGCGGGGTCGGCCGCGAGGTGCTGCGCCGGATGGGGCTGGAGGACGCCGTGCGCGCGGCGGGGACCGGCGAGTCGGGCACCGACTTCGTCGACGGGCGCGGGCGGCCGTTCGCGTCGTTCGACGCCGGGACCGACGACTCCGGCGGCGCCACCGCCGAGCTGGAGATCCTGCGCGGCAGGCTCGCCAGGATCCTGCACGACGACTCGCTGCCCGGGACGCGGTACGTGTTCGGCGACCGCATCACCGCCCTGCACGACGACGGCGAGGGCGTCGAGGTCGAGTTCGAGCGCGGGCCGCGGCGCCGGTTCGGTCTCGTCGTCGTCGCGGAGGGGCTGCGCTCGCGCACCCGGGAGCTGATCGTGCCCGGCGCCGCCGTGCACGAGCTCGGCCTCTACTGCGCGTACGCCGCGATCCCGCGGACCACCGGTGACGACGACCGCTGGCGCTGGCACCCCTGCGGCCGCGGCCGGACGGCGTCGCTGCGGCCCGACGACGCCGGCACCACCCGGGTGTTCCTCAGCTTCGTCTCCGACGTGCGCGGGCTCGACCGGCTCGGCCGCGACGACGTCGTCGCCGTGCTGCGCGCGACCTACGCCGACGCCGGCTGGGAGGTCCCGCGGATCCTGCGCGACCTCGACGACGCCGAGCTGTACTTCGAGGCGATCGGCCAGGCCCGGCTCCCCGCCTGGAGCAGCGGCCGGGTCGCGCTGCTCGGCGACGCCGCGTACGCGTCGTCCCCGATCAGCGGGATGGGGACCACGCTGGCTCTCGCCGGCGCCTACGTGCTGGCGGGCGAGCTCGTCGCGCACGACGACCCGCGGACCGCCCTCGCCCGCTACGAGCAGGTGCTCCGGCCGCTGGTGACGCGGGCACAGAAGCTGCCGCCCGGCACGCCGCGGCTCGCCCACCCGCGCACCGCGGCCGGGCTCGCCGCGTTCCGGGCCGCGACCCGGCTCGCCGCGTCACCGGCGTTCGGGGCGCTCTCCGGCCTGGTCCGGCCGCCCGCCGAGGCGATCACGCTCCCCGCCTACCCGGTGCCGGGCGGGCCGCTCGCCGCCTGAGTCAGACCATCGCCGCGGTGCCGACCTGCGGGTTCTCCCGGTAGAACCGCACCATCGGGCCGACATGCTCGTCGAACGCCGGGCAGTGCACGCCCAGCCCGGCGAGGGTCGCCGTCGTCGCCGCGGTGTCGTAGCGCGAGGGGTGCGTGAGGTAGTCGAGCGTGCTGGACGGGACCTTGAACAGGCGTCCGACACCGGGCACGTGGTCGATCGAGAACGCGGCCGCACCGGTCGGCATCGGGACCACCCGCAGGCGTGTGCCGAGCTGCTCGGCGAAGGTCTCGCACATCCGGGTCACCGTCGGCGGGTCAGGCTGGGCGAGCGCGAAGGTCCGGCCGGCCGCGCCGTCGTGCCCGGCGAGGGCGGCGATCGCGTCGACGACGTAGTCGGACGGCACCAGGTTGAACTGCGTGCGCGCCGTCTGCCGGGGCAGCGGCACGAACGCGGTGCGGCCCTGCCGGGCCAGCAGCTGCAGCAGGTAGTAGGGCCCGTCGAACTTCTGCGTCGCGCCCCGCACCGCGTCCCCGACGACGATCGAGGGCCGGTAGACCGTCACCGGCAGTCCCGCGTCGCGGGCCTTCGCGACGACCCGTTCCGCCTCGTGCTTGGTGTGGTCGTAGTGGTTCGCGAACGCCTGGCCGAGCTCGAGGTCGGTCTCGGAGAAGATGCCGTCGTAGCGGCCGGAGACGTAGCAGGTGGAGACGTACTGGAGCCGGGTCAGGCCGGCGCCGCCGGCGGCCGCCACGGCGAGCTCGACGACGTGGCGGGTGCCCTCGACGTTGACCCGCCAGGCGACGTCCGCAGGCACCGACAGGTCGTAGACCGCGGCCAGGTGGAAGATCTCCAGCGGCGCGGCGAGCAGCCGGGCCCGGTCCTCGCCGGACAGGCCGAGGCCGGGCGCGGTGATGTCGCCGACGACGAGATCGGTGCGGCCCGCGATCTCCGGGTCCTCGTGCTCGATCCGGTCCAGCGTGGCCCGGGCCTGCCCGGCGAACTTCGCCTGCACCAGTGCCACCGCGCGGGCGCCGGGGGCGCGGCGCAGCGTGCGCGGCAGCAGGGCCGATCCGAGGAAGCCGGGGAATCCGGTGAACAGGACGACGCTCACGGCCGCGCCACCTCTCCGCGCGGCCGGGGCGCCGCGCCCGTCGTCGATCGGCCCGGCCGGGGCGCGGGCCCGTGTCGCGGGCGACGGTATCCGGTACCGCCGGTACCGGACGGCGTGGTGTGCGGGACGCCACCCGTCCGGGCGGTGCTACCCGGCGAGCGTCGCGGCGTGGTCGGGGACGTCGCGCTGGACCTCGCGCGACGGCCGCTCGTAGCCCGACGACGGGGCCCGCTCCGGCAGCGTCAGCACCCGGCGCTCCACCGGCTCCCACGGGATCGCCGACAGCAGGTGGTGGATCATGTTGATCCGCGCGTTGCGCTTCTGCTCGGCCTCGACGATCCACCACGGGGCGTGGTCGGTGTCGGTGTGCACCAGCATGTCGTCGCGGGCCTTCGAGTAGTCGTCCCACCGGGTCATCGACTCGAGGTCCATCGGGGACAGCTTCCACTGCTTGAGCGGGTTGTCCAGCCGCTCGGCGAACCGGCGGGCCTGCTCGTCGGCACTCACCGAGAACCAGTACTTGAGCAGGTGGATGCCGTCGTCGACGAGCAGCTGCTCGAACACCGGGGCCTGGCGCAGGAACCGCCGGTACTCGGCCTCCGAGCAGAACCCCATGACCCGCTCGACGCCGGCGCGGTTGTACCAGGACCGGTCCAGCAGCACGATCTCCCCGGCCGCCGGCAGGTGCTCGACGTAGCGCTGGAAGTACCACTGCGTCGTCTGCCGCTCGGTCGGCGCGGGCAGCGCGACGATCCGGCAGAACCGGGGATTGAGGTACTGGCTGACCCGCTGGATCGCGCCACCCTTGCCCGCGGCGTCACGGCCCTCGAACACGACGACGACGCGTGCGCCGCTCGCCCGCACCCACTCCTGCATCCTCAGCAGCTCGCCCTGCAGACGGAGCAGTTCGGCGTCGTAGACCTTGCGGGGCAGCTTTCCGGTCGCCATCGGACCACCCAACCAGATCGACGTGACGGAGTGGACACGGTTCCGGCTGGCAATCCGCGAGTTTCCTCGTCTAGCGTGGATATTCGCGTCGAGGCCGCCGCCCGTCATCTCCGAGCCACGTCGGCTCACCCACCACACGTCCCAGGAAGGGTCCGCTGATGCGTGCCGTCACCACGCGCCCCTCGCTCGCGCTCGCCGCGCTGGCCGTCGGCGCCTTCGCCATCGGTACCGGCGAGTTCGTGATCATGGGCCTGCTGCCCGATGTCGCCGGGGGCCTCGGCGTCGACATCCCCGACGCCGGCCGCCTGATCTCCGCCTACGCGCTCGGCGTCGTCGTCGGTGCGCCGCTGCTGATCGCGGCGGCGAACCGGTTCCCGCGCAAGGCCGTGCTCATCGCGCTGATGGGCGGCTACGCCGGGTTCAACCTGCTCTCCGCCCTCGTACCGGGCTACGGCCTCGTGCTCGGCGCGCGGTTCCTCGCCGGACTGCCGCACGGCGCGTTCTTCGGCATCGGTGCGGTCGTCGCCGGGAGCCTGGTCACCAAGGACCGCCGGGCCCGCGCGATGGCGATGATGTTCGCCGGGCTCACCCTGGCCAACGTCGCCGGCGTCCCGGTCGGGACGCTCGTCGGCCAGCAGGCCGGCTGGCGGTGGGTGTTCGCCGTCGTCGGGCTGATCGCCGCGCTCGCCGCCGCCGCGATCGTGCTGTGCGTGCCGGACGTCCGCAGCGCCACCCCGGTCCGCCTCGGCCAGGAGCTCCGCGCGCTCGGCCGCCGTCCGGTGTGGATGGCGCTGCTGATCGGGACCGTCGGCGGTGCCGCGCTGTTCTCGACCTACAGCTACATCACCCCGATGCTCACCGAGATCGCCGGCTTCACCCCGACCGAGGTCACGCTGCTGCTGGCGCTGTTCGGCATCGGCATGACCGTCGGGAACATCGTCGGCGCCCGGCTCGCCGACATCGCGACCATGCCGACGATCTACGGCGCGCTCACCGCGACCGCGGTCGTCTCGCTGCTGTTCGTCCCTGCCCTGCAGAACCAGGCGACCGCGATGATCGCACTGTTCACCCTCGCGGTGACGACGTTCGCGATCGTCCCGCCGGTCCAGCTGCGGATCATCACCGCGGCCGGGGACGCCCCGAACCTCGCGTCCGGGGCGAACCAGGCTGCGTTCAACGTCGCCAACGCGCTCGGCGCCGCCCTCGGCGGCGCGGTGATCGCCGCGGGCTTCGGGTTCGCCTCGCCGAACGTCGTCGCGGCCGGGCTGGCCGTCGTCGGGCTGGGCGTCGCGATCGTCGCCGGCCGCACCGCGAAGGCCGACGCGCGCCGCGAGCCCGCGCAGGTCGGCAGCTAGTACCCGGCCCGGCGCAGGGCCTCGGTGAACACCTCGGCGATCGCGGCGTAACCGCGGTCGTTGGGGTGGAACCGGTCGGACGCGAGCTTGCCGCGCCAGTGCCGGGTCCGGGGATCGCGCAGCTCCGCGAGCACGAGCTCGCGGCGCCGCACGGCGTCGTCGATCAGGCCGTTGACCTGCAACGCGGCCGCGAACGTGCCCGGCTGGTTGCCGATCACCGTCCCGCGCGGCAGCCGGTCGAGCAGGACGGCGTAGCGGTCGCCGACGCCGTCCTGGTGTTTCGGCTGCATCAGGTCGTTCGAGCCGATCAGGCAGATCAGCAGGTCCGGCCGCAGCCGCAGCGCCGCGGGCAGCTGCTGGTGGAGCACGTCGTCGACCCGGGCGCCGTGCTGCGACAGGTTCACCAGCCGCCACCCCGGGAGCTCCGGTTCCAGGCGGCCGGCCCAGCCGCCCTCCGGGCTCGTCGCACCGAGGCCCTGGGCCATCGAGTCGCCCAGCACCACGCACAGCGGCCCGGTCCGGGCGAGCTCGGCGCGGTTGCGTTCCCCCCAGTAGGCGGCGAACGGCCCGATCTGCTCCTGGACGCGGCGGATCGCCGGGACGAACCGCGACGCGAGGGTGATCAGGCGCCCGGGCGGGCGGCCGGTCCGGTTGGAGAAGCCGGGATCACCCGTGTCGGTCACGCCAGCCAGTCAAGCAGAGACGGCTCAGCGCACCGTCGTCCCGTCGCCCGCGATCCGGGCGGTGAGCGGGGTGTCGGGGAACGAGCGCAGGCTGCGCTTGAGCTCGGCGAACCCGGGCCAGGTCGCGAGGGTGTACGTCGCGTCCCACAGGCGCAGCGCGTCCTCGCCGAACGGCACCGTGTCGATCACCGGGCCGAAGAGGGCGGGCCCGTCCGGCGGGGAGAACGACAGGATCGGCGTGCCGACGTCGTCGCCGCAGCGCGAACGGGCCTCCTCGACGTTCGCCCGCAGGTCGTCGTCGAACGCGGTGTCGTGCGCGGCGTCGGCCAGGGCGGGGTCGAGGCCGAGCCCCTCCAGCACCGGGCGCAGGTCCCACTCCTGCGCCATCACCTGCATCACGGGGTCGAAGCCGTCGCCGTCGGGGGCGGGGGAGTCCCAGACCAGCTCGCCGAACCCGGTGTAGAGGTCGCCGACGACCTCGGGGCCGTACCTGTCCGACGCGGCCCGGACCACCCGCAGCATCTCCAGCCCGCGCCGGTGCGAGTCCGGGTAGGACTCGGACACCTTCCGGCGCTCCTCGTAGGAGATGCCCTCGTTCAGCATCACCAGCGGCAGCGGGCGCCAGGTCACGGCCAGCTCGCGCTGCCGGCCCACCTCCACCACCCAGCGGGAGGTGACCCAGCAGAACGGGCAGATCGGGTCGAAGAAGAACTCGAGTTCGTCGCTCATCACCCGCGGGGTACCCGCCCGGCGTGGCCTCCTCACCGGACGAACGACCTCGGATGCGGCTCCGGGCGCTCGACGGGCCCGGCTCACGATGGACCGGGAGCCGCTCCTGGGACCGGACGAGCACGGCATCCGGCGCGACGCCGACATCGCCCCGGTCCGCACCGCCGACCGGCGGTTCGCCGACGGCGACCACGACGTCTTCGGTGACGGCACGCTCGTCCTGCTCGCCCGCGAGCACTCCGCCGAGATCCGGGTCTCGCACGACCCCCGGCACCGGGCGGACTTCGGCGCACCCGGCGACGTCGTCCTACGGTGACGTCCATGACGAGCGTGGCACTGCTGGGAACCGGGATCATGGGCGCCGGGATGGGGCACAACGTCCTGGCCGCGGGTCTGGAGCTGCGGGTCTGGAACCGGACGTCGTCGAAGGCGCAGCCGCTGGCCGACGCTGGCGCGACCCTGTGCGAGGACCCGGCCGACGCCGTCCGCGGCGCCGACGTGGTCGTGACGATGCTCGGCGACGCCGGCGACGTCACCGCCGTCATGGAGCGGGCGGCCGGCGGGCTCACCGAGGGGCAGGTCTGGCTGCAGACCACCACGGTCGGCGTCGAGCCGTTCGACGGGCTCCGCCCGATCGCGGAGCGGCACGGCCTGGTGCTGCTCGACGCCCCCGTGCTCGGGACCCGGGCGCCCGCCGAGTCCGGCCAGCTCGTGATCTTCGTGGCGGGCGACCCGTCGGTGCGGGCGACCGTCGACCCGGTGCTCGACGCCGTCGGGAGGCAGACCGTGTGGGTCGCCGACACGAACGCCACCGCAGCCGCGAGCCGGCTGAAGCTCGTCGCGAACAGCTGGGTCCTCGCGATCACCGCCGCCACCGGGGAGTCCGTGGCGCTCGCCCAGGGGCTGGGCGTGGACCCGCAGGCGTTCCTCGACGCGGTCGCCGGTGGCCCGCTCGACCTGCCCTACCTGCAGAACAAGGCCGCCGCGATCCTCGCCGACGACTGGACGCCGAACTTCACCGTCGACAACGCGGCGAAGGACGCCGGCCTGATCGTCGAGGCCGCGGAGGGCGCCGGGGTGCGGCTCGACGTCGCGGAGGCGGTGCGGGAGCGGCTGCGGCGGGCGTCCGGGCGCGGGCACGGCGGCGACGACATGGCCGCGGCCTACAAGGCGTCCTGACCTGCTCCCACCCGGTGGTGACGGTCGCTACCCGAGCGCCGCTCAGCAGCCTCTCAGACGTCTGGGCGAGACTGGCGCCATGCGCATTCTGGTCGTCGACGACGACAAGGCGGTCCGTGACTCGCTGCGCCGCTCCCTGGCCTTCAACGGCTACCAGGTCGATCTCGCCGAGGACGGCCAGGCCGCGCTGGACAGGATGCTCACCGACCGGCCGGACGCGCTCGTCCTCGACGTGATGATGCCGCGGGTCGACGGCCTCGAGGTGTGCCGCCGGCTGCGCAGCGCGGGCGACGACCTGCCGATCCTGGTGCTGACGGCGCGGGACGCGGTGTCGGACCGGGTCGCCGGTCTCGACGCGGGCGCCGACGACTACCTGCCGAAGCCGTTCGCGCTGGAGGAGCTGCTGGCCCGGCTCCGGGCGCTGCTGCGCAGGCGGGTCCCCGACACCGACGACGGCGCCGACCCGCCCAGTGCCGCGCTGACGTTCGCCGACCTGTCGCTGGACCCCGACACCCGCGAGGTGTCGCGCGGCGGACGGTCGATCAGCCTCACGCGCACCGAGTTCTCCCTGCTGGAGCTGCTGCTCGCGCACCCCCGCAGGGTGCTGACCCGCGGGCAGATCCTCGAGCAGGTGTGGGGCTACGACTTCCCGACCAGCGGCAACGCGCTCGAGGTCTACGTCGGGTACCTGCGCCGCAAGACCGAGGCCGACGGCGAGCCGCGACTGATCCACACCGTGCGCGGCGTCGGGTACGTGCTGCGGGAGTCGCCGCCGTGACCGGCCCGCCCCACTCCGGCCCGATCCGGCTCGGCGAGACCGAGGAACGGGGCGAGCGCTGGTGGCGGCGGGTGTACGGGTACCGCGCCCCGGACCGGGAGCGGTTCACCCTGCGCGCCCGGATCGGCGTGCTCGCCGCGCTCGTCGCGGCGGCGATGGTGCTGATCGTGTCGGCCGCCGCGTTCCTCGTGGTCCGGCAGAACCTCACCAGCTCGCTGGACGAGACATTGCAGCTGCGCGCGCAGGCCGCCGCCGAGAGCGACCTGATCAACCCGCAGCTGCTCGCGGCGCTGCCACCCGCCGTGCTGGGCGCGGCGGACCTGCACATCGCGCTCGTCTACGCCTCGGGCGTCTACACCTCCGCCGACCCGACCTCGATGCCGCCGGTCGACGGCCCGGAGCTCGCGGTCGCCCAGGGCGAGGAGAAGATCCAGCCAGGCCGGACGGCGTCGCTCGAGGGCGTCCCGTACCGGGTCGTCGCGGTACCGGCGGGGGAGGGGCGTGCACTCGTCATCGCCCAGCAGCTGGACACGATGACCCGGGTGGTGTCCCGGCTCGGCACCGCGCTGCCGCTGGTCGGCCTGGGCGGGGTCGTGCTGGCCGCGCTGGCCGGTGTGGCCGTCGCCCGGACGGGGCTGCGGCCCGTGCAGCGGCTGACCGCGGCGACCGAGCGGGTCGCGAACACCGGGGACCTGCGGCCGATCCCGGTGTCCGGGTCCGACGAGCTGGCTCGCCTGACGATCAGCTTCAACGCGATGCTCGGGGCGCTGGCCGCGTCGCGCGAGCAGCAACGACGGCTGGTGGCCGACGCCGGACATGAGCTGCGCACACCGCTGACGTCCCTGCGCACCAACCTGGAGCTGCTCGCCGCGGCCGACCGGCCGGACACCCCGGACCTCCCCGCCGACGACCGCGTGGAGCTGCTCGGCGACGTCCGCGCCCAGGTCGAGGAGCTCTCGCACCTGGTCGGTGATCTCGTCGAGCTGGCCCGCGACGACGCCCCCACGATGGCCACCGAGGCCCTCGAACTGGGCGAGGTCGTCGAGCGCGCACTCGCCCGGGTCCGCCGCCGGGCCGGGGAGGTCGAGTTCGACGTCCACCTCACCCGCTGGACCCTCGACGGCGACGCGAACGCCCTCGAACGGGCCGTGCTGAACCTGCTCGACAACGCCGTGAAGTGGAGCCCGCCGGGCGGCACGGTGCGGTTGTCGATGGTCCCCATCTCCCCGGAGTGGCTGGTCGTCGAGGTCGCCGACGCGGGCGACGGCATCGCCGCCGAGGACCTCCCGCACGTCTTCGACCGCTTCTACCGGGCCGACCTCTCCCGGACGATGCCCGGCTCCGGGCTGGGCCTGTCGATCGTGGCGCAGGCCGCGGCCCGGCACGGCGGCGAGGTCCGCGCGGGCCGGGCCCCCGAGGGAGGGGCCCTGCTGTCGATGGCGCTGCCGGGCCGGCACGTGGACGGGGCCGGCAGCCCATAGCCTGGGGGGACGGTCCGGGACGGCGGGCCGTGCACGCGATGTGACGGACGGTGGACGCATGGCCCAGGACAACCCGCCCGACGAGGGGACCGGCGCCGACGTGCCGACCACCGGCGGTCCCGGCTCGGCGGGAGCCGCGTACCCGGAGAGGTCCGGTGCCGGCGAGCGGGAGACCGGGCGCGTGGACTCCGGGACGGCCGCGGCCGGGACCCCGGCGGACCTCCGGGCGGGGGACGACGGATCGGCGGCGGACCGCGGTCCGGACACCGCGGACACGGTGGGCACCGGTTCCGGGGACACCGGCACCGGGGACGCCGGATCGGACGGGGTCGTCACGGCCTCCACCCCCGCCTCCAACCCTGCCGACCGACCGGACCCGGACGCGGGGCCGGACGCCGACGCCGTCTCCACCCAGGACCCGCCGACCGACCGGTGGGAGGTCCCCCCGGCCAGCCCGTGGTCCCGCTCCGGCGGCACCGACCCGGGGGCCCCGGCGCACGGGACGGGAGCGCCGGACCCGGCGGCGGAGGGGGGGACGGGAGCGCCGGACCCGGCCCGGCCCGTCACCGAGCAGCTGCCGCCCTGGGCCTACGGGGCGCAGCCGGTGCCCGGCGACGACCCGTCCGGTGGCCCCGGGGTGGACGCCCCGCCGCCGCGCCGGCCGCGCCGGACCGTCGCGATGATCGTCGGCGGGCTGGTGCTGGCCCTGGTCGCCGGCGCCATCGGCGGCGCGATCGGCACCGACATCGCCCGCTCGTCGGCCTCCGGCGGGGGTGTCCTCGACTCCCCGGTCCCCGAGGCCGAGTCCGACCTGCCCGTCACCCCCGTCGAGTCGGTCGCCGCGCGCGTGCTGCCGAGCGTGGTGCAGCTGCGGGTCGAGGGCGGTGCCGGCAACACCGGCAGCCGCGGCGAGGGCTCCGGCATGGTGATCAGCGAGGACGGCCTGATCCTCACCAACAACCACGTGGTGGAACCGGCAGGCTCCGGCGGGACGCTGCGAGCGGTGCTGCAGGACGGCCGGGTCGCGGTGGGCTCGATCGTCGGCCAGGACCCGCAGTCCGACGTCGCGCTGGTCCGGGTGCAGCTCGCCGGCCTCACCCCGGTCGAGCTCGCGAACTCCGACGGCGTCCGGGTCGGGCAGCAGGTCACCGCGTTCGGCTCCCCGCTCGGGCTCGGCGGGTCGGTGACCACGGGCATCGTGTCCGCGCTCGACCGGGCCGTGAGCGTCGGCGGTGAGGCGGGTGGTGCCTCGACCGTGCTGAACGCGATCCAGACCGACGCCGCGATCAACCCGGGCAACTCCGGCGGGCCGCTCGTCGACATGGAGGGCCGGGTCGTCGGGATCAACTCGGCGATCGCGACGGCGGGTCCCGGCGGCGGGTCGATCGGCGTCGGGTTCTCGATCCCGGTGAACCAGGCCCGCCGGATCGCCGACCAGCTCCGGACCGGTGGCCCGGCCACGCACGCCGTGCTCGGCGTCGAGGTCGCCGACGACCCGCAGCTCGGCGGGGCGATCGTCCGGACCGTCACACCCGGTGGCGCGGCGGAGCAGGCCGGGCTGCGGCCGAACGACGTGGTGCAGCGGCTCGGTGACCAGCGGATCTCCACGGGCACCGATCTCCAGGCGGCCGTCCGTTCCCAGCCGCCGGGCAGCGTCGTCGAGCTGCAGCTGCAGGACCGGACCGTTCAGGTGACA
Organism: Pseudonocardia sp. EC080619-01; assembly: GCF_001420995.1. Taxonomy (NCBI): domain Bacteria; kingdom Bacillati; phylum Actinomycetota; class Actinomycetes; order Pseudonocardiales; family Pseudonocardiaceae; genus Pseudonocardia; species Pseudonocardia sp. EC080619-01. Next base: position 2,142,721 of record NZ_CP012184.1, on the reverse strand, counting down.
CTCGGGGAGCAGTGAGGTGCGCATGCATCCGCACGTGAATACGCAACGTCCACACGGACGGGTCCGGCCGGGTGGAGCCGCTCGCATCTCGTTGACCTGTGAAACATCCGCATGATGGGCTGTCTGCGTATTCGGTGGTGCCCCACCGGATGCGACCGGAGCGCCGTGCCGGCGCGGGTTCCCCCTCCCCGCACCGGTGCGGCCTCCCCGTGGGCGCCGCCGGCCCGGCGATAGGGTGACGACCATGGAGATGCCGGGTCCGCAGATCGGCCGTGCCCTCGTGGTGATCGTCGACGACCGGGTCAGTGGCGGTGAACGCTCGGACGAGACCGGTCCGCTGGTCACCGAACTGCTGGAGGAGGCGAACTTCCTCGTCGACGGTGTGGTCACCGCGCCCGGCGACGTCGTCGCCATCCGCAGCGCGCTGAACACCGCCGTGATCGGCGGGGTCGACCTCGTCGTCACCGTGGGCGGGACCGGGGTCTCGCCGCGCGACGTCACCCCCGACGCGACGACCGGGGTCCTGGACCGTCCGGTGCCGGGCATCGCCGAGGCCGTCCGCGCCTCCGGGCTCGCGGCCGGTGCGGTCGACGCCGGTGTGTCCCGCGGGGTCGTCGGGGTCTCCGGCAGCACGCTGGTCGTCAACCTCGCCGCGTCGCGGGCCGCCGTCCGCGACGGCATGGCCACGCTGACCCCGCTCGTCCCGCACGTCATCTCGGAGCTGTCCGGCCCGCTGGCCTGATCTCCCCCGAACACGGACGGGCCCCGGCGGAGCGACTCCGCCGGGGCCCGTCCGTCGTCGTGACTCAGTTCGCCGGCGGCACCGGCGGCACGCCGCCCTTCCCGTCGTCGGTCGACGACGGGGGCGGGGTCGCCGGCGGCTGCGACGCGGCCGGGTTGCCGTCCGGCTTCAGCGCGTCGCCCCCGGGCGGCGCCGGCGGAACCGGCGGCACGGAGTCCGACCGGGTCCCCGCACCCGGCGGGGTCTCGCCGGTGTGACCGAGCGCCCCCTCGACCTTGCCCTTCACCCCGTCGATCTGGCCGCTGTACTTGCCGCCGGTGGCGTGGTCGACCCGCTCCGCGGCCTTCTCGACGAGCGGCCCGGCCTTCTCCTTCGCCTTCTCCAGGTGCGGGCCGGCCTTCTCCTTGGCCTTCTCCAGGTGCGGTGCGGCCTTCTCCAGCGCGTTCTCGGCGGCCTCGCGGGCCTTGTCCAGGAACCCCATGACCGGTCCCCCTCCTGCTGTCGGCGCCCACGACACCCGTGGACGTGATGCGTACGGCTGGGTCCATGGTGGCACCGCACGGCGATCCGGTGGTGCCCGGCGAGCCCGGCGCGGCACGGTGCAACGCGATCGACACCTCCGTGCGGTGCCACCATGGGGGCATGACCGAGCCCGCGGACCGGCTGCGCCGGCGGATCGAGGAGATCTTCGGCGACGACCACGCCACCACCGCCGACGAGCGCTCCGACGGCGGCTCGGCCGAGGAGCGCGACGACCGCGACCCGGACCGGTGGTTCACCGAGAACCGGCCCCCGCACCACGGCGGCTGACCCGCACCGGTGCCGCTCACCGGAGCGTCACCGTGACCTCGCCGCCCAGGGTCGCGGCGGCCACCGCGGTGGCCTCGCCCTCCGGCAGCGCCACGAGAACCAGGGGGCCGGGCTCGGCGCGCGCCCCGGGCCCGCCCGTCGGCGACGGCGGCAGCACCGCGACCACGACGGCCCGGGCCGCGAGCACCCGTGGTCCCTCCGGGCCGTCCGTGACGACGTCGACCCGGGAGCCGGGGGAGAGCAGCGCCGCGACGGCCGGGTCGGCGGGCCGCAGCGGGACCGCCGACGCGCCGGGGCCGCCGGCGCGCACGGCGAGCCCGGGCCCGACCAGGCGCAGGTCCGTCAGGGGCTCACCGGCCCGGACCGGACCGGCGGGGACCCGGCCACCCGCGTCGGCGACCGCGCGCAGCGCACCGGCGGGCACGAGGGCCGGCGGCCACGCCGTGACGGTCAGGTCGGCCGGCTCCAGCGGTACCCCGGGGGCCAGATCACGGGCCGCGACGAGGACGCCCGCGCGGTCGTCCGCGGCGTCGGGGAGCAGTGCCACCACGAGAGCGGCCAGCGCGAGCAGCGCGGCGGCGACCCGCCGCAGCAGCAGGGCACGGGACCAGGCCGGTGCGCGCAGCAGGCGCTCCCAGGGGCGCGGCACCCGCCGCCGATCGTCGTCGTCCATGCCCGCTCCTCCGCCGTGGTCGTCGAGCCGACGCTAGGGCGGGAACGGGCGCTCCACGGCCCTGTTCACGGGCCTGTGGATGGTTCAGCTACTTGTGGACAACTCCGGGCTCAGGAGCCGGCGGCCTTCGACGACGAGGACGCCGAGGAGGACGATGACGACGAGCCCGAACCGGACGTCGCCGCCGCGGACGACGACCCGGAGGAGTTCGAGGAGCTCGACGAGTCCGAGGACGAGGAGGACGACGAGGACGACGACGCCGTGCTGTCCGCCTTCGACGACTCGGAGGAGCCACTGACCGAGCCCGACCGGGAGTCGGTGCGGTAGAAGCCGCTCCCCTTGAACACGATGCCGACCGAGGAGAACACCTTGCGCAGCTTGCCGCCGCAGTTCGGGCAGGTCGTGAGGGCGTCGTCGGAGAACGCCTGCACCGCGTCGAAGCGGTGGTCACACGACGTGCATGCGTACTGGTAGGTCGGCACAACATCCTCCGGGCGGCCGTCGGGCACTCGAGCAGCTGGCACTCCCACACTGCGAGTGCCAAGCATACTCGGCCTCGCGCGCGGGTCCGAGCCGTCCGACCGGTCAGGGGGAGACGTGCACCACCCCGGCCCGCGGGAGCACCACCGCACCGACCGGTACGTCGTGGTCCTCGGCGGGCACCTCGTCGAGGAACTCGCCGTCGTGCAGCGGGACGGCGGTGAGGGTCCCGGGTGCGAGCAGCGGCAGCGTGCGGTCGTAGTAGCCGCCGCCGCGTCCCAGCCGTCGCCCCCGCCGGTCGACGGCCAGCGCCGGGACCAGGACCAGGGCCGCGGTGGCGACCGCCCCGCTGCCGAGGCGCTCGCCTGCGGGTTCGTCGACACCCAGCGACCCGCGGACCAGGTCGTGGCGGCCGGTGTAGCGGGTCCAGTCGAGCGGACCGGGCTCCGCCGGGACGACCGGGACGAGCACCGTGCACCCGGCGGCGAGCAGCGCGTCCGGGAGGGAGCCGCCGTCCGGTCCGGCGGCGCCGGGTTCGGTCCCGATCGGCAGGTAGCAGGCGACCGGACCACCCCGATCGGATGCGAGCGAGATCACATGCGGGGCGAGCGCGGCGGTGGTCGCGGCGCGGTCCCCGGGGGGCCTGGCGGCACGTGCGTCCAGCAGCGTGCGGCGCAGGGTCCGTTTGGCGTCACCGGGTCGCCCACCCTGATCAGGGGACGATCTCATCCGTGGCCTCCGCGCGAGCCGTCACCGCCACAGCCTAGTGCTGTGGCTAGGCTCGCCGACCATGAACGCGCAGACCTCCAGCACGGCCGGGGCGTTCCGTACCGCCGTGGTCCCCGCGGCCGGTCTCGGTACCCGGTTCCTGCCGACCACCAAGGCCGTGCCGAAGGAGCTGCTCCCCGTCGTCGACACGCCGGGCATCGAGCTCGTCGCGGCCGAGGCCGCCGAGGCGGGCGCGGAGCGGCTGCTCATCGTCACCTCGCCGGGCAAGGAGTCCGTCGCGGAGTACTTCCGTGAGGACGCCGAGCTGGTGAAGACCCTGGAGGGTCGCGGCAAGGACGACCTGGCCGCACGGGTCCGTCGCGCCCCCGGACTGCTCGAGGTCGACTCGGTCTACCAGTACGAGCCGAAGGGGCTCGGGCACGCCGTCGCCCAGGCCGGGCCGGCGCTGCGCGACGACGAGGGGGCCGTCGCGGTGCTCCTGCCCGACGATCTCGTCCTGCCCACCGGGGTGCTCGGGAAGATGGCAGAGGTGCGCGAGCGGCTCGGCGGCAGCGTGCTCTGTGCCTTCGACGTCCCGCGGGAGCAGATCTCGGCCTACGGCGTCTTCGAGGTCTCCGACACCGACGACGACGACGTCAAGCAGGTCCACGGCATGGTCGAGAAGCCGGCGCCCGACGAGGCTCCGTCGAGCTTCGCCGCCGCCGGCCGCTACCTGCTGGACCGGGCGGTCTTCGACGCGCTGGACCGGATCACCCCGGGCGCCGGGGGCGAGCTGCAGCTGACCGACGCCGTCGCGCTGATGATCTCCGAGGGGCACCCGGTGCACGTGGTCGTGCACCGTGGGGGCCGCCACGACCTGGGCAACCCCGCCGGCTACGCGCGGGCCTACGTCGACCACATGCTCCGGCATCCGGAGTACGGCGAGAGCCTGCGCGGCTGGCTGAACGACCGCCTGAAGGACTGACGTTGCGTACGGTCATCGAGCACCTGAGCCGCATCCTGGACGTCGCCGTGCGGCCCGCGCCGGTGCGGGTCGCGATCGCGGACGCGCAGGGACTGCGCAGCGCCGAGGAGGTCGTCGCGGGGCGCCCGCTGCCGGTCTTCGACCAGGCCGCGATCGACGGCTACGCCGTGCGCAGCGTCGACGTCGCCGGGGCCAGCGAGGCCTCCCCGATCACCGTCCCGGTCGTCGGGGAGATCGCCGCGGGCTCGCGGCAGCCGCTGCGGCTGCAGCCAGGGCAGGCGGTCCGCGTCGCGGCCGGGGCGCCGCTGCCGACCCTCGCCGACGCCGTCGCACCGGTGGGCTGGACCGACGGCGGCGCCGCCCGCCTGTCGGTGCACCGCAGCGTGCCGTCGGCCGGGTTCGTCCGCCGGGTCGGCGAGGACGTCCAGTCCGGTGACGTGGCGGTGCGCGAGGGCGACATCGTCGGATCGGCGCAGGTCGCGATGCTCGCCGCGGCGGGGCGGGACAAGCTGCTGGTGCACCCGCGACCGCGCGTCTCGGTCGTCGTGGTCGGGGACGAGATGGTCGAGGTGAGCAGGTCGGCGTCGTCCGGCCAGGTCGCCGACGTCTGCTCGCACGCCCTGGTCGCCGCCGCCCGCGAGGCGGGGGCCGAGACCAACCGGGCCCGCACGGTCGGCGGCAGCGCCACCGAGATCCGCGGTGCCGTGGAGGACCTGCTGCCGGCCAGCGAGATCGTCGTCGTCTGCGGTGCGGGTGGTGGGGCGACCGCGGCCGAGGCCAAGAGCGGCCTCGCCGACCTGGGCGGGATCGACGACACCCGGATCGCGATGAACCCCGGCTCCGCGCAGGGCTACGGGCGGCTCGGGCCGGACGCCGTGCCGGTGTTCCTGTTCCCGTCGCACCCGGCCACCGCGCTGGTGCTGTTCGAGGTGTTCGTGCGGCCGCTCGTGCGGCTGGCGCTCGGCCAGGAGCCGGTCCGCCGCACCTGGACCGCCCGGCTGACCTCGCCGGTCGTCTCGCCGGAGGGCCGGCGGTCCTACATCCCCAGCCGGCTGCTGCGCTCCGACGACGGCGGCGAGCTGCTCGCCCAGCCGCTCGGCGCCTCCGGTGCACACCTCCTCGCGGTGCTGGCCGAGGTCAACGCCCTGGCCGTCGTGCCGGAGGACGTCACCGAGCTGACCGTCGGCGAGCAGATCGAGCTCGTGGCCCGCGGCCGCGGCTGACCGCCGTGCCTCCGCCCGTCCCGGAGCCACCCGGGAGCCACCCCGGGTGGCCGGCGCGGCTGGGGCCGCTGTGGGTGCGTGACCACGAGATCCGGCTGCGCCCGGTGCGGCTGCGCGACGGCGCGGACTGGGCGCGGATCCGGCTGCGCGACGAGGACCACCTGCGCCCGTGGGAACCCACCACCTACGGCGGCTGGTCCCGCCGGAACTCCACCGTGGAGTGGCCGGGCCGCTGGTACCTGCTCCGATCGGCGAGCCGGCGGGGCCTGTCGCTGCCGTTCGCGATCACGGTGGACGGTGCGCTCGCGGGACACGTCATGATCGGCAACCTCGTGCGGGAGCCGCTGCTGTCGGCCTACGTCGGCTACTGGCTCGACTCGCGTCTCGGCGGGCGCGGGATCACCACCGCCGCCGTCGCCCTGGTGCTGGACCACTGCTTCGGGCCGGTGCGGCTGCACCGGGTGGAGGCGACCGTCCGGCCGGAGAACATGGCCAGCATCGCGGTGCTGACCCGCCTCGGGTTCCGCCGGGAGGGCCTGCTGCGCCGGTACCTCGACGTCGACGGTGCCTGGCGCGACCACTACGGCTTCGCCGTGACGGCGGAGGAGACCCCGCCCGGCGGGTTCGCCGGGAAGCTGATCCGGGAGGGCCGCGCGGCGCGCGCCTGATCCGCCACGCTCCGTAGTAGGGACTGCGCGAACGGTGACCCACCGGAGTCACACCGGTCCCGCCGGTCCCTGGAATCGCAACGTCCGTCCGGGGGACGACGGCGCGTCGCACCCGGGTCCCGCAGGATTCCCCTCTTAAGGTGATCCACGGTGGACGGGATCGGGGCCTGTTCACCGGGTGGACTGCGCCGGTCGGGGAGGAGGCAGCCCGTGCCCAGCTCTCTGATCTTCGTGGGTCTGGTCGTGCTGTGGCTGCTGATCCTCGTGCCGACCGTCGCGCGGCGCCAGCAGGAGGTGGCCCGGCTCAGTCCGGCGCTGCTGTCCGGGCGGGTGCTGGAACGTCCGATGCGTCATCGATACCCGGAGGTGGGCCAGATGGAGCGACCGAGCACCGTCGGCGAGCTGGTCGAGGCGCGGGACGACGTCCCGGGCCCGCGCGGCCGCGACGACGACCGCCACGACTCCGACGACACCTACGACAGCTACGACACCTACGACGCCGAGATCGACGACGACGGCCGCGTGCACGGCCTCGACGACGACCTCGACGGTCCCGTCGACGAGGTCCACGAGGGCCCTGGTGACGGCCGGGACGGCGGGCGGGCCGAAGACCGGGAGCGCGATCCCCGGTCCGGCCGCGCCGCCGCCCGGTACCGGCCGGACCGCGACGCCGGTCCCGCCGACACGGACCTCGAGGACGACGGGTTCGACGACCGCGGGTCCGACGGCGGGATCGACGACGAGGACGCGGACGACGTGCGGCACGACGGCAGGCACGACGGCAGGCACGACGACAGGCACGACGACGTCGACTACCTCGACCGGGACGACGAGCACGACGCCGATCCCGACGAGCGGGCCGGGTACGACGACCTCGACCACCCCGAGGGCGCCGACGCTCTCGACCGCACCGACGACCTCGACGATCTCGACGACCTCGACACCGACGACCCCGAGCAGGCCCCGACCCGGTACCGGCCCGGCCGGGGCGGGTTCGACCCGGAGGCCGCCGCCGCGGCCGCGCACGCCAAGTACGCGTTCCGCCAGCGTGTCGTGCTCGCGCTGCTCGTGCTGCTGCTGGCCGCCGGTGCCGTCGCGCTCCTGGTCTCCGCGGTGTTCTGGTGGGTCGCGGGCGCCCTCGGCGCCGGGCTCGTCGGCTACCTGACCTACCTGCGCCGTCAGGTGCGGATCGAGGAGTCGATCCGGGCCCGCCGGGCCGCGCGACTGACCGGGGCGCGTCGTCGTCCGGAGGTCGAACCGGAGATCGAGGAGCGGCCCGACACCGATCCCGCGCACGCGGACCACGACGACGCGGGCGACGCCGACGACGAGACCGACTGGACCGCCGACGACGGCGAGCCCACCCGCGTCCGCGGCACCGGGGAGCCCCTGGGGGTCCTCCCGGCGCGCCGGCGCACCGTCGACGGTACCGCCTCCACCGAGCACGAGTCGTCGCTGCCGCGCCTCGAGGTGGCCCCGCCGCCACCGGTTCCCGACGGGACGTCGCTGGTCGACGTCGACGAGGAGGAGCGTCCGGACACCATGGACGACCTGACCCCCCACCGGCGCGCGGTGGGCGAATAGGGGTCTGTTAGGGTTCTCCAGGTCAGCCCGAGAGGGCGGGCCGCGGGGCTGTAGCGCAGTTGGTAGCGCGTCTCGTTCGCATCGAGAAGGTCAGGGGTTCGATTCCCCTCAGCTCCACCACACCTCACAGGCCGGACCCGGCGATCGGGTCCGGCCTTCGTCGTTCCCGGGAGAGTTCCGGCATCGGGAACACCCCGTCATCCAGGGGCGTTGACGGGCGGCCCGACCCGCCCGACCCGGAGGTCCCGCGTGCCCGTCCCCACCCTCCCGTCCGTCGCCGACCAGGCCGAGAAGCTGATCGAGCTGGGAGCCACCGGCCCCCTCGCCCCGGACGTGCTGCGGAAGGAGGCGGCCGCGCTGCCCGGCGGTCCGGGCCTGCTCGTCGTCGCCGGATTGCGGCCGTCGGCGCTCGCGCCACTGCTGCGCCGTGCCGGGCGGCCCGGTTTCGTCGTCGAGGACATGACCGACGCCGACGACTTCGCCCCCACCGCCGAGGTCCCGGACGCCCCGGTCTGGCTGCTCACCGATCCCGGTCGCGGCGACGACCTGCAGAACGCGTCGCCGGCCGAGGCGGAGGTGGAGTTCGCCGCCCGCGACCGGCTCCCGATGCTCCTCACCGAGGGCGTCCAGTGGGCGCTGCAGGCCCCCGACGTGCTGGAACGCAACCACTGCTTCATGACGACCGGCTCCCGGCTGCGGAAGGCGACCGGCCGGTTCGACGCCCGCACCCCCGCCGTCTGGATCTCGAACGGCACCGGGCGGGACGGCCGGGACCGCCGCGACGCCCCGAAGGTCGGCTGGTGCTGGTGGAACAACCGGCACACCTGGCTGGGCTTCGGATCCGGTGCCGCGCGGCTGGTGGGGCCTGCGCCGGCGCGCTGAACACCCGGACGGCGCGCCCCCGGGTCAGGCCGTGTGGGTGAGGGTCGCCGCGACGCCGGTCGCGGCGACCAGCACCAGGATCTCGACCGCGGCCCAGGTGAGGACGGGTGACCGGCCGTCCCGCAGCCGGCGACGGGTGCGGGCGCCGAGCGCGACCGCCCCGGCGAGCAGCGCCACCTTCGTCAGGACGACCGCGCCGTACGTCGTCGTGACCAGGTCGGCCGGCGACGACAGCCGCGCGGTCGCGGCGGCCACCCCGGACAGCGTCAGCACCGCGACGCAGACCGCGGCGAGCCGGGAGAACCGGGGCAGCGCGACCCGCAGCACGGCGGGGTCCCGGGCCAGGACGAGGACCGCCCCGAGCCCTCCCACCCACAGCAGCGCCGCCGCCACGTGCAGCACGACACCGGGCACGGCGAGCGCGGCTGCCGGTGACGCGGCCGTGTGCCCGGTCGCGGCGGGCGCGGCCGCACCGGCCACGGCGACGACGAGCACCAGCGCCGGCGGTCCGGCGCCCTGACCGGGCCGGGCGGGCCGGGCCGCGACGGCCCCGGCCAGCAGCACCACCGCGACCGCGGCGGCGAGCAGCCCCGCCCCGGCCCGGGGACCGGTGAGGAACGCGACGACGTCGCCGATCCGCACCGACCCGAGCGGGCGTCCTGCGAGGATCGCCCCGCGCACCACCGCCTCGACCAGCAGCACGGCGAGCCAGGCCGGCACGGCGGCCGCGAGCACCCGGTCGGCGCCGGGTGCGCGGCCGGGGGCGAGGAGCGCGGCGAGTGCCGCCCCGGCGACGGTGAGCGCGGCGAGGTCGGCCGCCGTCCGTACCAGGGTGCGGGCGACGTCGAGCGGGACGCCGTCCGGTCCGATCCCGCCGGTGACGCCGGCCGTGAGGACCGCGGCGCCCGCAGCGACCGCGCACCAGGCGGCGGGCCCGGCACGGGGCTCCCGGGCGGGCCCGGCCTCCCCGGGAGCGGGGACGTCGGCGGAGGTCAGCTCTTCGCCCGGCGCAGCGCGACGACCGCGCCGCCACCGATCACGACGACGGCGGCGAGGATCCAGGGCCAGACCGGCGCCCCGTCTCCCGACTCCGCCGCGGCGGGTGCCGCCGACGCCTCCGGGGCGGGGGAGCCCGGTGCCTCCGCGCCCGGCGCGGCGGCCGGGGCGGGGGTGGTGGCCGCGGCGCCGGGGCCCGGCCGGGTCAGGGTGAAGGGAACGGTCCCGGCGACCGGGTGGCCGTCGTCGGAGACGACCCGGTAGTCGACGGTGTAGGCGCCGGCCGGTCCGAGCGGGCGCAGCGGCACCGTGAGGGTGGCGCCGTCGCCGGTGGCGGGGCCGGCGGCGTACGCGGCGCCGTCCGGGCCGCGGACCGTCACGGTCGCCTCGTCGGCGGGGATCTCCTCGGAGAACGTCAGCGTCACCGTCGTCGGTGCGTCGGCCACCTGCGCGTCGGCGGCCGGGGTGCTGGACTCGAGCTCGGTGTGCGCCCAGGCCGGTGCGGCGCCGAGGACGACGGCGAGCAGCACGGCGGGCAGCACGACCGCGGCGCGCCGGAGGGTGGGGAGTAGGGGGCTCACCCCGTAGCGGTCGTCGTGGACGCCGGTCCGGTTCCCGTGGTGCCGAGATTCATGGGCTCACTCTCACCGGCCCGCGCGGGCGAGCGCCTCGGTCGCGGCGAGGTGGCCGGACATGCCGTGGACCCCGCCGCCCGGTGGCGTCGACGCGGAGCAGAGGTACACCCCGTCCAGCGGTGTCGCGTACCGCGACCAGCGGGGGACCGGGCCGAGCACGGCCGAGAACAGGCCGGCCATGGCGCCGTTGATCGCGCCGCCGACGTAGTTCTCGTCGTCGTGGTGCAGATCGGTGGCCGTGCGCACGGTGCGGCGTTCGACCAGGTCCCGGAAGCCGGGGGCGAACCGCTCGACCTGCCGCTCGATCGCGGCGGTCATGTCCCGGTCCGACCCGTTCGGGACGTGGCAGTAGCTCCACAGCGTGTGCTTCCCGGCCGGCGCCCGGGTGGGGTCGGCGACGCAGGCCTGCACCGCGAGCACGTAGGGCGCGTCCGGGTGCCGGCCGGCCTCGGCGTCGGCCTCCGAGCGGGCGATCTCGTCGAGGGTGCCGCCGAGATGCAGCGTCCCGGCGCGGCGGCAGTCCGGGTTCGTCCACGGCACCGGTCCGGACAGCTCGAAGTCGACCTTGCAGACGCCCGGTCCGTACCGGTGCCGGCGCAGCGAGCGGGCGTACCCGGCCGGGAGGTCCGCCATCGCCAGGAACTGGAACGGGGTGACGTCGAGCAGCGTCAGGTCCCGGGCCGGCAGCTCGGCGAGCGAGCCGATCCGGTGCCCCGTCTCGACCTCGCCGCCGAGCCGCCGCAGCTCCCGGACCATCGCGTCGGCGAGCACCCCGGACCCGCCCTCGACGACCGGCCAGTCCGCCGCGTGCGCCGCGACGACGAGCGCCAGCGCGAACGCCGAGGTCAGCGGGGCGTCGAGGCGGCGGATCGTGTGCGCGCCCGCCCCCGCGAGGAGGGCGCGGGCCTCGTCGGTGCGGAACGCGGCACGGCCCAGGTCACGCACCCCGAGCAGGCCGGGCAGCCCGAACCGGGCCAGCGTCACCGGGTGGCGCGGCACCCGGCGCAGGGACCCGAGCATCTCCGGCCACAGCTGCTCGTGGTCGCGTACGAGGGGACCGAGCAGCCGTTCCCACGCGCGGCCGTCCTCGCCCAGCCCGGCGGCGGTCGACGCGACGGAGCGGTGGGCCAGCGCGGCGCGACCGCCGTCGAGCGGATGCGCGAACGCGATCTCCGGGTACCGCATCCGCACCCCGAGCCCGTCCAGGTCGAGGGTCCGGAAGAACGGCGAGACCATCGCGAGCGCCTGCACCGTGGAGCAGACGTCGTGCGTCCACCCGTCGCGGTGGGTGCTGCGCAGCCCCCCGCCCGGCTCGTCGGCCGCCTCGTACACCCGCACCGCGCGTCCGGCCCTGGCCAGCGTGATCGCGGCGGCGAGACCGTTCGGCCCCGACCCGACGACGACCGCGTCTAGCGCCACGACGGCAGCCAGAGCTCGGCCTGCCAGTGCGCCTGGGTGATCGGGTCGCCGACCAGGATCGGCCACAGCCACACGAAGTTCACCAGGATCAGCGCGAGCCACCCGGCGACGACGAGCCGGCCGGTCCGCCGTCGTCGTTCGGACTCGCCGGCGTGCCCCAGCATCCGGCCCATCACCAGCACGACCCCCAGCACCAGGAACGGCACCACCGGCATCATGTAGAAGAAGTACATCTGCCGGTCGAGGTTCAGGAACCAGGGCAGGAACCCGGCGCCGTAGCCGACGAGCACCGCGATCCAGCGCCAGTCGGCCCGCGTCACGGCCCGCCACAGGCCCCACAGCAGCACGGGGATCGCCGGCCACCACAGGGCGGGTGTCCCGATCAGCATCACCGCCGACACGCACTCGGACTCCCCGCAGCCGGTCGCCGAGTCGGAGTAGCGGTAGAGCATCGGGCGCAGCCCCATCGGCCACGTCCACGGCTTCGACTCCCACGGGTGCCGTCCCGCGGAGCTGGTCGTCAGGTTCTCGTGGAACGCCAGCGCCTGACCGTGGTAGTACCAGAGCGACCGCACCGCGTCCGGCATCCAGGACCACATGCCGCCGGTGCCGATCTCGCGTCCGACCTGGTGCCGGTCGATCCCGGTCTCGCTGCCGAACCAGGCCCACCAGGAACCGACGTAGGTGAGGATCGGGACCAGCGCGAGGGCCCAGAGCGCGGGCGCGAGGTCGCGGGCCGCCGTACCGGCCCACGGGCGCGCCACCCCGGCCCGCCGCCGCAGCGAGACGTCCCAGAGCACGCACAGCACGCCGAACGCGGCCACGTAGTACGAGCCGTTCCACTTCACCGCGCAGGCGAGCCCGAGGCAGACGCCGGCGACCAGCCGCCACCAGCGCACCCCCCAGCGCGGGCCGAACGGATGATCACCGACACGTCCCTCGGCGATCACCCGGGCCATCCGGGCGCGGACGTCGTCCCGGTCGCAGAGCAGCGCCGCGAACGCGGCGACCACGAAGACCGCGGAGAACGCGTCGAGCATCCCCATCCGGGACTGCACGTGGGACAGGCCGTCGGCGACGAGCAGCAGGCCGGCGAGGCCGCCGAGCGCCGTCGACCGGGTCAGCCGCCGCCCGATCCGGACGATCAGCAGGACGGTCAGCACCCCGGCCAGCGCGGCCGAGACCCGCCAGCCGACGCCGTCGTAGCCGAAGACCAGCTGCCCGAGCGCGATCAGCTGCTTGGCCAGCGGCGGGTGGACGATCTTCTCGTAGCCCGGGTTGTTCTCGACGCCGCCGTTCCGGACCATCTCCCAGGCCTGCGGGACGTAGTGCTTCTCGTCGAACACCGGGGTGCCACGGTCGGTCGGCTCGCCCAGGTCGTAGAACCGGAGCAGAGCCGCGATCAGCACGACGCCCGCCGTCACCAGCCACCCGTACAGCCGATCGGCCGGAGGCGGGACACCGAGCCGGGCTCCCGGACCGGGATCGGCCCGCCGCAGCGGCGGGGGAGTGCCGTGCGGCGTCAGACCGGGCTCCGGACCCGCTCCGGCGACCCTGCTCCCGGGGTCGGCGGTCGAGGTGGGCATCGCCGTCGATCGTAGGCTGGTCCCCGTGTCGCCCGCCGCTGCCTCCGGTCCCGGGGCGTCCGTCGCCTCCCCAGCGACGACGCCCGGACGCCTCGTCCTGGCCGCGACCCCGCTCGGCGACCCGCGGGACGCCTCGCCGCGGCTGCGTGAGCTGATCGGCACCGCCGACGTCATCGCCGCCGAGGACACCCGCCGCTTCCGGACGCTCGCCGCGTCACTGGAGGTCACCTACGTCGGCCGGATCGTCAGCCACTACGACGCCGTCGAGACCGAGCGGCTCCCCGGCCTGCTCGCCGCGGTCCGGGACGGCGCGACCGTGCTGGTGGTGTCCGACGCCGGGATGCCCGCGGTGTCCGATCCCGGCTACCGGCTGGTCGCCGCGGCCGCCGCCGAGGACCTTCCCGTCACCTGCGTCCCCGGCCCGTCGGCGGTGACGACGGCGCTGGTCCTGTCCGGGCTGCCCTGCGAGCGGTTCTGCTTCGACGGCTTTCCCCCGCGGCGCTCCGGTGACCGGCGGCGCTGGCTGGAGACCCTGCGCGACGAGCGCCGCGCCGCGGTCTTCTTCGAGTCGCCGCGCCGGACCGCCGACACCCTCGCCGACGCCGTCGCCGTGCTGGGGCCCGACCGCCGCGCCGCGGTGTGCCGGGAGCTGACCAAGACCTACGAGCAGGTGAAGCGCGGGACGCTCGCCTCGCTCGCCGCGTGGGCGGCGGAGGGCGACGTCCTGGGTGAGGTGACGATCGTGCTGGCCGGCGCGGAGGCCCGCGAGGCCCCGCCGGTCGAGTCGCTGGTCGACGCGGTCCAGGAGCGCACCGACGACGGCGAGCGGCTGAAGGACGCCGTCGCCGCGGTCGCCGAGGCCGCCGGGGTGCCGAAGCGGGAGCTGTACAACGCGACGCTCGCGGCGCGCGGCTGAGCCGTCACCTGCCGGTCCCGGCGAGGCTGCCGCGGTCGTCGTGCCGCACGGCCGTGCCCCCTTCTGCGGAATCGCTCTCTGTGGAATCGCTGCCTCAGGAAGCGATGTCGTGGACGGTGCAGGCGTGCGAGCGCCGTCGAAGGACGGCTGCGATGTGCGCTCGCCGACCCGGGGCCGTACCTGCCTGTCGAATCGCTGCCTGAAGCAGCGATTTCCTGGAAGAGGTGTCCCTGGCCTTCGCGGTGGCGGACCCACCAGCGGCCCGGAAGACGGGCGCCGGGAGCGAGCGCCGGAATCCGCTGCGCCGGAACCCGCTGCGCCGTCCGCTCAGGCGTTCGCCTTCTCCGTCGCGCGGGCCCGGACCGGGATCGCGCGCACGACCGGCTCGACGTAGCGCGCCGCGATCGGCCCCAGCACGGCCATGATCAGCACGTAGGCCGTCGCCAGGGCCGAGAGCTCGGCGGGGACCGCGGCGTAGCCGACGGCCAGGCCGGCGATGACGATCGAGAACTCGCCGCGCGCGACCAGCGCGGCCCCGGCGCGGGCGCGGCCCATCCGGCCGATCCGGGCCCGGCGGGCGGCCCACCAGCCCGTCGCGTACTTGGTGGCGGTGGTCGACACGGCCAGCACCAGAGCCCAGCCCAGCACCGGCGGGATCGCCCGCGGGTCCGTCGTCAGGCCGAACACCACGAAGAACACGGCGGCGAACAGGTCGCGCAGCGGTTCCAGGAGCTTCGTCGCGTTCTCCGCGGTCGACCCGGAGATCGCGATCCCGAGCAGGAACGCCCCGACGGCCGCCGAGACCTGCATGGCCTGGGCGAACCCGGCCACGAGCAACGCCGCGCCGAGGACCTTGAGGAGGAAGACCTCGCGGTCGTCGGAGTCGACGATCGCCGAGACGTAGCGGCCGTAGCGCAGCGCGACGACCAGCACGACGGCGATGACGACCAGCGAGATCGTGACCGCGCTGATCCCGCCCCACAGCGTCACCCCGAGCAGCAGCGCCGTCAGGATCGGCAGGTAGAGGGCCATCACCAGGTCCTCGAACACCAGCACCGAGAGGATCACCGGGGTCTCCCGGTTGCCCAGCCGTCCCAGGTCGGACAGCACCTTCGCGACGATCCCGGACGACGAGATGTACGTGACGCCGCCGAGCACCATCGCGCCGACCGGCCCCCAGCCGAGGATCAGCGCCACCGCGACGCCCGGCGCGGCGTTGAGCACGATGTCGACGAGTCCCGCCGTCCAGGACCGCTTCAGTCCCGTGACGAGCTCGGCGGCGGAGTACTCCAGCCCGAGCAGCAACAGCAGCAGGACGACGCCGACCTCACCGGCCAGCGAGGTGAAGTCACCGATGTCCCCCAGCGGGAAGATCCCGCCGGAACCGAAGGCGAGCCCGCCGACCAGGTACAGCGGGATGGGCGACAGACCGATCTTCTGCGCGAGCCTGCCGAGCAGGCCGAGGCCGAAGAAGACGGCGCCGAGCTCGAGGAGTTCGAGTGCGGTGTGGTCCAAGGCGGCTCAGCCGCGCGCGAGGACGTCGGCGGCCTGTTCGAGCTTCTCCGTGGTCCCGACCGCGATCACGATGTCGCCGGCGGCGAGCACGAAGTCCGGGGTCGGGGAGGGGAGGACCTGTCCGGCGCGCATCACCGCGACCACCGACACCTGGGTGCGGGTGCGCAGCGCGGTGTCACCCAGCGGGCGCGCGTCGTACGGGCTGTTGTGCTTGATCGGCAGCTTGCGGGTGGTGATGCCCGGCAGGTCCGCGTGCTCGTCGTTGAGCTGGTTGACCAGCTGCGGGGCGCCGAGCAGGTTCGCCAGCGCACCGGCCTCCTCGGTGGTCAGCGGCAGCTCGGCGACGCAGGCGTCCGGGTCGTCCGCGCGGGAGAGGATCAGGTCGATCTTCCCGTCGCGGTGCGTGATGACCCCGACCCTGCGCCCGTTGCGCAGCTCGATCTCCTTGCGTACCCCGATCCCGGGCAGCGGAGTGACATCGACGTTCACCCGTGCAACGGTACGCCGCGGACACGGTGTGGCGAAGCGGGCCGGTTCGACCCCCGTTCACGGGGGTACGACCCGTCATGGCTCTGCCCCCGCACGTCATCGTGCTCTTCGGCGCCACCGGCGACCTCGCGCGGCGCAAGCTCTTCCCGGGGCTGCTGCACCTGCAGAACGCGGGCCTGCTCCCCGAGGACTTCCGCGTGATCGGCTCCGGGCGGCACTCACCCGGCACCGACGACGAGTTCCGCGACCGGATCCGGGACGCACTCGGCGACACCACCGGCTGGGAGGACCTCGCACCCCGGCTGAACTTCGTCGTCTCCGACGCCGACGATGCCGACGACGGCTCCGACCTGGCCGACGCCGTCCGCCGGGCCGAGGACGACCTGCGCGGGCCGGGGGACGCCGACGTCCGGCGGCTGGTCTACCTGTCGGTCCCGCCCGCGGCGATGACCCCGATGGTCGCGATGCTCGGCCGGACCGGGATCGCCGAGCGGTCCCGGCTGGTGCTGGAGAAGCCCTTCGGCACCGACCTGGCCTCGGCCCGCGAGCTGCACGCCGGCCTGGAGCAGGTCTACGACGAGCGCGACGTGTTCCGGATCGACCACTTCCTCGGCAAGGAGTCGGTGCAGAACATCCTCGCCCTCCGCTTCGCCAACGGCCTGTTCGAACCGGTCTGGAACCGGCAGAACATCCGCTACGTGCAGATCGACGTCCCGGAGGAGATCGGGATCGAGGGGCGGGCGTCGTTCATGGAGTCCACCGGCACGTTCCGGGACATGATCTCCACGCACCTGTTCCAGATCCTCGGCTTCGTCGCGCTGGAACCGCCGTACGAGATCTCACCGGACGCCCTGCACGACGAGAAGGCGAAGGTCTTCCGCTCGATCCGGCCGCTGGACCCGTCCCGCGTGGTGTTCGGCCAGTACACCGGCTACCGCGACGAGGACGGCGTGGCCGGCGACTCCCGGGTCGAGACGTTCGTCGCGCTGGAGGTGCACGTCGACGACTGGCGCTGGTTCGGCGTCCCGTTCCTGCTGCGCACCGGCAAGGCGATGGGCGCGACCCGCCGCACCGTGACGATCGGCTTCGACGAGCCCGCCCTGACGATGTTCCCGGGCGGCTCCTTCACGGGCGACGCGTCGGACGGCCCGCCGACCGAGCTCGTCCTGGAGCTGGCCGACGAGCCGAGCGTGGAGCTCGACGTCCGCGCGAAGGTCCCCGGTCCCGAGCTGCGGGTCGGCCGCGGCCGGATGTGCCTGGACCTCGCCGGCTCCTTCCCGGACGATGTCTCGCTGGAGGCCTACGAACGGCTGCTGCTCGACGTGATGAAGGGCGACCGCACGCTGTTCACCACGACCGAGGAGGTGGAGCGGTTGTGGGAGCTCTGTGACCCGGTGCTCGCCGACCCGCCTCCGGTGCAGGAGTACCCGCGCGGCTCCTGGGGCCCGCAGGACGCGCTGGACCTCCCGGGCCCGCGCGGATGGCGGGTGTCCGGGTGAGCGGCGCGGGCGGCCCGGGCGGCACCGGCTACCTGCCGATCGCCGAGCACGGGATCATCGGCGACCTGCGCACCGCGGCACTGGTCGGCACGGACGGCACCGTCGACTGGTTCTGTCCCGGCCGGTTCGACGCGCCGAGCGTGTTCGCCTCGCTGCTCGACGCCGGCTCCGGCGGGCACTGGGGCCTCGCGCCGCGGACCGACGACACCGAGCTGACCACCCAGCAGCAGTTCTACTACCCCGACTCGAACATCCTGATCACCCGCTTCCTCACCGCGGACGGCATCGTCGAGGTGCAGGACTTCCTGGTGCTGCTGGCCCCGCACGACGCAGGCCACCGGCAGCGCCTCGTCCGCCGGGTGACCGGGGTGCGGGGATCGGTGCCGATGGTCGTCGACGTCGTCCCGCGCCCGGACTACGCCCGCGAGGTGCCGGAGGTGGTGACGGGCGGCGCCGGGATCCGGTTCACCGGCAGCGGGATCGTGCTGGACCTGACCTCGACGGTCGAGCTGTCGGTCGTCGACCACGCCGCACGGGCCGAGTTCGACACCCGGGAGGGCCGTACCGAGGTCTTCGTCCTGGAGGTCGACGGCGACGGACCCGACCCCTGCGACGACGGCGCCGACGACCTGTTCGAGGGCACCGTCGCGTTCTGGAAGGACTGGCTGAAGCGGTCGTCGTACACGGGGCGGTGGCGGGAGCGGGTGCACCGCTCCGCGCTCACCCTCAAGATGCTCACCCACGAACCGACCGGCGCCGTGATCGCGTCACCGACGATGGCGTTGCCCGAGCAGCTCGGCGGGGAGCGGAACTGGGACTACCGCTACGTCTGGATGCGCGACGCGGCCTTCACCCTCTACGCCCTGCTGAGGCTCGGGTTCACCGAGGAGGCGGGGGCGTTCATCGACTGGCTCACCGACCGGTTCGTGGAGCCCGAGGACGGCGCCCAGGGACCGCTCCGCGTGATGTACACGATCGACGGCGACGACGTTCCGGCCGAGATCGAGCTCGACCACCTGGAGGGCTACCGCGGGTCCCGCCCGGTGCTGTGCGGCAACGGCGCCGCCGGGCAGCTCCAGCTCGACATCTACGGCGAGATCATCGACTCGGTCTACCTCTACGACAAGCACGGCCGGGGCGTCGGGCACGAGGACTGGACGAACCTCTGCGCGATCCTCGAGTGGCTGCGCGGGCACTGGGACGCCCCCGACGAGGGCATCTGGGAGACCCGTGCCGGCCGCCAGGACCACGTGTTCTCCCGGCTCATGTGCTGGGTCGCGGTCGAGCGGATGATCCGGATGGCGCGGCGGCGCGGGCTGCCCGGCGACGTCGGGGCGTGGACCACGACCCGGGACGAGATCTACCACCAGATCATGGACCGCGGCTGGGACCCGGACGTCGGCCCGCGCGGCTCGTTCGTCCAGCGCTACGGCGCCACCACGCTGGACGCCTCGGTGCTGCTCATGCCGATGGTCAAGTTCTGTGCCCCGACCGAGCCGAGGTTCGCCGCGACCCTGGACGCGATCAACGACACCCTCGTCGTCGACACCCTGGTGTTCCGCTACGACGTCGAGGACTCCCCGGACGGTCTCGAGGGGGAGGAGGGCACGTTCTCGATGTGCTCGTTCTGGAACGTCGAGGCGATGACCCGCGCCGGACGGCGCGAGCACGCCCGGATCGCGCTGGAGAAGATGTTCTCCTACGGCAACCACCTGGGGCTCTACGCCGAGGAGATCGGACTGACCGGGGAGCAGCTGGGCAACTTCCCGCAGGCCTTCACCCACCTGTCGCTGATCAGCTCCGCGATCAACCTCGACCGCGCACTGGGCTGACGGCCGGAAGGGCGGGAGCGCTCAGTGCGCGGTGGCGCACGCCTCCATCAGCCGCGCCCCGTGGTCGACGGCCCGCTCCCGGTCCACCGGGCTGGCCGGGTCGAGCCAGGCGAGGACGATCTCGGCGATCCCGCCCATCACGAAGTGCCCGGCCAGGCGGAGGTCGTCGGGCCCGACCCGGGTGTCGATCGGCTGCGCGGCCATCAGCTCGCCGAACCCGCGGTTCGCGCTGCGCCGCCGGGCGACCAGCGGCGGGCACCCGAACGCGTCGGCCAGCACGACGACCCGTCGCGGGTCGCGGGCGACGTCGTCGAGCATCGCCGCCATCACGGCCCGGAACCGGTCGACGGGGGTCGGGGCGGACGCCGCCGCCTGCAGCATGGCCGCGGCGCGCTCGTCCACGATCGCGTCGAACACCGCGCACACCAGGTCGGCGCCGGTCGGGAACTCCGCGGCGGCCGTCCCGGGCAGCCCCGCCCGCGCGGCCGCGGCGACCGGGTCGACGGCGGGCCAGCCGCCGTCCACCCACTGCTGGAGGGCCGCGTCGAGGAGCCCCTCGCGGTCCTGTTCGGCACGGTCCATGACCGTCATCATGGCACCGCGGGTCCGGTGCGGGGCCGTTTCCACAGCGGACACACACGGTCGGACACACCGCCGGGCCGTGCCGCCGCGGAAGGCGGTGGCCCCGGTGAATACGCTGGAGGGCATGAGCAAAGCCGTGCTGACCGCCGTGGCGTGGCCCTACGCCAACGGCCCCCGGCACATCGGCCACGTGTCCGGGTTCGGTGTGCCCTCCGACGTCTTCGCCCGGTACCGGCGGATGGCGGGGGACCGGGTGCTGATGGTCTCCGGCACCGACGAGCACGGCACACCGATCCAGGTGCAGGCCGACGCCGAGGGGCTCACCCCGCGGCAGCTGGCCGACAAGTACAACGACGTCATCACCCGGGACCTGCAGGGCCTCGGCCTGAGCTACGACCTGTTCACCCGCACCACGACCTCGAACCACTACGAGGTCGTGCAGCACATGTTCACGGCGCTGTACAAGAACGGGTACATCGTGCCGCGGACCCAGCTCGCCGCGATCAGCCCGTCGACCGGGCGCACGCTGCCGGACCGCTACATCGAGGGCACCTGCCCGATCTGCGGCTACGACGGCGCCCGCGGCGACCAGTGCGACAACTGCGGCAACCAGCTCGACCCGGCCGACCTCGAGAACCCCCGCTCGAAGATCAACGGGGAGACCCCGTCGTTCGTCGAGACGGAGCACTTCTTCCTCGACCTGCCCGCGTTCTCCGAGGCGCTCGGGTCGTGGCTGTCGACCCGCACCGACTGGCGGCCGAACGTGCTGAAGTTCTCGGCGAACCTGGCCGAGAACCTGAAGCCGCGGGCGATCACGCGGGACCTGGAGTGGGGCGTCCCGGTGCCGCTGGACGGCTGGTCGGACAACCCGATGAAGAAGATCTACGTCTGGTTCGACGCCGTCATCGGCTACCTGTCCGCGTCGGTCGAGTGGGCCCGCCGCGGTCCCGACCCGGACGCCTGGAAGCAGTGGTGGACCGACCCCGAGGCCCAGGCCTTCTACTTCATGGGCAAGGACAACATCACCTTCCACTCGGTGATGTGGCCGGCGATCCTGCTCGGACACAACGGGCAGGGCGACCGCGGGGGCGACCCGGGGCGCTACGGGAAGCTCGACCTGCCCAGCGAGGTCGTGTCCTCGGAGTACCTGACGATGCTCGGCTCCAAGTTCTCCACCTCGCGCGGCACCGTGATCTACGTCGGCGACTTCCTCCGCGAGTTCGGGCCGGACGCGCTGCGGTACCACATCGCCGTCGCCGGTCCGGAGAACCAGGACGTCGACTTCACCTGGGACGAGTTCGTCCGCCGGGTGAACTTCGAGCTGGCCAACGAGTGGGGCAACCTCGTCAACCGGTCGGTCTCGATGGCGCACAAGAACGTCGGTGCGATCCCGGCGCCGACGGCCCCGCAGCAGGCCGACGCCGAGCTGCTCGCGGTCTCGCGGGCCGGGTTCGACACGGTCGGCGGGCTGCTCGCCCGGAACCGGTTCAAGCAGGCCGCCGGCGAGGCGATGCGGGTCGTCACCGCGGCGAACCGGTACCTGTCCGACCAGGAGCCGTGGAAGCGCAAGGACGACCCGGAGCGCCGGGACACGATCCTGCACACGGCACTGCAGGTCGTGCAGGACGCCAACACCCTGCTCACCCCGTTCCTGCCGCACTCGGCCCAGAAGGTGCACGAGGCGCTGGGCGGTGCCGGGGTGTGGGCCGCGCAGCCGGAGCGCCAGGAGGTCGACGACCTCGGCGACGGGCCGTCGTACCCGGTCCTGACCGGGGACTACGCGGCCGAGCAGGCGCACTGGGGGTCCACCCCGGTCGAGGTCGGCCGTCCGCTGGCCAAGCCGACGCCGATCTTCGCCAAGCTCCCGCCGGAGCTGGGGGAGACCGGTCCGGAGTGGGCACCGATCCAGCAGTGAGCGCGCCGTCGGAGACCCAGGGCCCGCACGGCCGCCGTCCCCGCCCGGATCCGCCGGAGCCGCTCGCGGCACCGACGATCGACTCGCACACGCACCTCGACGCGTGCGGCTGCGAGACCGACGCCGACGTCGTCGCCGCCCTGGACCGGGCGGCGGCGACCGGTGTCGCCGGGGTGGTGACGATCGCCGACGACCTCGTCGCGGCCCGCTGGGCGGTCGGGGCGGCGCACGCCGACGACCGGGTGTGGGCGGCGGTGGCGCTGCACCCCACCCGTACGGCGTCGGTGTCCGGCGCCGATCTCGCCGAGATCGAGCGGCTCGCCGCCGACGACCGGGTGGTCGCCATCGGCGAGACCGGCCTGGACTACTACTGGGACCACGCGCCGCCGTCGGCCCAGCAGGACGCCTTCCGCTGGCACATCGGCCTCGCCAAGCGCACCGGCAAGCCGCTGATGATCCACGACCGGGACGCGCACGACGACGTCCTGCGGATCCTCCGCGAGGAGGGCGCCCCCGACGACGTCGTCTTCCACTGCTTCTCCGGCGACGCGGCGATGGCCCGCGAGTGCGTCGACGCCGGGTACGTCCTGTCGTTCGCGGGGCCCGTCACCTTCAAGCGCAACGACGAGCTGCGCGCCGCGGCGGCGCTCGTGCCCGACGACCGGTACCTGGTGGAGACCGACGCCCCGTTCCTCACCCCGCACCCGCACCGCGGGCGGGCGAACGAGCCGTACGTCCTGCCGTGGACCGTCCGCGGGATCGCGGCGACCCGCGGGGAGACGGAAGCCCGGGTCGCCGAGTCGGCACGACGCAACGCCGAACGGATCTTTCGGCTGGACGCAACCGAATAACACCGCCCAACGCAGCGGAGGTCGGGGTCCTCGTCACTCGGCGTCGATCACGGGCCGCTCGTCGCCGGTCCCGTGTCCGATGGCCTCGGTCCGGTCACGGTCCGCTAACGTCGTCGGCCGTACCCGCCGGGACGGGGTCGCTCCCCCGACCCGCGGGACGACGACCGGTCCGCTCCCCAGCAGAGGTTCCGCTCCCCGGTACCGCGCCGGTCGTCGTCTCCGCAGGTCATGGCCTTGTCCCGGACAGCCGAGCCCACGGGAAGTCATGTTCGAGCGCAGCGTTGTTCCGACCCCCGACGACGACGTCACGCGTCCCCTTCCCCTGTCCGGTGGTGCCGCCGCACCCGCCGGGCTCTCCGGCGACGAGGCCGGGTACGTCAGCTACGAGGGCAGGCACCGCGGCGGACCGTCGAAGACGGGCGTCCGCACCGTCGCCGCGGCCGCGCTGTTCTCGGTGCCGACCGCGGGCCTGGCCGTCGCCGTGATGGCGCCGGAGCCGGGCGACGCGACACAGTCGCTGCGCGCCGACCTCGCCTCGAACGCGACCGACCTCGGCACCGCGTCGATGTCGCTGGAGCGCCAGGCTTCCCCGTCGACGTCGTTCGCGCCGGTCGCGGCGCCGACGTCCGGGGCGGACATCGTCGACGCCCAGATCGTCGAGTCGCAGAAGCTCCCGGTCCCCGAGCAGGAGGTGCAGGACCCCTCCCTGGAGGAGGGCACCCGCACCGTCGTCGACCCGGGCCGTGAGGGCGAGCGCAGCGTGATCTGGCGGGTCACCTACGACAAGGGCCGCGAGGTCGCCCGCGACCGGATCGGTGCCGGCCAGGACACCCCGGCCACGCCGCGGGTCGTGAAGGTCGGCACCAAGAAGAAGGCCGAGGAGGTCGTCGAGAAGGCGAAGTCCGCCGCGCCCGCCGTCTCGAACGGCGCCACCTGGGACAAGCTCGCCAAGTGCGAGTCCGGCGGCGACTGGTCGACCAACACGGGCAACGGCTACCAGGGCGGCCTGCAGTTCGACAAGCAGACCTGGCAGTCCTACGGCGGCGACCAGTACGCCCCGACCGCGGACAAGGCCAGCCGCGAGGAGCAGATCTCGGTCGCCGAGAAGGTGAAGGACGACCGCGGCGGCTACAGCGCCTGGCCGTCCTGCTCGTCCAAGCTCGGCCTGAGCTGATCCCGGCGGGCCGCCCGTCCGCCGTCCCGGCGAGAATGGGCGCGTGAGCGAGAACGGGACCGCCCGGCTGCTGGGCCCCGCCGACGTCCGGGTGCTGGCCGACCGGCTCGGGCTGCGACCCACCAAGAAGCTCGGCCAGAACTTCGTGCACGACGCGAACACCGTCCGCCGGATCGTGAAGTCGGCCGGTGTGGGCGCCGACGACGTCGTGCTCGAGGTCGGGCCCGGGCTCGGGTCGCTGACCCTGGCACTGCTCCCGGTGGCCGCCCGCGTGCACGTGATCGAGATCGACCCGGTGCTCGCGGAGCTGCTCCCGGAGACGGTCGCCGAGCGGGCACCCGGTCTCGCCGACCGGCTCACCGTCACCGGCGCCGACGCGATGCGGGTCTCCGCCGCCGAGCTCGCCGCCGACGCAGGCGGGGCCCGGCCTGCGGATCCCACCGCGATCGTGGCGAACCTGCCGTACAACGTCGCGGTCCCGGTGATCCTGCACCTGCTCGCCGAGCTGCCGAGCCTCGAGCGCGGGCTGGTCATGGTGCAGGCCGAGGTCGCCGACCGGCTCGCCGCCGGCCCCGGCTCCCGGCAGTACGGCGCCCCCAGCGCCAAGCTCGCCTGGTACGCCGACGCCCGCCGCGCCGGTCCCGTCCCGCGGGCGGTGTTCTGGCCGGTTCCCGGTGTCGACTCCGGACTGCTCGCCTTCACCCGGCACGACCCGCCGTCCGGTGCGGACCGGGACGCGACCTTCGCGGTGATCGAGGCTGCGTTCGCCCAGCGCCGCAAGGCCCTGCGCGGGGCACTCGCGGGCTGGGCGGGATCCCCGGCGGCCGCCGAGACCGCGTTGCGGGCGGCCGGGATCGACCCGACCACGCGCGCCGAGCGCCTGTCGGTGACCGACTTCGCCGCCGTCGCCGCGCACCGCTGACCCGCACCGGTACGTGGGGGTGAGCGGAGCGACGGACGCGGCGGGCCGCATCATGTCGGGGTGACACGGGCGAGCGGGCGAGTGGTCGGCACGGACGGGACGAGCCCGTGGCCGGCGTTGTGGGCCCTGGTCATCGGGTTCTTCATGATCCTGGTCGACGCGACGATCGTGACCGTCGCGACGCCGGCACTCCTGGCCGCGTTCGGCGCGGACGTCAACTCGGTGATCTGGGTGACCAGCGCCTACCTGCTGGCCTACGCCGTCCCGCTCCTGATCACCGGCCGGCTCGGGGACCGGTTCGGCCCGAAGCACGTGTACCTGGCCGGGCTCGCCGTGTTCACGCTCGCGTCGCTGTGGTGCGGGCTCACGACGACCGTCGGCGGCCTGATCGTCGCGCGGGTCGCGCAGGGCCTCGGCGCCTCGCTGATGACCCCGCAGACGATGTCGGTGATCACCCGCACGTTCCCGGCGGCCCAGCGTGGCCGGGCGATGAGCCTGTGGGGTGCCGTCGCCGGGGTCGCGACGCTGGCCGGGCCGATCCTCGGCGGGCTGCTGGTCGGCGGTCTCGGCTGGGAGTGGATCTTCTTCGTCAACGTGCCGTTCGGCGTCGTCGCGTTCGTCGCCGTGTGGCGGCTGGTGCCGTCGCTGCCGACCTCCCGGCGACGGTTCGACCTGGTCGGCGTCGTGCTGTCCGCGGCCGGGATGTTCCTGCTGGTGTTCGGGATCCAGGAGGGCCAGAAGTACGACTGGAGCCCGCTGGTGTGGACGTCCATCCTCGTCGGCGCCGGGATCCTCGTCGTGTTCGTGTGGTGGCAGTCCCGGACGCGGTCCGAGCCGCTCGTCGCGCTCCAGCTGTTCCGGGACCGCAACTTCTCGCTGGCCAACATCGCGATCTGCACCGTCGGCTTCGCGATCACCGCGCAGGGCTTCCCGCTGATGATCTACGCGCAGAGCGTGCGCGGGTTCACCCCCACCGAGGCGGCGCTGCTGCTGGCGCCGCTGGCGATCCTGTCCGGCGGGCTCGCGCCGTGGACCGGGCGGCTCACCGACCGGATCCATCCGCGGTTGATCGGCGGGTTCGGGATGGCGACGTTCGTCGCCGGGCTGCTGTGGCTCGCGCTGGCGATGGGCCCGGACACCCCGGTCTGGCAGCTGGTGCTGCCGATCGCGCTGCTCGGCATCTCCAACTCGTGCGTGTGGGCGCCGATCTCGACGAGCGCCACCCGGAACCTGCCGATGGACCAGGCCGGGTCGGGATCGGGGATCTACAACGCCACCCGGCAGGTCGGCGCGGTGCTGGGCAGCGCCGGGATCGCGGTGCTGATGGAGGCCCGCATCGCCGCCCTGGTCCCCGGGGCCGGCGGCGGGTCCGGGGGCTCGCCGGAGACGGCCGTCGCCGGCGGTCCGCTCCCCGAGGCGGTGCGGGAGCCGTTCGCCGTGGCGATGGCGCAGTCGGTGCTGCTCCCCGCAGGCGTCCTCGTGGTCGGGCTGGTCGCCGTCGCCTGCTTCGCGACGCCCCGCCACCTGCTCGCGCAGCGCCCCGGCGCCGGCGAGCCCGCGGCCGCTGCGTCGTCCGCACCGAGGGAGTCGCCGGGCGGATGATCCGGCCGGGACACCGGGACACCGGGACACCGGGACACCGGGACACCGGGACACCGGGACACCGGGACACCGGGACACCGGGACACCGGGACACCGGGACACCGGGACACCGGGACACCGGGATGCGGACGGCCGCATGCCGGGACGCGAAGACCGGTGCGGCCGTCGCGGCCACCGTGCCTTCTGCCGGATCGCTTCCCCAGGCAGCGATTTCCGGAACCCCACTCCGACCCGGCGGACAGACGGAGCCGACGCGGCGTCGGGACTCCGGCACCGGATACCGGACGCCGGAACGTCGGGACGTCGGGATGCCGGGATGCCGGGACGCGCGGACATGGTGCGGCCGTCGCGGTGACCTTCCTCTTCTGCCGAATCGCTTCCTCACGCAGCGACTTTCCGGAACCCCTCCCCGGCCGGACGGACAGCCGGCGTCGCCGCGGCGGTGGTGCCGCCCCGTTATGCCTCCGCGCCGCGCCGCGCCGCGCCGCGCCGCGCCGCGCCGCGCCGCGCCGCGCCGCGCCGCGCCGCGCCGCGCCGCGCCGCGCCGGGCCGAGCCGAGCCGAGCCGAGCCGGGCACCCCGGCGTGGCGCCCGGAGCGCTGGTGAGCCCGCCCACGCATCGGGACGGGCGACGGCAGGTCCGGGTCCCGGCCCGTAGGGTTGAACGGTGCTGTCCGCCGTTCCGCGACCGGTCACCGTCCGGGTCCCCGCGAAGATCAACCTGCACCTCGCCGTCGGCGGGGTGCGGCCGGACGGCTTCCACGACCTCGTGACCGTCTTCCACGCGGTGAGTCTCTTCGACGAGGTGTCGGTGCAGCCCGCCGACGAGCCGGCACTGGAGGTGCACGGCGACGGCGTCGCCGAGGTCCCGCTGGACGCCACCAACCTGGCCTGGCGGGCCGTCGAGCTGCTGGCACAGAAGGCCGACCGCGACCCGGACGTGCGGGTCACCCTGCGCAAGGGCATCCCGGTCGCCGGCGGGATGGCGGGCGGCTCCGCCGACGCGGCCGGGGCGCTCGTCGCGCTCGCCGCGCTGTGGCGGATGGAGCTGGGCCGCGACGAGCTGTCCACGCTGGCCGCCGAGCTGGGATCGGACGTCGCGTTCGGGCTGCACGGCGGCACCGCGCTCGGTACCGGGCGCGGTGAGCGGATCATCCCGGTGCTGGCCCGGCACCGCCTGCACTGGGTGATCGCGCTGGCGCGGGGTGGGCTGTCCACACCGGCGGTGTTCGGCGAGCTCGACCGGCTGCGCGGCGACGGCGAGATCACCGAGCGTCCGGTCGAGCCGGTGCTCGAGGCGCTCTCCTCGGGGGACCCCAACCGGCTCGCGCTGAACCTGGGCAACGACCTGCAGGCCGCCGCGGTCTCCATGGCGCCCGACCTGCGCCGCACGTTGCGCGCCGGGGTCAATGCGGGCGCGCTGGCCGGGCTGGTGTCCGGGTCCGGGCCGACGTGCGCGTTCCTCTGCGCCGACGCCGACGCGGCCGTCGAGGTCGCCACGGAGCTGGCCGGGATGGGCGTGTGCCGCACCGTCCGGGTCGCCCACGGACCGGTAGGCGGCGCCCGCGTCGTCGACGAGAACGAACCCCCGCCCGAGCGCGGCGGACCGGCGTCCTCGGGCGCCTGGCCCCCGGCACGCGCATGACGGACCAAGAGAGCTGAATGCCCGAGAACCTGCTCAACCTGGAGAACGTCACCGCGCACGTGCCCGGTGACGCGTCGCGCGTGCTGCTCGACGGCGTGTCGCTGGGCGTCGAGCGCGGCGACCGGATCGGCGTCGTCGGCCTCAACGGTGGCGGCAAGTCCACGCTGCTCGACGTCATCACCGACGAGCGACCGGTCGAGGGCGGCCGGGTCAGCCGTCTCGGCGGGCTGCGGATGGCGCACCTGGTGCAGCACGACCGCTTCCCGGCCGGCTCCACGGTGCGCGACATCGTGCTCGCCGGCTACGGCGCCGACCACGAGTGGGCGGCCGACCCCCGGGTGCGTGACGTGCTCGACGGTCTCGGGATCACCCCGAAGGGCGCCGGCGCCGACGCGCTCGACCGGCCCACCGAGGGCCTCTCCGGCGGGGAGAAGCGGCGGATCGCGCTGGCCGCGGCGCTGGTCGGCGACCTCGATCTCGTCGTGCTCGACGAGCCGACCAACCACCTCGACGTCGAGGGCATCGGCTGGCTCGCCCGGCACCTGACCGAGCGGCGGATCGCGCTCGTCGTCGTCACGCACGACCGCTGGTTCCTCGACACCGTCTGCACCCGCACCTGGGAGGTCGCGAACGGCCGGGTCGAGTCCTACACCGGCGGCTACGCGGACTGGATCTACGCGCGGGCCGAGCGTTCCCGGCAGGCCGACGCGGCCGAGCAGCGCCGCCGCAACCTCGCCCGCAAGGAGCTGGCCTGGCTGCGTCGCGGGCCGCCCGCGCGGACGTCGAAGCCGCGGTACCGGATCGAGTCGGCCGAGGCGCTGATCGCCGACGTCCCGGCGCCCCGCGACACCGTCGAGCTGATGCAGTTCGCGACCAACCGGCTCGGGCGCACCGTGCTGGAGCTGGAGGACGCGACCGTCGCGATCGCCGGCCGCACCCTGCTCGACCGGGTCACCTGGCGGCTCGGTCCGGGCGACCGGGTCGGCATCGTCGGCGTCAACGGCTCCGGCAAGACGACGCTGCTGCGGGCCCTGTCCGGGGACCGTGAGCTCGACGCCGGACGGCGGGTGCAGGGCAGCACCGTGAAGATGGCGCAGCTGACCCAGGAGCTCGTCGACCTGCCGCCGGAGATGCGCGTGCTGGAGGCGACCGAGGCCGTCGCCAAGTACGTGCGGCTCGGGAAGCAGGAGATGACGGCGTCGCAGGTCCTGGAGCGGCTCGGGTTCCCCGCGTCGCGGCAGTGGACCCCCGTCGGACGCCTGTCCGGCGGCGAGCGCCGACGGCTGCAGCTCACGAGGCTGCTGATGGACGAGCCGAACGTGCTGCTGCTCGACGAGCCCACGAACGACCTGGACGTCGACACGCTCGCCGGGCTGGAGGACCTGCTCGACGGCTGGCCGGGGACGCTCGTCGTCGTCAGCCACGACCGGTACCTGACCGAGCGGGTCTGCGACCAGGTGGTCGCGCTGTTCGGCGACGGCACGCTGACCCACCTGCCCGGCGGCATAGGCGAGTACCTCGCCCGGCGCGCGTCGGCGGACCGGATCACGGCGGGTCCGGCGGCCACCGCGGCGACCCCGGGTGCGACGGCGGCCCGGCCCGCGGCGCCGAAGGTCGACGCGGCGGCCCAGCGCACCGCCCGCAAGGACGCCCAGCGCCTCGAACGCCGCATGGACCAGCTCACGAAGCGCGAGGAGAAGCTGCACGCCCAGCTGGCCGAGGCGGCGACCGATCCGGCGCGTCTGCAGGAGCTCGACCGGGAGCTCCGCGACGTCGTCGCCGAGCGGGAGTCCGTCGAGATCGAGTGGCTCGAGGCCGCCGAGCGGGCCGAGGGCTGAGGCCGTTCTCCTACCGGACCTCTCCTACCGAAGTAGGAGGGAATCCGGTTGGAAATCCGTAGTTCGGCTGATCCGGGGGCCCCCGGTGACCGGCTAGCGTCGTGACCACGCCACGACGGGCTGGGGAGCGTCGTCGTGACGAGGGGGACGAGCCGGTCCCGCCGCCGTCCGTCGGGGGACGACGGCGGGGCCGGTTTCTCGTCTCCGCCGACGGTGACCGGCCCCGTCCGCCGGACGGGATCAGCGTGCCTTCGCCGCCACCTCCGCGAGCTCGTCGAGCGTCGTCAGGGTCTCCTTCTCGGGCCGCGTCGGGAGCATGAACGTCACCCGTTCGACCCCCGCGTCGGCGTAGCCCGCGACCACGTCCGGGTCGGCGGGCGCCCCGAACACCGTGGTCGGGACGTCCGGCTTGCCGCGTCCGGCGAGATCCGCCCGCACCTGCTTGATCTCGTCGAAGGACGCGTGGCCCCGCGGCAGCCAGCCGTCGCCGACCTCGGCGAGCCGGGTCAGCGCCGCCTCGCTCTCCCCACCCAGGTAGATCGGTGGGTGCGGCGAACGGACCGGCTTCGGCCAGCAGTACGACCGCTCGATGTCGACGTGGTCGCCGTGGAACTCGGCCTCGTCCTCGGTCCACAGCGCCTTCAGGGCGTGCAGCTGCTCGGTCATCAGCTTGCCGCGCCTCGTCGGGTCGACGCCGTGGTTGCGCATCTCCTCGCGGTTCCATCCGGCCCCGACGCCGAACAGCAGCCGTCCGCCGGAGACGAGGTCCACGCTCGCCGACTGCTTCGCCGTGTGGATCACGTCGCGCTGCGGCATCAGCGCGATGCCGGTGCCCAGCAACAGGTCCGTCGTGGTCTCCGCCATCGCGGCGAGCGTGACGAACGGGTCGAGCGTGCGGTAGTAGACCCGGGGCAGGTCACCGCCGCCCGGGTACGGGGACTCCCGGCTGGTCGGGATGTGCGAGTGCTCGGCGAGCCACACCGAGTCGAACCCGCGCTCCTCGAGGGCCGCGCCCAGGGGGCCGGGGCGGATGCCCTCGTCGGTCACGAACGTCGCGATGCCGAACTTCATGGTGCAGTGGTACCCGGTCCGGGCCCGCCGCATTCCGCCGGCTGCGGTCAGCCCGTCCCGGAGAGCCGCCGCAGCAGCAACGCCTCGGCCAGCACCCCGCGGCCGAACATGCCCAGGTGCAGGCTCTCGTCGATCCCGTGCCAGCGGCTCGCCGGGTCGCCGACGCCGGTGACCAGCACGGCCGCTCCGGGGAAGGTCCGCGCGAACTCGGCGATGAAGGGGATCGAGCCGCCGATGCCGGCCTCGACCGCGGCGTTCCCGAACGCCGCGGAGAACGCCGCCCGGGCGTGGTCGTACACGGCACCGGTGGAGGACAGGCTGAACGGCTCGGCGACCCCGGCCCCGGGCGTCACGGCCACCTGCGCGCCCCACGGCACGTTCTGCTCCAGGTGCTCCGCGAGCGCCCGCTGGGCCTCGGCCGCGTCCTGCCCGGGTGCGAGCCGCATGCTGACCATCGCCCGGGCACGGGGGAGGAGCACGTTGGACGCCTCGGCGACCTTCGGCGCGTCGATGCCGAGCACCGCGACGGCGGGGGAGAGGTTGACCCGGTCCGGGATGCTGCCGGTCCCCAGCAGCTCGACGCCGTCGAGCAGGCCGGCGTCGGCGCGGTAGGTGGCCTCGTCCGGGTCGGGAGCGTCCGAGCTGCTGCGCACCAGGCCGGGGACGGCGACCTCGCCCTTGTCGTCGTGCAGCGTGGCGAGCGTCCGGCAGAGCACGGTGAGCGCGTCCCCGATCGGACCGCCGTAGACGCCGGAGTGGACCGGCCGCTCCAGCACCGACACCTCGACGACGACGTCGACGAGACCGCGCAGGCTGGTGGTCAGCGCCGGGACGTCGACGGCCGGGTTCGCGGCGTCGGCGATCACGATGACGTCGGCGGCGAGCGCGGCGTGGTGCTCGGCCAGCAGCGCGGACAGCGTCGGCGAGCCGGACTCCTCCTCGCCCTCGACGAACAGCGTCACGCCGACCGGTGGCCGGCCGTCGTAGGCGCGAAGCACCGCCAGGTGGGTCATGACGCCGGCCTTGTCGTCGGCGGCGCCGCGGCCGTAGAGCCGGCCGTCCCGCTCGGTCGGCTCGAACGGCGGGCTGGTCCAGTTGTCGTCGCCGCCGGTCGGCTGGACGTCGTGGTGGGCGTAGAGCATCACCGTCGGCATGCCTTCGGGCGCGGGCCAGTGCGCGACGACGGCCGGTGCCCCGCCGTCGGCGGCGAGGACCCGCACCTCCGAGGCGCCGGCGTCGCGGGCGAGTGCGGCGACCGCGTCGGCGGAGCGCCGGGTGTCCTCGGCGTGCGCCGGGTCGGCCCAGATGCTCGGGATGCGGACCAGCGCCTCCAGGTCGGTGCGCGCTCCCGGCAGGACCGCGTCGACCGCCGAGGAGAGCTCCGTGGGAGGGGTGCCGATCTGCTGCTCGCCCATGGCGCCGGATGCTACGCCCGCGGCCGTCCGGGTCCGCCGGTCACCGATCTTCGCGGCGGGGACGGGTGATTCGTCGCTAGTGTCGGGCCCATGTCCCGCTTCCTGGCGATGATGCTGGAGTCCGCGACCGGTCCCGATCGGGACGCCCGCGGGATGACGACGGGTGAGCCGCGCGAGCCGGTCCGCCGGAGCTGGGCCGAGGTGCACCGGGCGGCCCTGGCGTCCGCGGACGCGCTGCGGCGGCCCGGCGCGTCGGGCGAGCCCGTGCTGCCGTTCGGCGGTGCGGTCGGGGTGCTGGCGGGCGAGCCCGCGGAGATCGCCCCCGCGGCGCAGGCGGTCTGGCTGTGCGGGGGCAGCGTGACGATGCTGCACCAGCCGACCCCCCGCACCGACCTGGCGGTCTGGGCCGAAGACACCGTCACCACGCTCAAGATGGTCGACGCGGCCATGGTCCTGCTGGGGCCGCCGTTCGACGCGCTGGCGCCGGTGCTGACCGAGCAGGGGGTCGCGTTCCGGACGCTCGACTCGCTCGACGGCGACCCGGACGCCTTCACCGCCGCCGCGGACGTCGCCGACGAGGGCGACACCGCGCTGTTGCAGCTGACCAGCGGGTCGACGGCCGCGCCGAAGGCCGTGCGGATCACCCACGGGAACCTGCACGCGAACATCGGCTCGATGGTGACCGCGTCGCAGCTCGACGTGGCGACCGACCGGATGGTGTCGTGGCTGCCGCTGTTCCACGACATGGGGATGGTCGGGTTCCTGACCGTCCCGATGACGGTCGGCCTGGATCTCGTCACCGTGACCCCGGCCGACTTCCTCGGCAGGCCACGGCTGTGGGCCGAGCTGATCTCGCGCTACGGCGGCACGGTCACCGCCGCCCCGAACTTCGCCTACGCGGTGCTGGCCCGCCAGCTCGCCCGGGTCGACGACGGCGAGCTCGACCTGTCCTCGCTGCGGATCGCGCTCAACGGTGCCGAGCCCGTCGATCCCGCGGCGGTCGAGGCGTTCACCGCGGCCGGTGCCCGGTTCGGGCTGCGTCCCGAGTCGGTGCTGTGCGCCTACGGGATGGCGGAGACCGCCCTCGGGGTGGCGTTCGCACCGGTCCACACCGGTCTCGCGGTGGACCGGGTCGACGCCGAGGAGCTCGAGGCGCACCGCCGCGCGACGCCGGCCGGTGCCGCCCCGGCCCGGGGGTTCCCGGAGCTCGGACCGCCGCTGCCCGGCATCGAGGTGAAGGTCGTCGGCTCCGGGGGAGCGGACCTGGGGCCGCGCGAGGTCGGCGTGCTGCACCTGCGCGGTGCCGCCGTGACGCCCGGCTACCTGACCGTGGAGGGCCCGCTGTCCACACAGGACGCAGACGGGTGGTTCGACACCGGCGACGAGGGCTACCTGACCGACGGCGGCGCCGTCGTGGTCTGCGGCCGCACCAAGGACGTGATCATCATGGGCGGCCGCAACATCTACCCGACCGACATCGAGCGTGCGGCGGGGGAGGCCGACGGGGTCCGTGCGGGCAACGTCGTCGCGGTGCGGATCGCGGCGGGCGAGGGCCGGCACCGCGAGTCGTTCGCCGTCGCGGTGGAGGCGAAGGGCGCCGACACCGACGACGCCGTGAAGGCGATCCGCGCGGACGTCGTCCGCCGGGTGGTGTCCGCGGTCGGGGTCCGGCCCGCCGAGGTCGCGGTGCTGGCGCCGGGGAGCCTGCCGAAGACGCCGTCGGGCAAGCTCCGCCGCGCCGCCACCGCCGACCTGCTGACCGCCCCGCGCTGACCCCGCGGGGTCAGGGGGTCAGCCCGAGAGCGGGTGGAAGCGGTTCTGGGCCGGCTCCAGGCCGTCGGACAGCAGCGCCTCGGCGGCGTCGGCGGCCAGGTCCAGCCCCAGGTCGAGCTCCTTGTTCTCGGCGCCCGAGAACCGCTTGAGCACGTAGTCCGCCGGGTCCTGACGACCCGGCGGCCTGCCGATGCCGAACCGGACCCGCAGGTAGTCCTTCGTCCCCAGCGAGCGGCTGATCGAGCGCAGGCCGTTGTGCCCGCCCTCGCCGCCGCCCCGCTTGAGCCGGACGAGGCCGAAGTCGAGGTCCAGCTCGTCGTGGATCACGATCACCTCGGTCGGCGGGACCGAGAAGTACTTCACGAGACCGGTGACCGGACCGCCCGAGAGGTTCATGTACGTCCGGGGGACGGCCACGGTCACCGGGCGGCCGGCCAGCCGGCCCTGGGCCACGTCGGAGTTCGACCGCTTGTGGACCGAGAACCGGCCGGCGCCGGCCCGCGCCGCCAGCAGGGCGGCGACGCGGGTACCGACGTTGTGCCGGGTCCCCTCGTACTCCGGGCCCGGGTTCCCGAGCCCGACGACGAGCGCGGGACCCGGCACCGCACTCACTTGTCGGAGTCGCCCTCGGAGGACTCGGACGCCTCGGCCGACTCGCCGGCGGCCTCCTCGTCGTCGGACGGGTCCTCGACGACACCGGCACCCTCGGTGTCGATCTCGGCCTCCAGGTCCTCCTCGGTCGGGGCCGGGACGACCTGCACGACGAGGTACTCCTCGTCGGTGCGCAGCTCGACGCCGTTCGGCAGGCGCAGGTCCTTCGCGTAGTACTGGGTGCCGATCTCGGCCTCCTCCACGGAGACCTCGATGTTCTCCGGGATGTTCAGCGCGTCGGCCTCGACCAGGACGGTGTTCAGGTCCTGGGTGACCAGCGAGCCCGGGGCGGCGTCGCCGGTGACGACGACGTCCAGCTCGACCTCGACCTTCTCGCCCCGCTTGATGACGAGGAGGTCGACGTGCTCGATGTAGGGGCGCAGCGGGTGCACGACCACGGTCTTGGTCAGCGCGAGCTGCGGCTTGCT
Organism: Pseudonocardia sp. EC080619-01; assembly: GCF_001420995.1. Taxonomy (NCBI): domain Bacteria; kingdom Bacillati; phylum Actinomycetota; class Actinomycetes; order Pseudonocardiales; family Pseudonocardiaceae; genus Pseudonocardia; species Pseudonocardia sp. EC080619-01. The sequence continues at coordinate 2,107,213 of NZ_CP012184.1, read as the reverse complement.
GCCGTCGACGTCCAGCTCGAGCACGGCGTTGCGGCCCTGGTCACGGACGACGGCCGCGAACTCCAGCGACGGCAGCGACAGGTGCACCGGGTCGGTGCCGTGCCCGTAGAGGACGGCGGGGATCTTGCCGGCACGGCGGGTGCGGCGGGCTGCGCCCTTGCCGAACTCGGTGCGGTTCTCGGCGGGGATGCGGGTCTGGGCCACGGGTCCGTGCTCCTCGTAGATCTGCTGCGGATGGAGGCGCGCGGCGAGGAGCCGACCGGGATCGGTTCACGTCGATCACGGCGGGTCAAGGTGCACCCGCCCTCGCCGCGGAGATGGCGGAAGTCTACGCGACGCCCTCCACTACACGTCCGGGCCCCCGCCCGCAACGGCGAACGGCGCCCCACCACGAAGGTGGAGCGCCGTCCGGGGACCGCCGGGATCAGGCGTCGGTCAGGCGTTGCCGTCGAACAGGCTGGTCACCGAGCCGTCCTCGAAGACCTGGTGGATCGCCTCGGCCAGCAGCGGCGCGATCGGCAGGACGGTCATCTTGTCGAAGCGCTTCTCGGCCGGGATCGGCAGCGAGTCGGTGAAGATCACCTCGTCGGCGCCGCAGTTGGCGAGGCGCTCGGTGGCCGGGCCGGAGAGCACGCCGTGCGTCGCCGCGACGACGACCTTGGTCGCGCCCTCCTTCAGCAGCACCTCGACCGCCTTCGCCACCGTGCCACCGGTGTCGATCATGTCGTCGATGACCACGCAGCAGCGGCCCTCGATCTCGCCGACGACCCGGTTCGCGACCGCCTCGTTCGGCTTCAGCGGGTCGCGGGTCTTGTGGATGAACGCCAGCGGGGTCCCGCCGAGGGTGTCGGCCCAGCGCTCGGCGAGCCGCACGCGACCCGAGTCGGGCGAGACGACCGCGAAGTTCTCGTCCGGCCGGGTGTCCTTGATGTGCTGCGCCAGCACGGGCAGCGCGAACAGGTGGTCCACCGGGCCGTCGAAGAAGCCCTGGATCTGCGAGGTGTGCAGGTCCACGGTCAGGATCCGGTCGGCACCGGCGGTCTTGAACATGTCCGCGACGAGCCGGGCCGAGATGGGCTCGCGGCCGCGGTGCTTCTTGTCCTGGCGGGCGTAGCCCCAGAACGGCATGACGGCGGTGATCCGCTTGGCCGAACCGCGCTTCAGCGCGTCGACCATGATCAGCTGCTCCATGATCGCGTCGTTGATCGGGGCGGAGTGCGCCTGGATCACGAACGCGTCGCTGCCGCGGACCGACTCCTCGAAGCGGCAGAAGATCTCTCCGTTGGCGAAGGAGTACGCCGACTGCGGAGTGACCGTGACGTCGAGCTCCTTGGCCACGTGGTCGGCCAGCTCCGGGTGCGCCCTCCCCGAGAAGAGCATCATGTTCTTCTTCGGCGTGCCTGCGATCGCGCTCACCGTGCGGTGCCTCCTCGGCTGAGGTCTCTGTTGTCGCTGTTGTCGCTGTTGTTCCCGGCGTCGTGGTCGACGCCGCCGGATGTGCCGTCGCCGGCCGGGCCGGAGCCCGCCCGTTCGGCCGCCTCGGCGGCCGGGGTGCCCGGGCGCTTGCGGGTCACCCACCCCTCGATGGTGCGCTGTGTCCCACCCGACACCGCGAGCGCCCCCGGCGGGACGTCCGACCGGAGCACCGTCCCGGCTCCGGTGTAGGCGCCGTCCCCGACCGTGACCGGGGCGATGAACATGGTGTCGGAGCCGGTCCGGACGTGCGAACCGATCGTCGTCCGCTGCTTGCGGACGCCGTCGTAGTTCACGAACACCGACGAGGCGCCGATGTTGCTCATCTCGCCGATCGACGCGTCCCCGACGTAGGTCAGGTGCGGCACCTTGCTGCCCGCGCCGATGTCGGCGTTCTTGACCTCGACGAAGGTGCCGATCTTGCCCCGGGCTCCGAGCCGGGCGTGCGGGCGCAGGTACGCGAACGGGCCGACCGAGGCGCCCTCGCCGATCTCGGAGTCCGAGCCGTGGGTCCGGACGACCGTCGCGCCGGCCCCGACCGCGCAGGCGGTCAGCGTGGTGTCCGGGCCGATCTCGGCTCCCTCGCCGACGGTGCACGCGCCGTGCAGCTGCGTCCCCGGGTGCAGGACGACGTCGGTCCCCAGCTCCACCTGGACGTCCACCCACGTCGTGGCCGGGTCGACGACGGTGACGCCGGCGAGCATCCAGCCGCGCAGCACCCGGCGGTTCAGCTCGGCCCGCAGCTCCGCCAGCTGCACCCGGTCGTTGACGCCCCGCAGCAGCCACTCGTCGTCGCAGCGGACGGCGTGCACCGTCCGCCCGCCGGCGACGGCGCTCTCGACCAGGTCGGTCAGGTACAGCTCCTGCTGCTCGTTGTGCGCGGCGAGCCCCGTGACGCCCGCGCGCAGGAACTCCGCGTCGAAGGCGTAGACCCCGGAGTTGACCTCGCCGATGGCCCGCTGCTCCGGCCCGGCGTCGGAGTGCTCGACGATCGCCGTCACCGCACCGGCCGGGCCGTCGCGCACGATCCGCCCGTACCCGGTGGGATCGGCGGGCTCGCCGGTCAGCAGGGTCACGGCCGCCGCGTGCCGCTCGTGCTCGGTCACCAGCGACGACAGCGTCGTGGAGTCGAGCAGCGGGACGTCGCCGTAGGTCACCAGCACGGTGCCGGTCAGGTCCGCCGGGAGCGCGGTCAGGCCGCAGCGCACCGCGTCGCCGGTGCCGAGCATCTGCTCCTGCACGGCGGTCGCGACCTCGCGGCCGAGTTCCCCGGAGAACCCGGTGACGGCACCGGCGACCCGCTCGCGCTGGTGCCCCACGACGACCACCAGGTGCTCCGGCCGGACACCCGCCACGGCGTGCAGCGCGTGCCCGAGCATGGGCCTGCCGCCGAGGGGGTGCAGGACCTTGGGGGTCGCCGAGCGCATCCGGGAGCCGGCGCCTGCGGCGAGGACCACCCCCGCGGCGACCGCGGCGCGGGCGGGGTCGGTCGGTCCCCCGTCGTCGCCCTGATGGGGGTCGGGCATGTTCGGTTCCTCCTGCTGGGGTCCACCGCCGCCCGTCCGGGCGGCCCGTGCGCTCAGCCACACGACAGGGGGTCGGCGTGGACCGGCCCGCCGTGACGGAAGGGAATCGTACGGGGCCCGGCCGGGACGTCCCCGGCCCCTCACGGGAGGGGCGCCGCGTCCTACCCACGGTGACCGGCACACCCCGTTCGGGTGGCCTCGTCGAAGATCAAACCTTCGGGTGGTAACCGCCGCCGCGAGGTGTCGTTCAACCGGGCACGCGGCCGGAGTCCGGGCCGTGACCGGAGTGACGACAGGAGTGCGATGACGCGCGAGGTCGGGGGACGCCGCCGGCGTTCCCGCGTGGTGACGGTCCTGGCCACAGTGGTGGCCCTGGCTCTCGGCGTGCTGCTCGCCGGGCTGGTCGGGACGGCGTCGGCCGCGCCGCCGGAGGGCCCGGACGATCACGGTGACCGCGGGCGCGGGTCGTCGCAGGACGGCGGCGGCGAGGGCGGCGAGGGCGGCGGTGACGGCGGCTCGGACGCCCGGGCCGAGGGCCGCACCGAGGGCACCCCGTGCAGCACCGAGGCGCGCGCGTGCGTCGACCGCGCCGGCCGGAAGGCCTGGCTGATCAAGGACGGGCGGATCGAGGTCGGCCCGGTGCCCGCGGCGCCGGGCGGGCAGGGGCAGTCGACCCCGCTCGGCACCTTCCAGGTCGAGTGGAAGAACCGGGACCACCGCAGCGCGGAGTTCGACAACGCGCCGATGCCGTTCGCGGTGTTCTTCGCACCGGGCGGGATCGCCTTCCACGAGGGCAACGTGGACTCGCCGTCGGCGGGCTGCGTGCGCCTGGACCGGGCGAACGCCGAGCGCTGGTTCGGGGCGCTCCAGGTGGGCGACCGGGTCGAGATCCGGGAGTGACCTGCCGCCCGGTGGCCCGGCGCGTTTCGGCGCGACGGCCACCGGGAACGGAGTGGACGGAAGCGCGGCCGGGCCATCCGGTTGTGCACAACTGATTCCGATCCGCCTGGAGGCACGATGCCCACCCGCAGCGCTCGCACCGCCTGGAACGGCACGCTCGAGGAGGGTTCCGGTCAGGTCGAGCTGAGCAGCTCGAAGATCGGCACCTACGAGGTCAGCTTCCCGAAGCGCTCCGCCGAGGAGGCGAACGGCAACACCTCGCCCGAGGAGCTGATCGCCGCGGCCCACTCCGCCTGCTTCGCGATGCAGCTGTCGGCGAACGTGGCCGAGGCCGGCGGGACGCCCGAGTCGCTCGAGGTGTCCGCGGACGTCTCGCTCGGGCCGGACAAGGACAACGGTGGCTTCAAGCTCACCGGCATCACGCTGAAGGTCCGCGGCGAGGTCACCGGCCTCGACGACGACGGGTTCCAGCAGGCGGCCCGCGCCGCCAAGGACGGCTGCCCGGTCTCGAAGGCGCTGACCGGCGTCCGGATCGACCTGGACGCCGCACTCGAGGGCTGAGCCCGGAGCACACCCTCGCCGAGATGCGGCTCAGCGCGATTCGTCGATCACCGGACGACGCTGAGCCGCATCTCGGCGGGTCCGGTCACGTGCCGGACCACTCGCGGCTGCGTTTGCGGGCGCGGGAGTACACCGCCACCGCCTCGAGCTGCGAGGTGACCTGCAGCTTCGTCCGGATCGAGCCGATCTGCGTGCGGACCGTGGCGAGCGAGACGACCAGGGTGTCCGCGATCGTCCGGGCCCGGTGACCCGCCGCGAGCATGGCGAGGACCTGGTGCTCGCGCGGGGTCAGCGTGGCGAGCCGGGCGTCGTCCTGGAGGGCCCGGTTCCGGTGGGTCAGGAAGTGCCGGACGAGGTCCTCCCGGCGGGCCGACGACAGCGGGCTCCGGCCGTTGCGGGCCTGCTGGACGGCCTCCAGCAGCGCCTTCAGCGGTTCGCGCTTGGACACCCAGAGGTAGCCGCCCGCGTCGAGCGCCGCCCCGATCCGCACGGCGTCCGAGCTGCCGGTCAGCACGATGACCCGCCAGCCCGCCGCCGTCAGGTCGGGGATCAGCGTCGCGACGTCGATCCGGTTCCCGAACTCGTCGTGCCCCAGGTCGAGCTCGAGCACGACGATCCCCTCGCCGTGCCGGGTCAGCCGCCGCACGGTCTCGAGGGACCGGGGCGGGTAGAACGCGGCCCGCTCGCCCGCCGACTGCAGCTCCATCGCGAGCGCGGTGCCCACGAGCTCGTGGGTGTCGACCACGAGGACGGGCCGGGCGAGGGTGTCGCCCGTCGGCGAGGGCCGGGACGCCGTGCCGGTCACCGCCGGGCCCCCGGGCCGGGGACCGCCCGCCGCCGTGCGGGCCCGACCCCGGCGAGGAAGACCGGCACGTGGTCGGCGCCGCAGGGGTGCCAGGCCCGCACGACGACGTCGCGCTCGCCCAGCACCCGGACGGCCACGGCCTGCGCGACCCGGGCCGGTGCCCCGTGCCCGGCGCCGCGCGCGGCCAGCGTGATCGACCAGCTCCGCACCCGGCCGTTCCACGCCTGCAGCTCCCAGCCGCGTTCGTGCACGTGACCGGAGTCCGCCATCCGGTCGTGGACCAGCAGGTAGGTCGCCGGGCCGGGCTCCGCGGACCGCCGGGCGTCCGGCTCCGGGCCGGGATCGTCGTCGTGTCCGGGGGGTCTGCGCCCCGGTACGGGGATGCGGCGCAGGACGTGCGCCGCCGCGTCCCGCGGCCGGGGGAGCCGGCGGAGTCTGCGGCGCTGGAGGTGGTCCGTGGCGGGGTCGAGTGGTGGGTGCGACCCGTGCATGCGTTCTCCCTGGTCGTCTCCGGTGACCGCGGTGGCGGCGACGCCGCTCCTGGGCGGTCGTCGTCGCCGGTCCGCTACGAGCGGCTCGGGAGGCGGGGTGGTCCGGTGCCGGCGGGGAGCGGTGTCCGGTCCTTCCCGGCAGGGGGTACCGGCGCGGGGTGTGGCTCCGCCGCGAGGATCTGCACGGGTGTCCGCCGCACGGGTCCCTCCGTGTCCGCGCACGGGGTACCGGTCCGGTTCCGGGCGCGCTCGTCGACTGTGTCCTACAGCCGCCGGGGTCCGGGGCGGGTCGGAAAATACTGCTCCGCGGAGGCGGCGCCCGGTACCCCCTTTCGTGGGTTCACGCCCTGAACGGCGGGGCGGCGGCCCTGCGGCAGAGGGTCAGGCGGTCCCCTCGGACGGCGTCATCGTCGCGGTGTCGAGGGTGCCCTCGACGACGCCGCGCGCCACGTCCGAGAGCCGGGTGCTGGTGGAACGGGCGT